>JBPOJG010000474.1:0-30840 GCA_052033835.1 Spirochaetota bacterium
AAACGGATAAGGAACAAATCTGTCTTCCATCCATACCCAGGATTCCCTTTCGTGATGGAGCCATCCTTCTTTTCCCAAAGCTTTGATCATTACATCATCAAAATACCGATAATGAGAAAACTGCACATGTCCGCCTATATCCCAGGTAAACCCTTTGCTGTCGGTGAAGCTCGTTGCAAGACCGCCGATATAATCCGTTTTTTCCAAAATGAGGAAATCTGTTTCCCCCTTTTCTTTCAGCCTGTAGCCTGCTCCCAAACCGGTAGGCCCGGATCCGATAATCAGAATTTTGACTTTCATATCTGCCAGTAAAAATTGCTCAAAAACACTGTCTGTATTTTTTTGGCAGCGACTCAGCCTGATGGTTTTGTCGCATAGATTTGCTTTTAAAAAAGCAGGAAATAGTTATCCCTATCGGGTGGATTAGCCGCTTCCAAACTTGCGAGGGGTCTGCAGCCCCCCGCCAGCTCTGAAGCTGCTAAATCCCTGCTTTAAGACTTTTTCTTTAATATGTTTTTACATCATTGTTTAGTATAGAAGCTGCATTTTTAGAGCGTGAAACTTCTCATTTTTTTACGTACTGAAAAAGAAATAATCTTGCAGGAATTTATTTTATTTTCATACTAGCCTGCATGGAATTAGAAGCAAAACTTGAGTCGCCCCAGTTTCAAAAACACAGTTCACAGATCAATCATCTTCTGATTAAGATGAAAACTCCCCCCGCTGTTTCAACAGAACAGAGACAGCCTTTGGTCATCGGCCTTGCAATAGACAAGAGCTGGTCAATGAAAGGGGACAAAATTGAGGCTACCATAGAAGCTGCTTCTTCTCTGGTGAACTGGCTGACCAGAAATGACTACGTTGCAATCGTTGCGTATTCTGCAGATGTTCAAGTTCTGCAGCCTTTTATTCAGCTGAAAGACAAACATGCAGTCGTTGAAAAGATCAGATCGCTTCAGGTAGGCACTTCCACGAATCTGAGCGGAGGTTGGCTTCAGACACTGAAAATAGTGGAAACCAGCAATATCCCGAATTCATACAAAAGAGTCATCCTTCTGACTGACGGTCAGGCGACTCTTGGAATCAAGGATCAGGCTCAGTTCGAACAGATCGCAAAGGATCATTTTGGAAGAGGGATTTCTACTACTACCATCGGATTTGGAAACGATTTCAACGAAGCGTCACTCAAGGCGATTGCGGATAACGGCGGAGGAAATTTCTATTTCGTCAGCAGTCCTGAAGAAGCTTCCGGTATTTTCTTCAAGGAATTTGGAGATATCGGATCTCTTTATGCTCAGGCAGTGGAAGTGAGGATTCGTTTTTCTGAAGGCGTTCGAATGATGGATCTTTTCAATGAATTTCCGTATACATCAGAGTCCGACGGATCTATTTCCATTCAGGCAGGCGATATCCGATCCGATGACATCAGAAGCATAGTCATGGCTCTCGAAATCAATTCTGACAAAGAGATCAATCTGAAAGAAGTGGCAAAAGTAGAAGTTACCTACTATAATCTTTTTGATAAGACAAAACTCGAAAAAATATCCTATTCAATCTCCGGCGAATTTTCAAACAACAGTATTGTGGACAACGAGGTTGTGGTGGAAAGACTGATTTATTCCTCTGCCAAGACGATCGTAAAAGCAGCAAGACTTCTGCAGGACAATCAGATTGAGGTAGCCAAGACTCTTGTTAATTCAGCAATTGAAAAAATTGAAGATCATATGGCTCTTTCTCCAGAGGTGCTGAGTTCAGTGCTTGGAAGACTCAGAAATATGTCTGCGAGACTTCGGGAGAATGTTCACACTGCCGGAAAACACTTCATGGCCACCGGTGCCGAGATTTTCAGCAGAAAAGAAATTATTGATACTGGCGGAATTGAAACACACGACAGAATTTTTGAATACAAGACGGTCGGTGATGTGGATCTTTATAAATGTCCTGACATCAAAGCACTTGTGCAGAATCAGATAAAAGACGGATACAAATTCATTATTTTTGATCTTGCTGACACTACTTTTATTGATTCTTCCGGTATCGGTGCATTCATTCAGATTGCCGGCTGGCTCAGAAGACGGGGCGGGGAGCTTGTAGTCACGAATATTACTGACGGAGTAAAACGAGTATTTGAAGTGACTAGGCTGGAAAACCATATCCGTCTTGCAGAATCTATGAATGAAGCAAGGGATATCATTGAGTCTATCATCACTTCTATGCAGAGAACAAGCTGAGATTTGAGAATCTTTTTTGCAGTCTTTCCGCCCCTTGAGATTCAGGAACAGGCGGAAAGATTACAGATTGGTCTTCCAAATACAAAATGGGAGCCTCTCGAAAATCTTCACATCACTCTTCTTTTTTTAGGGGAGATTACTTCTTCACAACTGGACAGTCTTTCTGGATCATTTCAAAAATTCCGATTCGATTCATTTTCAATTTCATTTCGATCCGTAAGTGTATTTAGAAACAGCAGGGATTCTGTTCTTTTTACCGAGGCAGTTCCATCTGATCCCATTAAAAAACTGAATCTGGAATTGAGAAAAACATCAATATCAGCGGGAATCAGCGTTCTGGAAAAAGAATTTACACCTCATATGACTCTGGGACGGATCAAAAAATTCAATGAAGATAAATTTCTCGAATATGCCGGACTGTTCAGTGATTTTTGCACAGCAGATTTTTCCGTAAATGAGTTCTGTCTTGTTTCTTCTGCCTTAAGTCCATCAGGATCAAGATATCGAATCCTGGAAACATTTGCACTCTCGTGAAAATCCTTGCGGCAGTGGTCACTTACAACAGAAAAACTCTTCTGGAAAGATGCATTCTGGCACTGAAAAATCAGTCGTACAGTGATTTTGAAATTCTGGTGATAAACAACGGAAGCACTGACGGAACATCCGAGTGGCTTCATGGAAATGGGATATCCTATATCACACAAGAGAATTCAGGAGGGGCGGGCGGATTTCACAGAGCAGTGGATGAGGCTCTGTACCGAAATTTTGACTGGATCTGGTGCATGGACGATGACGGCTTTCCTGAACGGACAGCACTGAGTGAGCTTGTCCCTTACTGCTCATCGGAGACTGCCTGTATCAACAGTCTGGTTGTTTCTGATCAGGACAGCTCCAAGATCTGTTTTCATCTGCCCTATGTCAGAAATGGGCAGCCTGTTCTCTGGCCTCCTATGAAATCGATGGAAGAATTTATGAAGAACTCTCTTGACGGCAGGACTCTTCCTTTTGGATCTTTCTTTAACGGAACACTGATCAGTCTCGATTATGTAAGAAAAGCCGGAAATATAAAAAAAGAGTTTTTTATCTGGGGGGATGAGGTGGAATATGCGTGGAGAATGCTGAAGTATGGAAAGGTCATAACAGTTTTTTCTGCACTGCATTTTCATCCAATGCCTGTCTCATCTGTCCCCGACTGGAAGCTTTATTACGGACTTCGAAATACAATATATATCAATAATCACACTTTAAATTACTCTTTCATCAGAAATATCAGAACCTTGCTGAAATTCCTGACAAGGTTCATTCGAAACAAAAATCTCTTATTATTTTTCAAAGCAGCTGCAGACGGATTTGGAGGAAAACTAGGCAGGATATGAAACCATTTTTCTTAGTGATTGAAGGAATAGACGGAAGCGGAAAATCAACTCTCAGCAGATCCTTATTTTCAGAGCTTTCCCGAAATATGGAATGCTGTCTTTTTTCTGAACCGACTCAATTTGAAACCGGACTGAAAATCAGAAGGCATCTGAAAGGAGAAATTTGTCTCAGCCGCTCGGAGCTGATTTCTGAATTTTTAGAGGACAGAAAACTTTCGATTGAAAGGAATATTCTTCCTGCACTTTCCCTTGGAAAAAATGTAATTTTGGACCGGTACTTTTACTCAATGGCGGCTTATCAGTCCGACTCCTCCATTTCCGCTTCGGAAATTTTGAAAATGAATTTGGAAAGAGGCTTCATTGAACCGGATGCTGTTTTTTATTTGAATATTTCTCCAGAGAAAAGTTTGCAGAGAATTGAACAAAGAGGAGGAGTCAGAGAAATTTTTGAGAGTCTCGAACAGCTGAAAAAAATTCATTCCGGTTTTCTGGAAGTCCTTCCCTCTAAAACTGTATTTTTAGATGCAGAAGTACCTATGAATGAACTTTTAGAAACAGCACTCGATACGATCAGGCTTTCAATGAATCAGTCAAAAGACTCATAATCTGCTTGAGTGCCTGAAATACCTCCTCGATTTCAGTTTTCGAGGATTTCAGCTTTGCCAATTTTTCAATTTTTAAAGCACAGGCGGAAAATCTGTCAGCTCCAATCATTGCTGATGTTCCCTTGATCGTATGAGCCACGAATCCCACCTGATCAATATTGTCTTCCTGGAGAAGTTTTTCGATTTTTAAGAGTTCGTTTGGAGTTTTTTCCATAAACATAGAAATAATTTTATCCAAAAGAACGGTATTGTTGTCTAGACGATCGAGTGCATCTTTTCTGTTCATAATTGGCAAAGAGTCAATATTGTCCTGATGTGAACTGTTCATTTCTGTCATTTTAAGTCCTTGTTAATATAGAGCATACTGCCTCGACTCAAGTTTTTGAAAGGATTAATGCGTTTCTATGTAAAAGTATATAGACTTTTTGCATGAAGGAAAAACAAGCAATTTTTAGAAAGGAACGGGATTCATTGTCTTATATTCAGATAGAGCGATATCTGCATCATCTGCCTGTAAAAACAATAAATGTATAGCCCAAATGGCTGTGATACTTTCAAGAACAAGTTTTCCCTGTTTCAGTCCCGGCGCCCCGTTTTTCTGCTTTCCATCATTCAAGAAAACCTTGTAAATAATATTGACATTTTCCCTCAATCTTAAACTCTGATTTTATCCAACCGTTAAAAGAGGGAGTACTGGATGTTAAAGAAATTTTTGATTATTCTGGTTTTGGGCACAATTGCAAATTGTAAGGGAATCTCTTCTACAAAGTCTTTTTCAAGTTATGATGTGAATTCCAAGGGAAATCGCGTTCGCAAAACTTTCACTGGTCCGATGGTGGTATTCAATTCCATCCAATTCGGAGAATCCATTGATACAAAAGACAAACTGCATGAACTGCTGAAGATCAATGAGTGTAAAGATCTGAAGAATATTGAAGTTGAGTTTTACAACGATTATATTCTGATTGCAGGATACCAGAAAATGGTCATCAGTGCAGACTGTTCGAGAGAAGAAGCAGCTAAGTAAATATATTATTGTCTCGCCGTTTCAGCAAACACTGAATCGAGCGAGGGATTCTTTTTCGATTCAGTCGCCTCTTTTTATTCAGACTGAAAATCATATTTTTTTCTTTTTTCGCTTGAAATCATTCAGCCTATTCATACCTTTTCGAATTGTATGAATGAGTCTCTCCAGTCTGTTTTAATATCGAAATTTGGAGAAAGTCAGGAAAAAATCACTGAATTCTCGTCTCCGGCCAGAATTAATATCATCGGGGAGCACGTTGATTATTTAGGCGGCTTGGTTTTACCTGCGTCCATCAATTTCTTCACAAAAGTTGCCATTCGTCCCAATTGGGAACATATCTTCAGAATTTATTCCGTTCAGTTTAATGAAACAGTAGAAACAAGTCAGATACTGAGAAGAAAAACAAATACTTGGGCGAATTATATCCTCGGAGTCATCAGTGAATTCATCAAGGAAGGATATATCATTCCCGGATTTGATCTAGTCGTGGATGGAAATGTTCCGCAAGGTGCAGGGCTTTCTTCTTCCGCTTCGCTGGAGGTCTGTGTCGGATTTGCTCTCAGTTCAGTGTTTCAGCTTCCGGTTTCCAGAACTGAAATTGCAGTTTTTGCTCAAAGGGCAGAAAATAATTTTACCGGCACAAGATGCGGAATCATGGATCAGTTTGCTGTTTCCCTCGGTAAAAAGGACAAATGCATTTTACTGAACACTGATACATTAGAATATCATTATAAATCTGTGCATCTGGGGGAATCTGAGTTTTATCTTATCAATTCCAGTGTAAAACATTCACTTGAAACAAGTGCCTACAATGACAGAAGAAAAGACTGCGAAAATGCACTGATCAAGATCAAAACCAAGTTTCTAGGTTTGAAGACATTGTACCAATTTACAGAAACAGACAGTATGGATCTTTTTGGATTTACTCCAAATGAATATAAACGGGTAATCCATACCTCTGGAGAAAGAAAACGAACTGCAGAGATACTGAATTGTTTTGAGGAGAGTGATCTCGTACGAGCAGGGGAAATTCTCTACGAAACTCATTTTTCCCTTTCTCAGAATTTTGAGGTTTCCTGTCCCGAAACCGATTTTCTTGTGGAACAGCTTCGTAATCTGGGTGTGCAGGGAGCAAGAATGGTCGGCGGCGGATTCGGCGGATGTATTCTAGTTCTTGACAAAAAAGGGAGATATGAAAAAGTCTCTGCTGAAATACAAAGGCTTTATACGGAAAAATTTGGAATTGATCCTGAATTTTACCGGTTTGAAATTTGTGACGGAGTGGGAGAGACCAGAAATATATGAGTGATAAAATGGATTTAAGTTCAGCTGATTTGGCATATGAAAGTTCAGAAATAAAAATAAAAGTAAACAGGAATCATCCTGATCTTCCGGAAGAGGGAGTGATTGTGGATATGTCCGGTGACCTCAATCTGTATTCCACCCCGAACCTCAAAACGATTATTACAAAATTGATGGATGGGGGATACTCTAAGTTTTTTGTGAATATGGAGTCTTTAAAATACATTGATTCTTCCGGACTCGGTGCTTTTTTAAGTTTTCAGTCCAAACTTCTGAAAATGCAGGGATTTATTCGGATATGTTCTCCCAGCAAGCAGGTCAGTGCTGTTCTCGAACTGACTAAACTGAAAAGTATGCTTAGAGTATCCAGAACAGTGGATGATGCCATTTTTAACAGAACATGAAAGAATACAGGACATTGGCAGAATTTTGGCCTTTTTATCTTTCCGAACACTCTAATATTTGGAACAGAAGGCTTCATTTTATAGGTTCTACCTTTGCCCTGATCAGTGTTTTTTTGGTTTTTTATCTGCAGTCACCAATTTATCTAATTTTAGCTCCAGTTTCCGGGTATGGATTTGCCTGGTTTGGCCATTTTATCATCGAAAAAAACAGACCTGCTACTTTCAAATATCCGATTAAATCGTTTATTTCCGACTGGATAATGTATTTTTATACATGGACAGGCAGACTTAACTCAGAGCTGGAGAAAGCGGGAGTTGAACTGAAGAAATAGATTGGACAAGTTTTTAAGTTCTTTCCATAAAAAATTCCTGCCTAGAATCAAAATTGGCGAAAATATATTTGAAATTCTAAATGAGATTTTGGATGAACTTCTCAGAATCTGCAGTACGAGCCTCGGAAATATTTCTTTTACTGATCCTTATGAGAAAGTTCTGACAATCATTGCATCTAGAGGTCTTGATACAGAAAAGCAGCTGGCAGTCAAACTTCCATTCAATATCGGAGTGACCGGCAACTGTGCAGGACTAAAGAAAACAATTTATGTTCAGGATGTTTCGCTCGACAAATACTATGTAAAACTTCTGGATTCAGTCAGGTCTGAGCTTGCTGTTCCTCTTCTCAGCGGAGAGGATGTGATCGGTGTAATCAATCTGGAATCGGAAAATGTAAATCATTTTACTAAAAATCAGATCAGATTCATTGAGGAGATTGCTGTCACACTTGCGGATGCAGTGGTTCAGAACAGAAATTATAAAGAATATTTCTTTAAAATTCATGAAGAAATAGATATACTGAACAGAATCATCGGATATGATCCTAAAATACTTCAGATCAAGACAGGGATTCGCCTGATCGGTGCATCGGATGCGACTGTACTGATTCAGGGAGAGTCCGGTTCCGGCAAGGAGCTTGTGGCACAGAGTCTGCATTTTCATTCACAGAGAAAGGGCAGGCCTTTCATCAGTATGAACTGTGCAGCACTGAATGAAAATCTTCTGGAATCAGAACTCTTCGGACATGTAAAGGGCGCATTTACCGGGGCAGAAAGAAATTATATGGGCAGGTTTGAAGCTGCAAACGGAGGAACTCTTTTTCTGGATGAGGTTTCTGAAATGCCGCCCTCTCTTCAGGTAAAGCTCCTCCGTGTCATTCAGGAGAGAGAAATTGAAAAGGTGGGGGATCACAGAAAAATTAAAATTGATATACGGATTATATCTGCCACTCACAGAAATCTCAGGAAGGATGCAGAGGACGGGAGGTTCAGATCCGACCTCTTTTACAGACTTGCAGTCGTTCCGATTCATCTTCCTTCTCTTAAAGAAAGAAGAGGAGATATTCCTCTTCTGGCACATCATTTTCTGAATATATTCAATCAGAAGTATTCCAAAAACAGACAGTTTTCAGAAGAATTTATAGAAAGTATATGTGCATATCATTGGCCGGGCAACGTGCGTGAACTTCAGAATGTGATTGAATACAGTGCTCTGATTACCCCGACCGATCTGATTTCACTGGAATCCCTTCCTGATTCAATGAAAGAGAAACACGATTTTGCGGAAAAGGTTTCAGAGAACAGCATTCCTGCAGCAGATCTGAACTTGGAAAGGGCTGTATTGAAATTGGAAGCAGAGTATATTGAAAGAGCAGTTGTATTGGGAAAATCGCAGGATGAGGCTGCGAGACTCCTTCAGATCAGCAGAGGATCACTTCAGTATAAACTGAAAAACAATCCTCATCTGAAGCATCTGTATAATAAGAAAAGTTAATCGTCGTCTTTTAGATGCCATTTTCGATATACATTTCGTCCGCTTTCGCTCATATTATAGACGGTAGTATGATAAAGTTCTATGATTTCATTTGTTTTGTAAGTCATTCTTTTTTTTGACTGAAAGCTGATTTCCTTTTCCAGAGAAAAAAGATCCTTGGAGCAGTTTTCTCCTGCAGAATGTCCGCCGTCAAATTTTGATTCAATAATGCTGATTTCCAGTTTATGCAGCTTGGGGTCGTCTGTATTGTTTGGAATCTGGCGAATGACTTTTGCTTTGATTTTGCAGGTGATGACTGCAGATGCAGAAACAGCAGAAACTGCCCCTGATATCAGAAAAGACAGAATGGAAATAAACAGGATTTTTTTCATAAAAATTAGACTGCAGAGCAGGCGTATCCGATTAAAAAACTGCCGCTTTCAGATAGGAAGGGATTCAATGACCTTTTTGGCAGAGTTTTTGCTCTGCACCGAATAGCCGGATTCCAGGATTTTCATCAGAGAAACATAAGCACCTTTGAACTTCTGCTGACCGATCACCTCAATGATCTTCTGAAGAAGAATTTCATCTTCGTTCTTGATGTCTTTCTTTGCCGCAAGTTTTTTCAGTTCATGCACAAGTATTCTGCAGGATTTGTTTCTGTCCGAGCTTAAGTGAAGAAGAGAGTTTACGCAGATCAGATTTACATCCGATTCTTTTTCTGACTGAACAATACTTTCCGCAGCTGAATATGCTTTTTCTGAGATGGAAGAATTTTTGAATCCGGAGAGATTCTGACAGATTTTTTTTCGAAGTGTTTTATCGCCTGTTTCCTGGTGAAATTTTTTCAGTCTTTCGAGTCCCTGTTCCCCGACTTTTTCCGGATCCCTGGCAGACAGGTTCAGTGTGGACTGAAGATCTGATTCTGCATAAAGTCCTGAGACCGAAATTGAAAACAGAAATAAAATAGAATAAAAAATCATGACTTTATATCTTTCTCCTTTTTCTTCAGTTCGAGAGATCTGTTTATCATTGATGCCAGATCCTGAAAGAAATCTTTTTTTCGAAGCATAATCGGATCGGCATCCTTTGTCTCGTTGAATTTTTCCAGTGTATTCCTGATTTTATGAATCGGACCGGCCATTCGGTGAGAGAAAAAAATTCCAAAAACGGTGATCACAATCAGATTTAGAAAACTCACCGCAAGAACAGGCATAAGATAAAGATCAAATGCATTGTAGAGTCTTGAGTTTTTACCGGAAATTTCCTTCAGAGGAAAAAAGGCAGTGCCCCCTTCCTCATCTGCAGGAAAGACTCCCCCTTCCTTTGTCTGACTGAGAATTACTGCCTTGGATGTATCCACCTGAACAAGGACAGCGGCTCCGTCAGGGAGCAGGCTGTAGGAGTGTTTTCCCAGAATAAAAACGACACCCAGAATCAGGATTGCATTGACTAAGACGATTGACAGAAATTCCAGTATGAATCTGGTCTGAAATTTTTTTTCTATAAGATAATTTTTTCTGAACATGGCTCTAGCGCAGACAGCTGCAAGATCTTCAGTAAACCTGCGGACTCTTATTATTTCAAGAGATTTATTGAACTGTTTTCTCCTTTGGTGCATTCCCGCATTTCGAATCTCTTTTTTTTCTGCGCTCCACGGTTTTGACACTTCGTTTTCCGTCAGACAGTGCTTTTTTTAGTCTAAAGAAAAAGATTGATTTTCTAGGCCAAAAAAAGCGTACTCTAAAACTATGAATTATTTCTCTGAAACAGAAACAGAAACTGAACCCGGTATGGAAATGCTTGAGCAGATCAAAAATGCTCCAATCCAGAAAAAATTCCTGGAAGAAAGAAAGATCTTTCTCTGGGGGCCCGTCATGGATGAGTCAGCAAAAGACATTGTGGCAAAACTGATGTATTTGGAGATGACTGATCCTGGAAAACTGATTACTTTTTATATCAACAGTCCTGGAGGAGTGATTACTTCAGGTATGACAATCTACGATACAATGCAGATGATCAGCTCACCTGTAGCCACAGTCTGTATGGGGCTTGCCGCATCAATGGGATCTCTCCTTCTCTGTGCAGGCGAAAAAGGAAAACGTTATATTTATCCGAGCGGAAAAGTAATGATCCATCAGCCGAGCATTGGCGGACAGATTGTCGCACCTGCCACTGATATCCGAATTCACGCTCAGGAAATCAGAAAGACAAAGGATAAACTGAATAAAATTCTCTCCGAAGCCTGCAATCAGCCTCTTGAGAAAATTGTTCAGGATACAGACCGTGACTATTATATGACTGCAGATGAAGCAATTCAGTATGGAATTGTAGATCATCTTTCCAGTTCCATTCACGTCAGCTGATTTGGCAGAGAAGGTTTCTTTTGAAGAAGCAGCAAGGATGTATCTCGACTCTTCCAAAAAGGAAGAGGAGGGAGAAATCTTTGCAATTCTTTTGGAATATCTGGATGCAGTTTATGATAAGGAAGAAGAGCCCATCCTTCTTGAGGATCTCACCCTTTTCGAAATTGATGATTTTCTGAATTTTTTTCTGGAAGACAACTTTGAAGAAGAGGCTGCCGGGCTGATCAAAAGAGCAAAGACAGCCATCAGCAGTTTTGAAAAGTTTATCAGATCAAAAAAAATGCTCAGTGCTGAGGAATTAGAGGAATGGACAGAGGCCTTAAAGTAATCCAGTTCCCAAAGGCAGCTTATCTTCAGAACAGCCACAGCCAGACTGTATTCAGTTCCTTTTTTCCGCCGGAAAACAGACTGACGACCGATTTTTTCAGTGAAGACATTTTTCTGGAAACCGAGGACGGGACTGGAGATGTTCTCTGCCTTCACCATAATCCTCCGGCCGCATTCTACAAAAGGCTGCCTGTCCGGTTCAACGGATACTATCTTGTCCTGATTCACGGAATGGAAGGAACTGCAGACAGTCATTACATAGTCACAATGGGTGAACTTGCACTCAGGCACGGGTACGGAGTCATCAGGGTCAATCTCAGAGGATGCGGTCAGGGCGAAGGACTTTCTTCCAGGCTTTACAATTCAGATACCAAGGATATTGACAGAATCATAAGATATATATATTATAATATAAATAGAAATATTATTTTGTGCGGTTATTCCCTTTCTGCCAATATGGTGCTGAAATATATGGGTGAAGCGAGACGGGATGAAGTAAAGTTTTTTTCGGCGGTTTCTCCGCCATTGGATCTGAAAGTAGGATGTGATTATATTGATTCAGAGAAGGCTCGGTTTTACAGAGATTTTTTTCTGAGGTCGTACAGAGAGAAAATCAAAAAAGGACTGATAAAAGCTCCCAAAACAATGCTCGATGCAGCGTACAAGGCGGAGACTCTTTTTGATTTTGATGATTTTCTGACTGCCCCGCTTTATAATTATAAGGGGGCTCTGGACTATTATAAAGACTGTTCTTCTCTTACGCATATCCCCAAAATTGAACATCAGGGAATTCTGATCCATGCAGATGATGACCCACTGATCCCGGACGAGCTTTTCAGGGGAGTCAAATGGAGAAGATATCCCAATCTGACTGTCATTCTCACAAAGGGCGGGGGGCATGTAGGTTTTCTCTGCAGCAAGACAAAGGAGATTCCGGACGGAAGATGGCTGAATCACACCCTTCTTCACTATTTCGCAGAAAAAACCGGCGTATACGAATACTGATCAGTCTCAAAAAAAGAGAAATCCTGCTTGACTGTTTTTCCGAAACGGTGTAGGTAGAGTATATGCTGGAGAAAGGATCTGTATCAAATCCCTCAGGAAACCTGATTTTATATTGCAAAGTCATTGGAGAAAATCCGTTTCAGGCTGGATGCTCGGTGATTGCTTCCAATGTCGTAGTCAGTTTTATGAAAATTAACGAGAATCTGCCGGTAGTGACATTTCCCCCGGTATCTTTTCCGGAACTGACTGATCTGCAGAAAGCTATCTCTGCCAATTCAGAAATGTATGATATTGCGAGACTGCCTGATTTTATTCTGCCGGATAACAAAGATCACGTAAACAAGTATATGCAGGACAGAATGGAGCAGTACAACAGTTTTGTTTTCAGATACGTTGAACTTTGCAAGAACAAGGAAAAATCAAAGACGGTTCCTGTTCTTGGAGACAGTGCTGATGATTTTTTAAGTCAGCTCGCTGAAACATCTAAAGAATTCAGAAGTGCAAATGGACTTGCAAAAGAAATTGCGAAAACCAGAATAGAAAGAATCTCCCAGGAAATGGCTGGACGTTTTCCTCAGTTTGATGTTCACAATTTTAAACATGCAATTTTTGCATATCCCGGCCCTAAGGGTGAGGAACTTGCCAGACTTTACCTGAAAAAATTCCATGCAATTCAGGAAGAAGCGTATGAAGTGGCATCTGAAATAAAAATAGTCATCAATGATCTCGAAACAAGGCTGATATAATTTGAGTTTTAATGAACAACTGCTCGCTGCAAGAATGGGCGGACTGGATTCATCTCCTATCCGCAAGGCTTTTGAACTGGCTGCATCTCTCAAGGATCCGATCAATTTTTCCATTGGACAGCCTCATTTTCCCTGTCCTCCAAATATCATAGAAGCACTTACAAAGGCTGCGAAAGACGGAAAAACTGCATACACTCTGACTGCAGGTATTCCTGAACTCAAGGATGCACTTTCAGAAAAATATTCCAAACTCAATTCCATCAATTATGCATCGCCTGACAGGATTTTAGTGACAGCAGGAATCAGTTCAGCTCTTCTTCTGCTTTTTAATGCGTTGATCAATCCGGGAGATGAGTGCCTTGTTGTTTCTCCGTATTTTCTGATGTACCCTGCAATGCTCAAATTTAACGGTGCAAAAATCACTACAGTCAGAGAGGATTTCGCAAAGGGGGAACTCGATCAGTTCAAGAACCGCAAATTCAAGATGATCATTTTTTCCAATCCTTCCAATCCTTCCGGTTATATTTTTACAAGAGAACAGCTCGAAGATCTTGCGGCTCTGGCCGAAACCACAGGAGCCGTTCTTGTTTCAGATGAAATTTATGAGCTCTTTGATTATGACCATAAGTTTCTTTCAGTAGGAAGTTTTTATTATAAAACAGTTACATTATCAGGATTTTCCAAGACTTACAGTATGACTGGACTTAGGCTGGCAAGTATTGTCGCACCGACTGAACTGATCCGTGCTCTGACAACTCTTCAGCAGTACACTGTTGTATGTGCTCCTTCTGTGACTCAATGGGCAGGCATAGAAGCTTTGAAGACAGATATGAGTTCCTACATAAATGACTACAGGCAGAACAGAGATTTAGTCTATGAAATGCTTCAGGATAAATATGAAATCAAGAAGAGCAAAGGCGCTTTCTACTATTTCATAAAGATTCGTTCGAATGATGAGGACTTTGTCGTGAGAGCAGTCAAGGAAAAAGGACTCATTGTAGTACCGGGATTCATTTTTAATGATTCTCACGATTATATCAGAATCAGTTTTGCATCTTCAAAGGAAAATCTGAAAAGAGGACTTCAGGCACTTCGGGAACTCGCCTGACGTCAAATCCTAGATGGATTCTGCTTGGGTGATTCTGTATTTTTCTGTATTTCTCGCAGGAGCATCTCTTGCGAGTTTTTACCATACTCTTGCTGAAAGGGTGCTTCTTCTTTTCTACGGAAAGGAAAGAAAGAACGGAAGTAAAAGGGAGAGGCTGAAAAGACTTTTCTTTGCTCCAAGTCACTGTTTCTCCTGCGGGAAAAAAATTTCATTTCTGAATCTGCTTCCTGTTCTGGGATATCTTATATCCAAAGGCAGATGCACTCACTGTAATGCAGAAATACCAAAGTATTTCTTTTATCTGGAAACAGGGTTCGGCATTCTTGGAATTCTTACATTATATTTTACTGAAAATATATACTTCACGATTCTTTTTCTTTTTTTGACAGGACATATGCTCGTTTTCAGTCTGACTGATCTGCAAAAGAGAATTCTGGATTATGAGCATCTTCCGTTTGTCCTTGCCTTCGGGCTTTTGGGAAATTATTTTTGGGAACTGCATATTCCTGATCTGACCGATCTGTATGTGTTTCTAGGATTTTTAGGTGGCTATTTTCTGATTTATTTTATTTATCCGAGAGGGATGGGACTTGGGGATGTATTTTTTGCTCCCTGTCTTGCAGTGACTGCAGGTCATCCCTGGTGGATGTTTTTTCTGAATTCTTCCTATGCATTGGCTCTTGCCTATGCATTTGTAATGAGAAAGGAAAAATCACTGAAAAAGAACGGTCTTCCGATGGGATTTTTTTTCGGACTTGGTCTGCTTCTTACTTACATTGCAAAACTTGCTTCCAGATATTTTATAATGGAATAATGCAGGCTGCTCAATAATGCCGGAAAATGGCGAAAAGATTTCGTTCAAAAAAAAGTAAACAGAGGACACCTGTCTACAATTCGTCTCTGAAATAAATCCTCCCATCGGAGTCATTTTCAATCAGAACTTCCTTTTCTTCACTGTTGAGTAGAAAATACAGTCTGACAGTCTCTTCGAATTTTATCTCCTTTCTGAGGTATTTTACATTCTCGCTGTAATTCTGAAGAGGAAGAAATGGATATACATCATACCCGTTGAAAGGTTTTCCGGGTCTTTTCAGTCTGGCATTCATCGGGATCATTGTGTATCTGTATTTTGAAATCAGATCGGGTTTTTTGTATTGGGTGCCGAAGCGGAATACCGGAAGGTTTGAAAGATCCGCTTTTCCGGTTTCTTCTGAATAGAACTCGAGTATGTAGAGAACAGTATGCCTGTTCATCTTCGAGAAACTTTCATCAGGCTTGTCCAGGTTGGGATCAGCAAGAAGTCTGTCAATGTCCTTTGTTCTGTAAAGCGAAATCCAGTGATCCTTTCCGAAACTTCCGTTGAACGTATGTGAATTTATAATGTTTTTTATTTTATAGGATCTGCTGTCCTCGAGTTTTCTGTCGAGCAGTCCAAGCTCATATCTTCCCGGGCTTTGACAGCTGAAGAGGAAAAGTATGAGGATGAAAACAGTGTTCACTTTTTCAGCTGGACGATCTTCTTCACAAAAAGAGTCAGTATTGAAAGAGATGCGAGAAGGGCCGCCACTGAAAATGCACCGGCGAAATTATATTCATTATAAAGTATTTCCACATGCAGAGGGAGAGTATTTGTCATTCCTCTGATATGTCCTGATACGACTGAGACTGCCCCAAATTCACCGATGGCTCTTGCATTGCACTGGATTACTCCGTAAAGAAGACCCCATTTGATATTCGGAAGAGTGACAAGACTGAATATCTGCCATCCTCCTGCACCGAGAATTCTTGCCGCTTCTTCCTCTTCCTTTCCCATCTCTTCCATCAGAGGAATCAGCTCAGCAGCAACAAAGGGGAATGTAATGAATATTGTGGCAAGCACAATCCCCGGTACTGCAAAAAGGATCTTAATTCCGGAATCGCTCAGTATCTGTCCGAAAAATCCCTGAAGTCCGAAAAGCAGAACAAAGATGAGACCTGCAATCACAGGTGAAACTGAAAATGGAAGATTTATGAATGAAATAAGAATTGTTTTTCCGAAGAAGTCTCTTCTGGCAATTGCCCAGGCTGCAGAAACACCGAACACCATATTCAAAGGAACAGAGATAGCAGATGCAATCAGAGTCAGTTTGAATGCAGACAGTGTGTCTGGGTCCTTGAATGTATTGAAAAAAACGTCAGAACCTTTTTCAAATGCGTAGTAGAACACGGTAAAAAGGGGAAAAAGCAGAAAAAGCGCTGCAAAGATAAAACTTAATGATATCAGAATATGACGTATTTTAATTACAGATCCCATTTTCCGCTCCTAGTGATTATTTGCTTTGACTGTTCCAGTTTTTTTCTGAAGCAGGTTCAATGCTGCAAGAATGGCAAGTGAACACAGAAGCATGAATGAAGCAATGACTGTTGCATCCTGGTACTGATACTGTTCGAGTTTAGTGACAATGATGAGAGGAAGGATTTCTGTCTTGAACGGAAGATTTCCCGAAATAAATATGACCGAACCGTATTCCCCCAGGCATCTGGAAAATGCCATTCCGAATCCTGAAATTAGTGAAGGAAGAATGACAGGAAAAAGGACAAGTCGGAAAGCCTGAAATTTTGTGGCGCCCAGACTGGATGCTGCTTCTTCATCTTCCTTGGAAAGCTCCATGATTACCGGCTGAACTGTTCTTACGATGAATGGAAGCCCGATGAACATCAGTGCAATTGTAATTCCTGTAAAATTGAATACTGTCTTGATTCCGAATTTTGCAAAGATTTTTCCCATAAATCCTGACTCGGCATAAATGGCAGTCAGACTGATTCCTGCAACTGCAGTGGGAAGAGTAAGAGGAAGGTCAATCAAAGTGTCGAGAATTTCCTTTCCAAAAAAACTGTATCTGGCGATACACCAGGCAATGATCAGTCCGAATACACAGTTGAAAACTGAGGCAGTCAGTGCAGTCCCGAAACTTACATACACTGCTGAAAGAACACGTTCCTCTTTCATTACATTGTAAAACCCTTCAAATCCGGCCTTGCTTCCGCTGTAAAGAAGGGCTCCGAGCGGAATCAGAACAATCAGTGCAAGGTAGAGAAGGGTGTATGCAAGTGTGGCTCTGAATCCCGGAAGGATATCATTTTTTCTTTTGAACATTTTTTATAAGCTCACTTACTTTCCGGCTTTTGCTCTGCAGCCTTCGTATAGATCCGGTCAAAGCTGCCTCCGTCTGCAAAATGATCCTTCTGTGCCTTTTTCCATCCTCCGAAGAAGCTGACATCTGTCAGATTGAGTTTCGGGAACTTATCTGAATATTTTTTCATGATTTCATCATTTCTTGGTCTGTAACCGTGTCTGGCTGCGATCTCCTGTGCTGATTCTGAATACAGCTGTTCCAGATAGAATTTGGCCGCCTCAGTCGTGTTTCTTTTGGCTGCAGATTTTTCCACGAGAGCCACCGGAGGTTCTGCAAGAATGCTTTCGCTCGGAATCACCTTTTCAAACTTGTCCTTTCCATGACCTTCCAGAATCAGAAAAGCTTCATTCTCCCAGGAAATCAGAACATCTCCCAGATTTCTCTGAGCAAAACTTGTAGTTGACCCTCTGGCTCCTGCATCCAGAACAGGAACATTATTATATAATTTTTTCATGAAATCTTTTATTTTATTTTCATCTTTCCCGAATTTCTTAGATGCGTATGCCCAGGCTGCGAGGTAGTTCCATCTGGCTCCGCCGCTTGTCTTCGGGTTTGGGGTGATGACTCCAATGTCCGGTTTGACCAGATCGTCCCAGTCTTTAATATTCTTCGGATTTCCTTTTCTCACGACAAATACAATTGTGGAAGTGAATGGAGTGCTTTTATTCGGAAGGGTCGACTCCCATGAGGTGCTGATCAGTCCTTTGGATGCAATTTCGTCAATATCATAAGAAAGGGCGAGAGTGACTACATCTGCTTCCAGTCCGTCTATCACACTTCTGGCCTGTTTTCCGCTTCCTCCATGTGACTGATTTATTTTTATCTCCGTTCCTGTTTTTGTCTTCCAGACCTTTGTAAATTCTTCATTGTATTCCTTGAAGAACTCTCTAGTCGGATCATAAGATACATTCAGAAGTGTGATTTCCTTTCCGGAACGACCGCAGAAAATCTGCAGAATAAATAATATAAGAACATACTTTTTTTTCATAAAATCTCCACTGTGAGGGCACTAGTGTCTCTGCTTAAATTTTATTTTGCAGAACTCTTAAGGAACAGATTTGAAAGTTCATTTTTTTTGTAAACAAGAATTCTATTATATTGAACGGAAAATTCAATATAGCGACGGAATGTGGTTTCCTACTGAATCAGTTTTATAATCATATTCAGTTTTTCTGAAGCCAGAATGACATCCTGAATTTTTGCCTTGTCGATAAGAATTGCATTCGGGCTGATTTCTTCGATGATAATTTTCTTTCCCTTGATCTGACCTACAAGCATTTCCATCACATGCGTTTCTTCTGTTTTTACAAGAACACAGTCTTCCTTGACTACGATGATAGGAAGGTTTCTGCTCCAGTCGTCAAAGAGGAACATCAGGTTCTGAGCAAGTTCACCTTTGCTGGATTCTCTGAGAAACTGAATGAAGAGCTGATGGTCGTATCCGAGAAGTATTCCTTCCTGAAATGAATCTTTATTCAGCTGGAATGTGAAAACTCGGTCATAGTCTTTCAGTTCAGTAAATACTTTCAGAAGATGAATTCCAGTGATGGAACATTTTTCAGGAAATGCAATAATCGAGAAGTCAGGATTGATAGTGATCCCGCCTTTCTCTGTTGTTTTATTGAGAGGTTTGTTCTGGAAATAATTTTTCCCGAGTTCAGAAAGAGTAATGAATCGACCTGGATACTCCACTTCGAGAAGACCAAAAAGATGCAGATAAAACAGTGCACTTACGATTTCTTTTTTCAGATCATGAAGATCTGTTTCAAAAGTTTTTATTTTAAAACCGGGACTCATAATAAGGTTTTCTCTGGCGATCATTGAAAACATCATAGGAAGGCTTACTTTACCGACTTCTATTATCAGTTTTACTGTTTTGTCAAGAATCGGTTTATCATAAAAGGGCACTTCGGTTGCTGTAAAGACTTCGGGGGGATTGAATCTTCTGGATCTGACTTCATTGACTTCATGAATCACTGTGTTCATTACTTCAAATATATCTTTTCTGAGGAAAAGATCTGTGTCTCCAGTCAGAATTACATTTTCAGTTTTGATGTCGACTAGGCCTAGAAGTTTCAGAATTGGGAGAATCAGCTCTATCTGATAGACCTGTCCTTTCTCTGGAAATATATCTATATCCGGTTTCAGAAGTTCCTGTTCTGTTCTCTTGTTGTCTGCCTGTTTGATTTTTCCTGATTTCGCAAGTCCAAGACCCTTTCTGGATATGAAGGAAATCATTTTCTTGATGTTCAGGAAAAAGTCTAGATCGTTGTGAGCAGTTTTTTCCTGCTTCTGTTTTGTTCCTTTCTTTACGGAAGGCTGAACTGGGTTTTTCTGAATGTATCCGATGACTTCTCTAGGCAGAACTGCAATTCGGATGAATTTATCTTCCAGAAAATATGTATCAAATATCAGTCCAAGTTCAGTCAGAAGAGGGACAGTTTCTTCAAACTTTCCTCTGTTTACAACGATATAATGTTTCAGTATTTCAGATTCGATGACACCGCCATGAGTATAAATGTGGAGGATTGTATCTTTTTCGAATTCATCCAGACTGGCAAGAATTTTGCCTATTCCTTCATCAGAAAAGGCAAGCTTATAGAATTCATTTTCTGATTCAGCTTTTTTGAGACCAAGCGCTTTGATATAATTATGAGAAATATTTTTCAGAACAGGCTTTATATAATTCTTTTCCAGACTGAGTCTGAATTTTTCGCCTTTCTGGTTTGTATCCAGTTTGATGTGCCCTGCAATTTCTTCAAAAGCATGGTACTTATCCAGATTATTGGTCAGTCTTTCCCTATTCTTTCTCTGGTAGACTAAGGAGTATTTTCTGAGAACTCCCAGCTCCATTTCCACGTTTAATGGAGGCAGATTGACCTTTCTGATGATTTCACCGAGAGTCTGTACATTTTTATTTTTCAGTATCTGAGTAAGAATAGATACCTGTATCGGAGTGAGTTTTTCTAAAATTCCTTTGAGCAGAAATTCATCCTGCACTGCCAGGTACAGCTGCTGCACAGACTGTTTTTTATCCTTGGCGCCAAATTTAGGAATATTCCACAGAGCGGCAATCTTCTTCAGCTCGGCAATTTCCTGCTTGTTCAGTTCTTGGTATAATACACTTTCGGTTTCCATATTCGGAATAATGCCAGAAACTATTTGAGAACAGGCAGGTCAAGTAAAAAAAGGATTGGTTGCTCCTTAATATACTTTGCTGCTTTCCGGCAATAAAATCCGTCTATGCAGAAGAGCATATTTATAATCAAAACTAGTTTACTTTTTTGGTAAAAATTTTTTCTTATACTGCACTATGAGCCATTTTGATCTTATTGTTATCGGCGGGGGACCTGCAGGAGAAAAAGCCGCTGCAAAGGCTTCTTATTTCGGGAAGAAAGTTGCTGTTGTCGAGATGAACAGTGATCCTGGCGGAGCTGGAGTTCATACCGGAACTCTTCCGTCCAAGACTTTAAAAGAAACAGCTCTCTTTCTATCAGGAAAAAATGACAAAGGGCTGTTCGGAGTTGACAAGGATCTGAAACGGAATGTTTCGATAAACGATTTTTATTTTCGAAAAAACTTTGTGACTGATTCGGAAGTGAATGCTATTAACAGTAATTTTGTAAAACACGGAATTACTCTGTTTCACGGAAGAGCCGCAGTAAAAGATAAAAATACAGTTCAGGTTGTCGGATCAAAGGAACAGACAATATCAGGCGACTTTCTTCTCATTGCTTCCGGATCTTACCCGTTTCATCCTTCAAATATTCCTTTTGACAAGGAACGAATTCACGATTCAGATACGATACTGGAATTGAAAAGATTTCCCCGTTCTCTTTGTGTCCTGGGTGCCGGTGTGATTGGGTGCGAATATGCGACAATCTTTGCTGCTCTTGGAATCCCAATCTTCCTTGTTGACGGAAAGGACGAAATTCTTCCTTTTCTGGACTGGGAAATTTCTAGAGCCCTTGTGAAACAAATGAAAAACGACGGCATAGATGTCGTCTTTAACAGCGGGTTAAAAGAAATCATTCCGGCTGCAAATGATACAGACGACTTGAAAGTCATTCTGACAACGGGTGAAACATTAAATGTTGATATGTTTTTATTTGCCGCCGGGCGAAGCGGCCGAACGGCAGGCCTTGGACTGGAACAAGCCGGTGTCAAAATGGGAAAAAGGGAAACTGTTGAAGTAGATGAAAAATATTGCACAAATATCCCAAATATCTACGCAGTAGGGGATGTCATTGGATTCCCTGCTTTGGCAAGCACCAGTATGGATCAGGGAAGGGCAGCTGTCACTCATATTTTCGGGACAGAAGGCGTTGAAAAATTGGCATCCATTTTTCCGTATGGTATTTATACTGTTCCGGAAATATCGATGGTCGGGCTGACTGAAGAAGATGCCAAGGCAAAAGGGATTGAAGTGTTCATAGGCAAAGCACGGTATGCTGATATGGCAAGAGGAAAAATTCTGGGTGCTAAAGACGGTTATCTAAAACTGGTATTCGAAAAAAAGACACTTAGCGTAATCGGTGTCCATATTATCGGATTTATTGCTACTGAACTCATTCACTATGGAATGACGCTTGTTGAGAATAAAAAAACTGTTCAAGAACTTATTTCAGAAGTTTTCAATTACCCCACCTTGCATGATCTATACAAGTATGCTGCCTATGACGGGCTTGGGAATTTGAGCGGACATAAATTAAAGGACTGATCAGCCGGAAATTTTTAATGTAACTTTTCAAATTTCCGGTCAACTGTCTGTGCGAATCCTCAAATCGGCGACAAGTGGTTCTGACAATGCACCCGAAGACATAGAACTCGTCCGCCGTTTCAGTGAAAAGCATGTAAAAATCATGCTGATTTCCTATCTTTTCATGAGCAAGATGTACAATATCATTTCAGAAAGAGAAATTTCGAAGGGCAGAAGAATTGACCTGCTTCTGGAAAGCCATCCGACTTATGATGAAATACGGTATAATTATGTAATAGAGCTGAAGTATATCAAAAAGGAAATGCTGCCTGACGCAGAAAAAATAAAGGCGGAAGCAATTGAAAAAGTGCGGGAAGACAGACGCATCTACGAAGAAAGTTTCCGCCAGCGCGGAAGAACTGTGCTCTCCGCAGTCATCCTTGTATTCTCCGACAAAAGAGCTGAACTGACTGTGACTTAAACCAGCACTTCAAAAATCCTCCTGCCCTGTACATCATTCCATTTGGATGTAAATTCTTTATTTTTATTGAAATTGAATACAGCCAGATAACCTTCTTTCTGCCCCCTGCTTTCCAGATAACCTGCCAGCTGTTCCAGACCTTTGACGTGGTATTCTGCTCCGTGCCAGAGTTTCAGTTCCACGATATATTCTTTTTTATTAAAAGTAATGATCATATCGGAACGTCTTTCGTAACTGTGCTGGCTTTCCAGATAATAAAAACCTGTTCCATTGATAATCGGCTTGATGAAAGCCACGAGAAGAAGACGTCCATGTCTTTCATAGAAATCTTCATCTTTGCCTGAATAATTTTCTTTAATGAACTGCTGGAATTTCAAAAGAATTTTTTCCATATTCAGGTCGCCGTCTGAACCGATGAAACTTTCCCGAAAATTGTATTTTTCTGTCCGAATATTTGAAGTTTCCAATTTGGATACATAATAATCATACAGCAGAATTTCATATATTTTATTATGGATTTCCAGTTTTCCATTTCTTCCTTTTCTGGTAATTCCGAACATTTCAGAATTTTGAATCAAAGGATTCAATGTATTATAGCTGATTTCTTTTTCCTGAATGATTATGGAAAAGAGCATTTCGTACAGATCATTATTGTTTTCAATATTTTTCACCAAATCATCAAATAAAGTATTTCTGACTCCTAATATTGTATTCACAGCATCCTGAATTCCCTGTTTTGTCCAGTTCCTGTCCAGTTTTTCGTCGATCACCTTGCAGATCTTACTCACAAGAAAAGGGTATCCGTTTGTATATTTATATATTTCACCGGATATATCTGATATATCCATTCCTGTATTCATGTCCTTTTCATAATCGACAAGCATTGTGCTGATTTCTTCCGGATCAAAACTCATGTCTATGTCAAAGTCAGTTGCAATGTTCCAAGGACTGTTGAACTGCTTTTCGTCTTCAGGCCTCATCTTCAGCTTGATGTTTTTGATGTCGTGGACTCCGGCAAGTATGACACTGTGAAATGTGAAGTCCTTTCCTGTGTCCCTGTTCAGAAACTTATTGCGGAGCATTCCTAGAAAATTTAAGAAAAGCCTGTGATTGCTGGCTTTGTCCACTTCGTCAATCAGTATGACAGTTTTTTCTTTGGAATGTTTTACAAATGCAGAAATAAAACTGCTGAGTTCCATCAGACTTTTCGGTTCAGGACAGGTTTTTAAAAAATCGATCATTTCCGGTTTGTCTGAATATTCCAGAGACTTTTGCAGCAGCATTAAAAAGGCTTTGGAAACTGTTTCTTCCGTTTCGAAGGATTCATCTCCTACACCTTCAAAGCTCGTGGAAATGAGCAGATATTTATCCCGCAGGGACTGTTCGAGCAGATACAGAGTCGTAGTTTTCCCAAACTGGCGCGGACGGTTAATGATAAAATATTCCCCAAAGTTTATCAAACTTAAAATTCGTTCTATTTTACTGTTGGTATCCACCATATAGTGTTTCGCGGAAATGCAAGTACCTGTGATATTAAATCTTTTCATATCTGTCTCTGAACTGTCCTGCAGTCCAGCCTGCGGTTTTAAAATTGGCTGTAAAGCGGGAAAAGAACGTGCCTGTCGTAGGGAACAGGCCGTCCCGTCCCGGTACTGTGTAAAAGCATAAAAAATGATGCTCACGCGGAGCTTGCACTGAGCCTGCCGAATGTGACGCGGAGCACTGATTTCGCTTTTAGACCCTCACTGCCACTTCGCGTACATGGCACGGTTGCCGATTCCAGAAATTGCCACCGCTGCAAAGAACCCGTTGGCATAGGAGGTAATTGCAAAATCAATCCTGACGCGGCTCTAAGGAGAACTTGCTGCTGCATTTGAACCGGTAGCCACAGCCACGAAAACTCCATTCCCATAACCAACGGACGTCCAAAATTGAGAAGTAGGCAATGTTCTTAAAGTCCAATTGATTCCATCTACAGAACTCACCGCTACAGTTGAGTTAAAAGCTACTGCTGCAAAAACACCATTCCCATAAGTGATAGAAAGCCAAGATTGAGAACTGGGCAGAGTTCTGGCTGCCCAATTGAATCCATCTGTGGAAGTGGCTGCTGCATTTGAACCGCTAGCCACAGCCACAAAAACTCCGTTCCCGTAAGTGACAGAGGACCATGCCGAAGAACTAGGTAGGGTTCTGGCTATCCAGTTGATTCCATCCGAAGAACTAGCAGCTGTATTGGATGGCCCGCTGGCCACAGCCACAAAAACTCCGTTCCCGTAAGTGACTGACATCCATGCCGAAGAACTAGGTAGGGTTCTGGCTGTCCAGTTGATTCCGTCTGTGGAAGTTGCAGCTACTGTTCCGATACTACCAACAGCAATGAAAATTCCATTCCCGAAAGTAACTGAATTCCAGTTTTGAGAAGTAGGCAAGGTTCTGGCTATCCAGTTGATTCCATCCGTGGAAGTTGCAGCTGCATTTGAACCGGTATTTGCTACGGCCACAAAAACACCATTCCCATAAGCGATAGAATACCAAGATTGAGAACTGGGCATAGTTCTTGTTGTCCAATTAATTCCATTTGTAGAACTTGCTGCGATAGAGGAACTTTGAGCAACAGCCACAAAAAGACCGTTCCCGTAAGTGACCGATTTCCATTGCTGAGAACTGGGCATAGTTCTAGCTGTCCAGACAGAGCCATCCGATAAAACAAATATGTTGATGATTGCCGTCGTGCTACCCCCTGCACTGCTGGTAGTGATTGTGTAGTTTGTGGCAGGCTGTGCCGCAGTAGGAGTTCCGCTGATTACACAGGTACTGCTGTTCAGCGTGAGTCCAGCGGGAAGTGATGGACTCACAATGCAGCCGGTGATTGCTCCAGTCATTGTCGGTGAGATCGGAGTTATAGCAATGCCCATCGGAAAAGCATAAGAAGGACTGGGAAAAGTCAGAGTGAGACCACTGCTGTTTTCGACCGGAAGAGTCTGCTGGAATGTAGGTGACTGATTAAAAGAAACTGCACCTGCATCTGCAGATGTGATTCCCAGTGAAGGATTAGAACCCACATACTCTGTAAATGCTGTCATTAGTGTTCCGGTCAGAGGCGTTGTCCCTATTGCAGTTCCGTTGACAGACAGAGCTTCTCCTTTGCTGTTTGTGCCGTTTGCCGTTCCGTCAGCAATGTCTTCGGCGAGTGCGGCCACATATTTCTCCACATCATCGGATGTGATCTTTGTGCTTTTCTTTGTTTTGCCAGCGGCTACAGACATTGCACCGAGAATTGCATTTGCATACTTGGATCTGGAATTGGAACTGTCATTCAGATTGATTCCTGAATCAAACACATCTTCGAGTTTGTCCATATCGATAGCTGAACTGTCTGCCCGAAGTGATTTTGTAAATCCCTTTGTAAATCCGAACATGACTGCGGTAACCTTGTTTGCGTATGTGACCTGTTTGTCGAGAACCGAAGTTCCTTTGTTTGCTTTCGCAATCGTCGCAAGTCGAGATGCAATGATCCTGCTGAATGGAGTGACATTCATTCCTGTCTTTGCACTTCCGGAGGGTTCTCTCATAATCATCGTGAGTGAAGTGGAACCTGTCCAGTCTATCTCAGTGCCTGTTCCCTCATCGTACATTTTGGAATTTCCATTTGGAACAGCAATCACACAGATGGGAGCACCTGTTTTTAAATAAGTCAACGTATAATCACCGGAACTGTCTGTAAGTGTGGAAGCGAGGTTTCCGGCTGCTGTGTTGCAGGTTCCATCCGCATTCAGTCTGTACGCATCTACACGTGCCTGACTGATTTTTCCCTTGGCCACTTTTCCGGCGACTGTGGCTTTCACAGATTTTATTGCAGATACGAAAATGTTCTGAGACAGATCGCTGTTTTTTTCATTGGAGCAGTTGAGTACAAGAATGATAAAGACTAACCAAAGTTTCATGCAGGTATCCCCATTTTTTCTTTTTTTCCAGAATAAAGAAATCGCATTTTTTCGGTCAAGAGGAAATAATTTGCATTATCTGGTAATGAATTTGAGTCTCAGTAATGATTTTGTGTTCATAATGCGCATTGAATTACGATTGTCTAAAAAATAAAATTTCGCGACGAGGGGCACGAAGAACGGGAAGGATATGGCAAGCCTGTTGAAATATTTTCCATTATACTGTAGTTCATTCAACAGGTTTGCCGCAGCAGATAATTACATTAGAATTATCGGATATATCATCTGCGCGGTGCAACGAAGCATACATCGCCCTATCGGGCTGCCCTATCGGGTAGCCCGACAGGGCGCGTGTTTATAGCCTAGGCGTGTGATAAATAGCTTTTACACCCTACTGCCACTTTGCGTACATCACCCGATTGCCTGTTCCGGTATATGCCACAGCGACGAAGAGCCCGTTGCCGTATGTGACTCCATACCAGTTATTAGCAGCAGCCGAGGGGCGGATTGTCCAATTGATTCCGTCAGGCGATGTCATCACTCGGTTGCCTGCCCCTGACGAAGCCACAGCGACGAACAGCCCATTGCCGTATGTGCCTCCAACCCAGCTGTTATCAGCAGCCGAAGTGCGGAGAGTCCAGTTGATTCCATCAGGCGATGTCATAACCCGATTGCCTGTTCCGGTATTTGTCACAGCGACGAACAGCCCATTGCCGTATGTGACATCCCGCCAGTCATTATCAGCAGCCGAAGTGCGGATAGTCCAGTTGATTCCGTCAGGCGATGTCATTACCCGATTGCCTGTTCCAGTATATGCCACAGCGACGAACAGCCCATTGCCGTATGTGACTCCAGACCAGCCATTATCAGCAGCCGAAGTGCGGACAGTCCAGTTGATTCCGTCAGGCGATGTCATTACCCGATTGCCTGCCCCTGACGAAGCCACAGCGACGAACAGCCCGTTGCCGTATGTGACTGCCCACCAGCTGTTATCAGCAGCCGAAGTGCGGATAGTCCAGTTGATTCCGTCAGGCGAAGTCATCACCCGATTGCCTGTTCCGGTATTTGCCGTAGCGACGAACAGCCCGTTGCCGTATGTGACTGCCCGCCAGTCATTATCAGCAGCCGAAGTGCGGATAGTCCAGTTGATTCCGTCAGGCGAAGTCATGACCCGATTTCCTGTTCCGGTCGCAGCCACAGCGACGAACAGTACATTGCCGTATGTGACTCCGTACCAGTCATTATCAGCAGCCGAAGAAGCAATCGTAAAATCTGTCCAGACACATTTGCTTGAATCTGTGGCGCAGGTTGCAATTTCCACAGGAAGAACCTGTAGGAAAACAGGTGACTGATTGAAGGAAGCTGCTGAGGCTTCTGCGGATGTGATTCCCAGAGAAGGTTTTGAATTTACGTATTCTGTGAGCGATGTCATCAATGTTCCAGTCAGAGGAGTGGAACTCATTGCAGTTCCATTGACAGACAGAGCCTCTCCTTTGCTGTTTGTTCCGTCCGCTGTCCCGTCAACGATATCTTCTGCCAGTGCTGCTACATATTTCTCTACATCGTCTGAAGTGATTTTTGCGCTTTTTTTAGTTTTCCCTGCAGCGACAGATATGGCTCCCAGCAGTGCGTTCGCATACTTGGTCATAGAATTGGAGCTGTCATTCAGGTTGATTCCTGAATCAAATATATCTTCGAGTTTATCCATATCAATGGCAGAACTCTCAGCACGAACTGATTTTCCGAATCTCTTTGTGAATCCGAACATAACTGCAACGGCCTTGTTTGCATAGGTGACCTGCTTGTCTAGAATTGCAGTCCCTTTGTTTGCTTTTGCGATGGCGGCAAGTCGAGATGCAATGATCCTGCTGAATGGAGTGAGATTCATTCCCGATTTGGAATTGCCTGACGGTTCCCGCATAATCATTGTGAGTGAAGTGGAACCCGTCCAGTCGATCTCTGTGCCTGTACCTTCGTCGTACATTTTGGAATAACCGTTGGGAACTGCAATCACACAGATGGGCGCGCCTGTTTTTAAATAAGTAAGTTTATAATCTCCCGTACTGTCTGTGATTGTAGAACCCAGATTGCCTGCAGAAGTATTGCAGGTACCATCCGAATTCAGTCGATAGGCATCGACTCTCGCCTGACTGATGCTTCCCTTGGCGACTTTTCCGGTGATCGTGGCTTTCACTGATTTGACTGCAGATATGAAGAGACTCTGTGAAAGATCACTGTTCTTTTCGTTTGAGCAGCTGATTGTGAGGAATAAAAAAATTAACCAAAGTTTCATTTGAAGCATCCCATTATTTCTTTTTTTCATCAGGGGCTTTGTGTGTTTTTTCGGTCAAGCTGTATTTTATTTTGCTAATGAAACTGAATCGCAGTCCAACTGATCTTTGCGGTATTGGATTCTGCACTGGCGCGTTCAAACTGAATTGTACTTGAATTCAGAAATATGGAGGAGTATGTACCTGAATCCTGAGTTGCCTGGGGGGAATCCCCCGTTTCTGTCTGACAGGAATAGATGATCATTGTTTTGGAAGAATCTACTGCATTCAGAGAAGCATTGGCAGTCAATGAAGAGCTGGACACTGTAAGTGAACCGTTCTGAACAGATGTGCTGTCAATCATCTCAATTGCGAAATAGGAGATATATACAGTATCCGAATTTCCTGTCCGGACAAAACTGATTTCATCTGCTGAGGAGAAAGACGCCTGAACATAATAATCAGTCTCTGCTCCGCCTGCACCGGAACCTGCTGCTGCATTCATAATGATAAAAGAATTATTTGTATTGACGGTGCTTAAAGATGCAGAAACGGAGGATGAGCCGTCTGCAATGGAAGAAATGCCTGACTGAACTCTTGCCCCGTCCATTTGAATCACCTGCCATTCGTAGCTGACTGCAATTCCTGTTTCATTTCGAATGACCTCTAGAGTATTCTGTGAAGTCAGACGGTATCTGAGAGTTCTTCTTTCATCAGCATTGTTGAGAGTGCTTGCGGCTCTGCTGTAACCTATAATAAATGTTCTGCTCAAATCTGTATTCACGGGCAGTGTGATGAGATCCGAGGTCTGAGATGCGGAGAGTGTTCCGCTTCCTCTCTGGACTGAGACCCCTTTGGAAAATTCTACAACATACCAGTTCACAGATGTTCCGCTGATGGAATTTCCTGCCTGAATATTTACTGATGTACCGTCTGCAGAAAGCTGGCAGGTCGGCACTCTTTCCATTCCGGAATTGTTCATACGAAAATTGCAGTAGACATAAGAGCTTGCAGGATTGACCGCTGAGGGAAGAACTGCCGTTATTGAACTTGTCCCGCTGAAAACTTCTGTTCCTGACTGAAACGAGTTTGTCAGTCTCGATCCTTCATTGTCTGTAATATTCGCGGTGACTGTTCCAATATCAAGATCGGCAATGAACAGATTTCCACTGAGTATTGTATGAGTAATGACAGACTTTGTTTTTCCTTCTGCAACTCCGTCGTACAGCGCCATTACGGAAATATTCTGAGGCACATTCCAGTTTTCTGGAGTAAATGTGATTTGGATCGGACTAGTCGTCTTGTCATTCAGTTTTAACTGACTTGTGTCGAAACGGACTGTGATTACCGTGTTTTTTTCGGGAGCTGCTTTCAGAACGATGGAGTAGGTGTCGGTTGTTGTACCCTCGAACAGATCCGTTGAATTTTCCGTTTCGGTAATGACTGCACCGACAAAATCCTGCACTCCGGGCATAATAAATTTCAGCCTGGATTTTTTACTGATCCCGCAGTTCAGTGAAAGAATGCAGCTGATCATAAGTAAAAATACAAATAATGAACTTTTCAAATTCAACACCGAAACTTGCAACTTTTCCCTTTCTTTAATTCTCTTGAAGTAATTATAGAAGAAACAATGTACTCTGTCAATTCTTTTAGACGGAATAAAAGAATCGGATCTATATTCTTTTTTTAGAAAATGCAGGCGGAAAAATTCTGAAAAATACTCAGGTGAACGAACCTGCACTGTCCGAAATTCAGATGTTATCTCTGATTCCTGAACTCACTGGGATATTCCTCTTCATTCAGAATATCGAAGTCAGAATCTTCTCCCGTCCCGCCTTCTTTCCTATCCTTCCCGAGTGTAATGATTTTCTATGAATTTATCAATATCACTGTTCTGTCTGCCGAGGAACTTGTTTCTGTGAGTGAAAATGAATTCGATTTCGGAATCGAAACAGAGGCTGAAT
>JBPOJG010000522.1:0-5653 GCA_052033835.1 Spirochaetota bacterium
GTATGACAGACAGATATTGAGCGTAAATCCTCCAATTCTCCATCCAGCAATCAGCCTTGTATATTTTCCGTTCCGAATCCTCTGGAACTCAGGAATTCATCCTCTGACATCGCTTCAGATACAGTACGGAATCTATCTTGGAATATCCTGTATTCTGTTCGGACTTCTGACATACAGACTGACAGGGAACAGACAGTTTTCTTTTCTGATGGGCGGGGCATTCAGTCTTTTCCCTTCCATTCAGGTAATCGTTCAGACGATGGACGATAATATCTACTCTTATCCTTTTCTTTTCGCTGGTCTGATTCTGGCATTCGGCAGTGAAAAAAAATCAGCCTCAAATATATATATCAGATTTCTCTGTGCAGTTATTATTTTTTCATTTATGATTTTTGTTTCAATGATCTCTTTTCTATGGGTACCCTTTCTCTCTCTGCTTTTCCTCATAAATATATTTACAAGTCTTTCAGCAAAAGACGGACTTAAGCTTCTGATCCCCATCATCCTGACAGGAATTCTCTGCACAGTCAGTTTCTTTATATTCTTTTCATCATTCCACTCACTTTCTTTGGAAGTTTTCATCAGAGAAACTCTCGGATTCAGCCAAAGTTTTTCATCAGCAAATTCTTCCCTGATGCAGAATTTTTCCAAACTGGACTATATTAAGATCTCTCTGTGGCAGGGACTTTTTTCCGTTCCCAGATCAGAAACAGCTTCGTCACCGCTGAGTTTTATGCTTTCATTCATTACAGCCAAATCAAAAACAGTATATCCTCTAATTTATATATCTATTTATTATCTATTTGTATTAAAAATGGCTGCAGACTCTTGGAAAAAAAGGTCACACACTGAACTTTTTCATACAGCAAACATTTTTTTATTTCTGCTTCTGAATCTTCTTTTTCTGATCTGGTTCAAGGAGGATTCAAGCTTTCACGAACGATGGGATTTTTTCTATCTGACTTTTCCATGGACAGCCTATCTGGCATTCCGAAGCAGACAAAGGACAAATGCCATACTGTATATTCTTTTTCTCTCTGTCCCGCTGTATTTCGGAACAAAAATATTTTATCATTCAAAAGAGAATTATTCCGACTTTCGCAGCATAAAACAAAGTGACGGCAAACATACAATGTATGTTTTTACTCAAGACGAAGTTGTCGGTCCCCCGAACAGTTTAATGTATATTCTGAAAGGCTGCAGTCCTCTGAAAATAGTAAAGACTTCAGAAAAATCAAAGAATGAAAATCATCTTTATCCGTTCTTTCTCATCTCAGAAGAAGAATTCATTCAGGATAAAAGTTTCAGAGAGAATCCGAGTATTTTTCTGTCCGATGGCGCTCTCAGAATGATTGAAAAAAGAAACAAAGGAAATACATCAAAATGAAAAAATCAATCATTGCACTTATTATATATTCAATATTGACCTGCATCTTTTTTCTGCCTGTAATTCTCGGTGAAAAAAATTTCATCATCCATGACAATTTTAATTTTTTCTACCCGCTTTTTAAGGAAAGATTTCATCTCTGGGATTACAGACTCCAGTCCGGCTTTCCTATCGGAAGCGAACCTCAGTATCAGGCATTTTATCCGCTCCAGTATTTATTTCCTGCTTCGTATTTCGGATTTCATACATATCTGATTTTTACTGTCGTTTCCGCCTGCTTTTTTGCATATCTGCTGGCATTCAGACTCACTCAGAGTTTTGCAGGAGCACTTCTCGCAGGACTGATTTTCGGATGGAGCGGAAGCATTACCGCCCAGGTGACAATGGCTGTAATTCCAGTCTCATCTTCCTGGCTGCCTCTGCTCGTACTTTCACATCTTTTGGTCTTTGAACAGCCGGAAAGCCGAGCACGTTTTCTGCTGAATGCTGCAGTCACTTATCTTGCTTTCACATCAGGAAGCCCTCAGACCGTTTTTTTTAATTTTCTTTTTGTATATCTGTTTCTCATATTCAAAATCCGATACTGGAGAATTCCTCTACTGAAACGAAAGGAGGAAAAAGAGAATGACGAGATAAAAAATGAGAAATTAGAATTAAAATCTATATATACTGTAATTATTTCAACCGCAGCAGGAATGTTTCTTGCCTCAGTTTCACTTCTTCCGCTGATAGAACTGATGAAATACTCGGACAGATCCGTGACAATAGACAAGGCATCATTCAATTCCTATCATTTTTCATTTTCAGATCTGATCAAAATTCCGTTCCCGTACTCCTTTGGAGGTCTGACAGAAAACAGTCTTTTCAGTTTCCCGTACATCTACCAGTCGACAGCCATTGACAATTTCCATGAACACCAAAGGTATATGGGAATCATTTCCTTCATTCTTGCATTCATCGGCTGGAAGAATACCGACGATCGAAGATTAAAAATTTTTCTGGCTTCAGGATTCATTTTTTATCTGCTTTATTCATTGGGAACAGAAACTCCATTCGGAAAACTGATTTACGGGATTCCGGTAATCAATAAATTCAGAGGCCCAAACAGACATATTCTTGAACTGACCCTCATTATCTCTGTACTTTCTGCATTCGGAATCAGAAAAATTTCGGTACTCGGAAAGGAAATTCAAAATAAGGAACGGTTCTTTTTTCTGTATTTTTCGGGATTTTTCATCTCTGCTCTTTTTCTTGCGATTATGTCGGTTCCGGATCTGAGAAGCAGATATTCTTCTGTCAATTTTATGAGTTTCTACGGGAATAATCTGATCACATTTCAAGCATCCCTTCTTTTGATTTCTTCTATTATCTACTACTTTTATTATAATAAGTTCAATACAAAGACTGTCTTCATTTTTCACATTATTCTTGGAGCAGATCTTCTTGTCACAGCAAGACATCAGGACTGGTTCAGTCTCTCGGAACGCACAGACAGTGAATTTACAGAACTTGAAAAGAAAGTGCAGACGCTTACCGGTGATTCAGGGACATTCACCAAATTCATCATTCCCGGACACGAAGTAAGAGATTATTATGCAGTACCGAATACAATGCATGAAAATCTGAATGATAACAGAAAAGTGAACCTGAACATCAGAGGCTCCTCAATCTACTCTCCTCTTGCAATGAAAGACAGTGTAAGAATGATTCAGCTTACAGAGGGCGATCCTGCACTTGGCGGACTTTTTAATTATAAATATACTGGTCTCGTATATTCCTCCCCCGTATCTTCGGTTGCAAAACCGTGGAAAGCAGGAACCTGTCCGAACAATATTGCATATCTGTATTCTGAAAAAGAATCAGAAGTTCTGTTTGCAGAGGATATTATTCCTTCCGGCGGAAAACTCACTCTGATTACAGCTACCGACTGCCTGGATGAAAGTCTCCCTTCAGATCAGATTCTAGGCAAAGCAAGGTTTTACAGCAGTGAAAACCGAATTATTGAAAAAATCATCAGGAAAAAAGATACTGTACCTTCCTTTGCTCCCTGTGCACACAGTCCAAAAAATCTTTATAGAAAATTCAGATATGACAGAACAAAATGCGGGTTCACTTCATCAACGGAAATGGATCTTCCGGAAGACTTCAAAGTCAGAAAAATAAGCTTCCTTTCAGAAATGGGAATACTGATTGTATATTCCATCTCTGCAAATGACGGCAAAAATCGAAGATTTCATTATCCGGTAAATTCAGAAATTTTAAAGACAGGCAGCAGAACAGTTATCTCCGAATCAGGACTGGCAGTATATGAGAACAGCAGTGCCAGACCTGAATTTTATCTTGCGGATTCGGTTTCAGTCAGAAGTCATGAAGAAATATATAATGATATTATCAGTAAAAAATATTTAGATCTTGGAGAATCTATTACAATGAAATTTTATAAGAAGGTGAGAAAACAATGCGAAGAAAATATCAGAGAGTTATAAACTTTCATGAAAAATATACATTTACACAAATATTTAAAATCTTAATAAATGAAGAAAGAGTTTCTTTGATTGGTGATATAGGTAAAGTACCAAAAGAATCAACTATTGATTTCTTTAGGGCATTGGAATTTAATCCAAAATTAGAACTTACCGTAGAAACTTATACAGATTCTTTTTTTAAAAAATTTAAAAAAGATCCAATAAAATTACCAAAATCTAGTAAAGAATATTTTAATGAAAAAGAAATTAAAATTTTACAAGAATCAGATTTTAACTTAAAATATTATCCAGGTTTTTCATTAAATTATGCAAATCTGGATGGTATAAATGATATGTACTTACATAGTTCCGATAATGAAGATAGTTTCAACGATGTTGTTCGAAAAAAAGAATTTGATACAACTAAATATTTTAAAACATTATTGGAACCATTTGAAATTTTAAAGAAATATAACCTAGATAAGAAAATGTATTTTGTTTTAATATTTAAAGATAAACATATAGAATTAGACTTTATATATTCTAAAGCATTTAGATGGTTTCTTGAAAAAACAAAAGGAATTAATATCCTTATTGAATGTTCTGATACCAACGTAAAAGATCTGATGGAGAAATCACATAATCTGAGAATAAAATATAATCTTACGATTCGCTCAAAATAACCAAACCAAAGGACAAAAAATGATTTGTTTTTCAGTAATAGATAGATGTAATTGGGATTGTGATTATTGTATTGCTGGAACGCAAAGAAGATACAATAAAAATAAACCGGCTCTTACAGAAGAAAAATTTAAAAAGATGCTTAAAGATATAGATGAAACCAGTACAAAACTTGCAATAAATTTTAGAGATAAATCCAATGAAACTAAAGACAGGTCATTTGTATTATCTGGAGGAGAACCTGGATTATTATCTACAGAAGAGATTATACAAGTTATTCAAAGAATACATCCAAATGTAGAATTAACCGTTAATACTAATGGTTTATTCTTACAAAAAATAGATACAAAAATATTTGAATTAATGATTCATAAATTTAAAGCATTTAATATCAGATGGCATCTATTTGAAGATTCTAGTTGTATTTTAGAGAGTCCGATGTCAGGAATAGAATTAGCTAGGAAATTTATGGTATATCAAGATTATCTTCCATATATTGAATTTCAAATGTTACTTACAGATAAAGAGATAACTAACAATTTAATAGATTCTTACCAATTTAAAGATTTGTTAAAATTACTTAAAGAGGCCTATCCAAAATTTAAATTAATAGTTACTCCAGACCATAACCTAACAAATAAACTTGGAGCTTTACAAGTTTATAGAAAAATAAATACATTAAACCATATGTATAAAGCTTTATTAGAGGATCCTAGTTCGGATGATATAATTGATATAGAACCAACTAAAACATCTTTTAATAGTATATTAAAATTCGAAAAAAAAGAACAAATGCAATTTAAAAATGGTCCATTAAAATTAAGATTATAAAATTAGGGAAAGGAGAAAAATATGTCTGAATTACCATCGAAACCAAAAGTAGAAATTCAAAGATGTTCTCAAGCACATTTTGAAAAGATTTTTACCCCATTAAAAAACGATTCTGAATCTATATATAAAAAGTTAGAAGAACTTGAATTTAGAGAAGTTCCAGATACTGATCATTATTACGATGAGTCTATTGAAATAGTTAATGAATTAGATGATGAATTAAATGTACATAATCGTGAGAATCAAGATCCGAATAGAGATATATTCGAATTAACTCTTCCAGATAAGG
>JBPOJG010000242.1:0-10258 GCA_052033835.1 Spirochaetota bacterium
GATGTGCCAAATTTTCAGGAACAGTGGAAAGAAAAGACGGGAAATCTGTCAGTTTCAGAATCAAAGAACAGGAACCCACAGTATGTACATCCAAATATATCACCGGTGAAGAAAATGAATTTTTTGAGAACCTTCAGAAGATCACTGAATTCAGCATCGAGGGAAACCGGATGGTTCTGTCTGAAAAAGGTAAGGATATTTATTATTTTATTTCTAAACAGAAATAAGGAAGGGTAAGAAGAAAAAAATAAACGGTTAATGAATAAGGTGCATAAAAACCTATATGATCTCCACGTTTGAAAGCGACGTTTCGAAACGTCGCTTTCAGGCTGTATCAGCCCTTCGGTGTTCTGTCTTCGATTACTGTAGGAAGACCGATTCTGTCGAGGATTGCCAAAAGAGGTTCCGGGTCGAGTTCTTCCACATTTACCATCGTCTTCGGATCCCAGATTCCCTGAGCGATGAGCATTGCTGCCGCCACAGGAGGAACACCTGCTGTATACGAAATTGCCTGAGATTCCACTTCCCTGTAACAGGCTGCATGGTCGCAGGAATTGTAGATGAATATTTCCTTGTGTTTTCCATCCTTTGTGCCCTTGACCAGATCGCCGATGCATGTATATCCGGTATAATTAGGCGCTAATGATCCAGGATCCGGAAGAACTGCCTTCAGGACCTTAAGCGGAATCACTTCCAGACCTTCAGCAGTCTTGACAGGTTTTTCTGAAAGCATTCCTATGTTTCTGAGCACTCCGAATACATTCAGATAATGATCTCCGAAACCCATCCAGAAACGGATGCTCTGTGCATCTATATTTTTGGAAAGGGAGTGCAGTTCATCATGGCCTGTCAGATACACTGGCTGATTTCCTACGATCGGAAAATCATAGACCCATTTTTCAGAATGCATCGGCTTTTCCACCCATTGTCTGTCGATCCAGGTCCATACTTTGCTGAACTCTCTGAAATTGATTTCTGGATCAAAGTTGGTGGCAAAATATTTTCCGTGACTTCCTGCATTCACATCCATGATGTCGATTGTATCAATCTTATCGAAATGTTTTTTGACAGCAAGAGCTGCCCAGGCATTGACTACTCCAGGATCGAATCCGATTCCGAGAATTGCGTTGATTCCTTTCTCCCTGCATCTGTCTTTTCTTTTCCATTCGTAGTTTGCATACCAGGGAGGATTTTCACAGACCTTGTCCGGATCTTCATGAATTGCAGTGTCCATATAGGAAACTCCTGCCTCAAGACATGCTTCTAGAACAGACATATTCACATAAGCAGTACCTAAATTAATGACGATTTCTGATTTTGTATCCTTAATGAGCTGCACTGTGGCAGGAACATCAAATGCATCAATCTGTCTTGCATAAAGTTTTTTGGAACTGTCCTTGATGTTTCCTTTTCTTTTTATGCTCTCGATGATCTTCTCGCATTTTTCGAGTTTTCTAGAAGCAATGCAGATATCTCCGAGCACATCGTTGTTCTGAGCGCATTTATGAGCCGCCACATGAGCAACGCCTCCGGCACCTATGATGAGTACATTTTTTTTCAATTTTCTCCTCCCTTTATGAAAGACCGTTTAGAAAATCCTCATATGTAAATTCTTTTATGAGTTCGATTCTGCCGTCAAGTCTCTGTACTGCAATGCCCGGCATCTGTATTCCGTTGAACCAGTTTTTTTTCACCATTGTGTACCCGGCCGCATCCGCTATTGTGATTCTGTCTCCGATTTTCAGCTTTTCAGGGAAATCATAGGTTCCGAATACATCCCCAGCAAGACAGGTTCTTCCTGCAATCATGTACCTGTGTTTTCCGTTTTTCGGAATTTCCATCTTTGCATCCAGCCTGTAGATGAGAAGATCAGGCATATGAGTTTCCACGGCGGCATCCACGATGGCAATGTCAATTTCATTATGAACAATGTCGAGCACTTCCGTAATTAAAAATCCTGACATTGTAATTGCAGTCTCTCCCGGTTCCAGATATACCTGGACTTTGAACTTTTCAGAAAAATTCCTGATCCTTTCGCAGAATTCTTCAAAAGGATATCCGTCCTTTGTGAAATAGATTCCGCCTCCGAGACTCACCCATTCCATTTTTTCTAAAATATTCTTATATCTGTCAGATATACTGTCCAGTATTTTAGAAAATGACTGAAAATCATCATTGTCGCAGTTGCAGTGAAACATGAGTCCGCTGATTTCAGAGAGAATCTCATCTGCTTCAGATATGTCTGAAACACCGAGTCTCGTGAATTTTCTTGCAGGATCGGCAAGATCATATCCTGAATGACTGATTCCGGGATTGATTCTAAGTCCGAGATTTTTTCCTTTTACGAGAGGCAGAAATCTTTCTGCTTGAGATACTGAGTTGAACAGAATCTTTGTGCTGAAGTCTCTGACTTCGAGAATTTCTTTTTCCGACCAGGCCACGCTATAGGCATGTACTTCCTTACCGAACTTTTCATATCCAAGTCTCGCTTCAAAAAGAGAACTCGAGGTTGTTCCATCCATGTACTGCTTCATCAGATCAAATACTGACCAGGTGGAAAAACATTTCAGTGCAAGAACTGACTTTGCTCCGGATACCTTCCGGAGAGTTTCGATCTTTTTCAGATTTGCAAGAAGACGGTTTTCATCAATCAGATAATATGGAGTATTTATATTCATATTAAATCATTAAAAAGTAAATACATAATTGACATCTTCGAGCTCAAATCCGTTGAACCTCGATGCAGAAGCAATCGTATACGCACCGTGATTTCGAATGATGAGCCAGTTTCCGCATACAAGTTCAGGAAGCATGATTCCGTCTGCAATCTTGTCCATACTGTCGCAGGTCTGGCCGAATATGACGGATTTATAAAGAGGTTCTCCTTCCGGAATCGGTTTCAGAAGTTCAAACTGAGGATTTGCCTTGTCGAATACGATGTTGTTGAATACTCCGTAGAGATTGGAATTGATATAATAGTGTATGATTTTTTCGCCGTCGGAATTTATAATGATTTTTCTTCCGATCACATTTGTGACAAGTGTCCCGCAGCTTGTCGCAAAAAACCTTCCCGGTTCTGCAAGCACTTCAATGTCCGGGATATCATGAAATGATTCCGCCAGCTGAAAGTTGATTGCATTTGCAATTTCTATAAACTTGTCTTCCTGTTCCACTGAATCGTGTCCGGGAAACCCGCCCCCGATATCGAGAAGTTTCATTTCAAAACCGTAATTTCTCGCAGTGTTGAAAACCTCTCTGGCCAGTATGATTGCATCTGTAAATGCGGACGAACTTTCACATTCCGAACCGACATGAAAACTGACTCCGATGATGTTCAGTCCGAGTGTCTTTGCCAGGTCAAAAACTCCCGGAAGGTTGGAAGTGGGACAGCCGAATTTTGTTCCGAAAGGCATTCTGGATTTGGAATCGTCTACAAGAATTCGAAGTACAAGTTCTGCATTCGGATGGAAGACTGAAATTTTCTTCAGTTCATCCACGTTGTCAAATGTCATCTTCTTGATTCCTTCCCCTTCAGCAAAAGTGATATGATTTATTTCTTTTACGGGATTTGCAAATATCAGTTTGTTCGGGTCTACTTCCAGTTCTCTGACTGTGGATATTTCCACCTTGGATGCAACATCGAATCCTACCCCCAGATCCACAAGTGTATGAAGAAGAAGTTTGTCGGAATTGCATTTCACTGCATAGAACATTTTTACTGTGGGGAGATGTCTCATCCAGAGTTTGTACTTTCGGAAAATAGCACCTATGTCCAGAAGGAAGAAACTGCTGAGACTTGCACGGCTTTCAATGACAGTTTTTATCACATCGGTCATTGTATACTCAAGATCGTCGAACATCCTGATATTGTTCTCATTGATCATGGAAACAAGTCCCGGAACATCGACACCGATCTTCAGTATATCGAGTTCTTCCGCACCCTCTTTCAGTTCCTTGACTACTTCATTTTCGACCTTGATTGTTTTGTTTGCCATTTCTCTTCCTTATCGAAAAATTTGACTGCGATTGAGCTGCAGGAGTATTACATTCTGTTTAAAAATTACTTCACAGTTTTTTTATGCAGGCAGATTTCCTATATCTTCCGATTTTTGCAGTCTGTTCTTCATTCCCCTGTCAGAGAATATAGTGTCACTTGAAGAAACAGCATTCTTTTGAAAAGAAAAAATTTAAAGGCCTCCTGTCTTTGAACTCAGTCAGTCTTTCTGCATTGCAGGTCCGTAGTCGGGAACATCAATTTTGTTGAAGATTTCCAGACAGACAAGAGGATACTGACTGAACGGACATGGACTGAGAAGAATGGCAAGATTGCAGGCATTGACCGAATATGCTGAAGATTTCTTTAGAGGAAAAATCGGATAAGGAGGACTGTTCCCGCATTCAGCCGCCTTTACAAAGATGCTGAAGAGCATATTCTTTTTTTCTGAGTCGTCAGCTGTGCTGTCTGTTCCGCATCCGACAGAAAGAAAAATGATAATGAAAAAAAATTGCAGTATGTTTTTCCATTTTTTTAAATAAGAATTACTGTATAAAAATGCTAATTTCATGATTTTTCCTAGAATCGAAGAGAATATTGAAGAGGCATATAATAAATTTCCTTCTGCGACTTGGAGTAGTTTTCATCCGCCTTGTAGCGGCTGATTTCAGCGAGTCCCAGAATGAAATTGTACCAGAAATGAACTGCAGAACCCGGACGGATGTCGAATCCTGAAACGGAATGCAGATAACCCAGATAAACTCCTGCCAGAAACCGAGAAAAACGTCCGTCTGACGCATCATTATTTCCCTCATGTGCCAGCATGAAGAATACAGAGGACAGTCCGATTCCCGGCACATTTCCGTATCTTCTGATCATATTTTCATTGAGATATCCTCTGAAAAATGCTTCTTCTCCGATCGCAGGAGAAATTCCTCCGACGAATGCAGAAAGATGAAGTGAACCGTCAGTCTTCACTGACTTCGGTCCGAGAATCGGGCTGCTTCCGTCAGGAGCACTTTCTGAAAGTCCAGTCAGAGCCGCAATTGCAAGGATAGGGATGAACACCATCGGTTTTTTCAGAACCTCCGTATTGAAAGGTGCATATGCGATATCGGCAAATGTTTCCTTCTTTTTTTCTTCACCGAGTCCTCCTGCGTCTCTGTACGAAGAATAGATCGAATAAAACATTACGGAGAGCATCGGATTGGAGAGCATATCTGCATATACCGTATTTCTGCTTGTCCTCGTGTAATCGCCGTATTTCAGATAGGGATTCAGCTCTCCGAACTGTCCTTCCCTCAAAAGACGAAGGTCCCTCCCGAATTTTGTTTCAGGAGGATAGGGAGTATTATTATCTTCCGGAAAACCTCCTTTTTTCAGCAGAGCACCGGTCGGATCATTATTGTACACAAGTCCGTTTCTCTGGGCGTAATACCCGAAAAGAGCATCCTTGTAGTCAAATTTTACTTCTCGATTCTCGTATTCGATGTAGTCCGGCCTCGAAGCAAACTCGCTGCGTACACCTGATATTCCAAGAAACAGTCCGGCCTGAACTCCGGCAGCAGGAATATTTCCCAGGTAGGCCTGTCCGAGTCCGGGAATGATTCCATACAGAGCAGCAAGCTCCGGCCTTTTTCCGGTGCCCTGTTCTTTTTTGGGCGGAGAAGCAGAATTTTCGTCCGCCTGAGAATATACGGAAAGAAAAGGAATGAGAATGATAAGAAATATATGCACAGAATACAGAGTTTTTGCATTTTTGTTATCTGTAAACTTTTTCTGCCCGATAAAAATAGAGTGGATTCCTTCAGACCAAAACCGATGTTCAACCGAAGCGAACTTCGGCAGATCAAAAGAAGCAGAACAAAGATTTCCGGAAGACGGGTCATTACTGACGATGTTAAAAAGCTCAAATCTCTCAAGGTCACTCCTGATCTGCCTGAAGAGGAAGCCGTCAACTACTACAGAGAACCGATCTGGATTGAATATTATATTCCCAAGGAATCCAGATTTGCTCTTGAGACAAAATATCTGTTCATAAAGCTGATTGACCCTGTTCCCAGAGAAGGCAGAGATGATATTTTAAGGAAGGCTCAGTCAGAGGATGAGTTCATTGATCTGACAGTGTATTTTGAAGAAAACAGTCCTGAAGCAGAAATTGTGAAAAAATCCTATTACAACTATATTTCGATGATTCAGACCATTTCGGACCATATCAAGATGTACAGACAGACAGAAAATCCGGATTATCTGATCACTCCGGTCTACCTGATCGAAACAATGATGATGTACGAGCCGACTCTGGCTTCCCTTGAATACTTAGGAGACTATCATATACATAACCTGCACTGGCTTATTCGCAGACTCAACAAAGGACAGGTCGAGTTTTCCCTGGAAGACAGAACAATTCTGCTTCTCACAAAAAGAAGAAATATGCACTGGGAGGAGAATGAACTTCCTGAGGACGAAGAATTTGAACTTTTTGCAGCACTTTTCTTTGAGCAGGCGTATCCGCACAGAGGTGCAGTGGAACTGGATAAAGATGATTATCTTTAGTTTTTTGCTTGTAATTATTCGGGTTAAAAATTAGGTTTTCGGCCATGCACTTACCGGAGTTTCTTCTCTCTTATCATTCTATCGGGGTATTTCTGGTTGCAGTCATCCTGCTGATAGAAACTCTGTTTCTTGTATTCAAGAGAGACAAGAAAAAACCCAGCTTCTGGCTCATTGGAGTATTCACCGGATTTACGGTCATGCTCCTCGGCTATTTTCTCGCATATTCCATTTATGATCCGGTGGGAGCATATCACAGATATCTGACTGTATTTGTTCTTTTCGGAAATGCCTGTTTTGTAGGATTTTCGTACACTTTTCTGAAAGAAGACTACAAAAGAGAATACAGAATGATTATGCCGATTCTGTTTCTGGCGGCTGCAGGTGCATATGCACATTTTATCTGGAATACATATTCTGCGGAAAAAAACTACAATTTTGAAGCTCACTGCTATAATTTCAATTTCGGAGCGGAAACCTCTCTTTTCATCCTCTCTTTTTTTCTATGGGCACTTTTTGTACTTATAAGAAAGACGATCAGTTATTCTCTTTATGACGGCTATTTTAAAAAATGGCTGATTGTTCCCGGTGAGCCTTCCTTTCTTTTCCGGATTCAGAATTTTTTTGCGAGATTCTTCGCAGGAATCATCTGTCTTTTTTTTCCGAAAGGAAAGGCTGCAAATTCTACAAAGACATTTATTCTGATAATCATGTTTCTGATTATCACTGCTGTATCAAATGTTCTGAATAAGGCAGGCATACTGCCATATGATTATTATGCAATTTATTATTCAAATTCCACTCTGGTAATCTGCTTTCTGATGCTTCTAGGGTATATGAACAGTTCCGGTGAAAGCACCACATTTATGGTGAAGCTTGTCGGGATCAGTCTTCTGGCGGTTCTGCTTGTTCTGGGATTTGTGAGCAATCTGACACTGAACATCAGTGAAGCAGATTTTGACAAGGAGAGACTGGCGGAAGTCAAGGCAGAAAAGAAATTCATTTCTGCCGGAAATTTTTCGTCTCTTTCAGATGAGATTGAGTACGTTGTCAGAAAACCTGCAGAAGTGCTTCTGTTTGAACCCAGACAGGAGCTTCTGTATTCCAGGAACAATTCAGTCACCCAGGATATTCTGATACAGTCTGAAATCAGAAGAATCGATTTTCTGGTTTCGGAAAAGCTGAAGGAGATCAGAAAGAAATTTCCGGAGAGATCCGGACAGGAGACTTTTGATCTGGCAAGACAGGAGTTTACGAAAAGCAGGCAGTACAGAAATATACAGGAAAACCTTCAGAAGACGGAAAGCAGAGGATACAGAATCATAGACGGAAAAAACTATATCTTCTATGATTTTATACAGAGCGGGACGCGATATGAGGTCGGTTTTCAGTATTTGGAATACAGAAAACATACTCATGAAAATGCAAAGAAACTCCTTCTGATCATTGTCATTACAGTCATCAGCATTCTTGTGATCTTTCCTTATTTTTTCAATGCAAGTCTTGTTCATCCTCTGAATGCTCTTCTGCTCGGAGTGCAGAAAGTCAATGAAGGAAATCTGGATGTGGAAGTCCCTATCCGGGAACAGGATGAGATCGGTTATCTGGCAGGATCCTTCAATTCAATGGTATCTTCCATTCAGCAGGCAAGAAATGAGCTGAAGGAATATGCCAACACTCTCGAAGACAAAGTCAAGGAAAGGACTTTTGAGGTGGAACAGAAAATGAGAGAGGTGGAAACACTGAAGATTCAGCAGGACGGAGACTATTTCCTTACCTCACTTTTGGCCAGACCTCTTTTTGTGAACTTAAATGAATCTCCTAACGTAAAAACTGATTTTATCATTCGGCAGAAAAAGACTTTCGAATTCAGAAACAGAAAAGCAGAACTTGGAGGAGATGTCTGCATTACAGGAAACCTGGTACTCGGCAGCGGAGGAAGCACAGCAAGATATACGATGGCAGTCAACGGTGATGCAATGGGAAAATCTATGCAGGGAGCCGGAGGGGCAATTGTAATGGGAGTGGTCATTCATTCCATTCTGGCCAGATCCAGATCGGCTCTTATGACTCCGGAAGAATGGATGCGAGAAACATACTTTGAGTGTAATGCCATCTTTAAATCTTTCAACAGCACAATGGTTATGTCTGCCGTTACAGTGCTCATCAATGATTTTACTGGAGAGATGTTTTACTGGAATGCAGAACATCCTTTCTCCATTCTTTACAGAGACAAAAGAGCAGAGTTTCTCGAAGACGGGATGTCGCTGCGAAAACTTGGACTGGATTCCGAGTTTACCTTTCAGGTGAAAAAATTCCAGCTTCAGCCGGATGATATCCTGATACTCGGTTCAGACGGAAGGGACGATATTGATATGACTCCGGACGAGCCGGTTCGAACAATCAATGATGATGAAACTCTGATTCTCAAAACGGCGGAAACAGCAGATGCTGATCTGGAGAAGATGGAAAAAATCATTATGAGTATGGGAAACATCACTGATGACCTTTCTCTGCTGAAAATCGTATATACAGAGGCGATGGACAGAATAATACCTGTTCAGGAAAAACCTTCATCGTTTTTCGATGTTCCTTCTGAAAACAGTTCAGCTCCTTCATTATTTACAGGTGATATCTATGGAAAAGCAAAGGAATTTTTCCGTGAAGGAAAAACAGAAGAGGCTCTAGTGCTTCTCAAGCAGTCATTCGGTTCAGAAAGCCCGAATCCGAATCTGAACAGACTTCTCGGTCTTGTTGCATTCAAGGAAAAGGATTATGAGCTTGCTGCAAAGGCTCTCGAAAAGTATCTGGAGTCCGATCCTGACAATCACGAACTTCTTTATCATCTTTCCATTGCATGCAAAAAAAATGAAGATTATGAAAAGGCAAGACTTGCAGCAATCCGAGTGTACAGTCTGAAACCTGAGAACGCAAACAATATGGTGAATCTGGCGGACATCTACAGACTTGAGGGAAACAGCAGAGAAGCAGAATACTTTGCAAAAAAAGCAGTCGAAGCAGAACCTGAAAATCAGAATGCAAAAAAAATTCTCGAACTTCTGGATGAGATAGAATGAAAAATTTCATCAGCTTATCTGAACACATCCATCTGGACAGAACAGATTCGACTAATGATTATATCAGAAATGAGAATATTCCAAAATCAGTCTGGGTGACTGCTGATGTTCAGACTGCAGGGAGGGGAAGGCTGGGCAGAAAATGGGAAAGCCCGGACGGCGATGCTATTATCTTTTCTGCCAAAACAGATTTTCCTGATTTTCCTCTGAGTCTCGTTCCTTTATTTGTCGGTTCAGCACTGCATTCTGCATTTACTGAACTGTATCCTGAACTGAAGAAAAGGCTGTCAGTAAAGTGGCCGAATGATCTCTACATTGACGGAAGAAAATGTGCAGGGGTTCTGACAGAGACCGTTGTGCAGGCTGAAAAAAAAGAACTGATTATCGGTATCGGTATTAATCTTTATCTGGAAAAAAAAGATCTTCCATACTCGGGAATTCTTGAGAGTAAACCGTCATCGGAAGAAAAAAGAAATATACTGATCTGTCTTGTGGATCAGATAAACAGGTCACTGAATATTCTGCCTGAAAAGACTGAAGAGGAACTTCGCCGTATGGAAAATGTTTCACTCTTTCAGGGAAAGGAACTCAGGATGGAGAAGGATGGAAAGACGGTTCTTCCAAAATTCAAGGG
>JBPOJG010000162.1:0-10493 GCA_052033835.1 Spirochaetota bacterium
GTAAACCTTACAGGCTCATTAGGCTTAATCCATTTCCGGTTCAGTTTCTTTTTTCGAGTTTTAATTCCCCTCAAAAAAAGCCACCTTTTTACTAATGGACAGGCTCACTGCAAGTGCCGGCGGCATTTCTTGGGGCTCCGCAAGTTTGGAAGCCGCTGCCCCAAACCCTTCGGTTGGTGAGCTTGCCCTGAGTTTATCGAAGGGAACTATGACTTCTCAGCATCCTTCGACAAGCTGAACGTCTTCAACTTGGTACTCATTTTCCCGCATTTTTACACAATCCCAAAAGGAAATGTTTCGTTGAATACGATATGACAAAGTCACATTAGAACCGTTATTCATAGGCAACCGATACAGTATATTCCGATACATTCTGAGCACACATATGCCTACAGGATACTAATCCCATTTCTTTTAACTGACAAAAATAATATTCCCGTCCGGATCAATAAACTTTTCTTCAATGCCAAAATCGGAAAACTTCATTCCTAAGGTAATCCTGGAACAGTTCCCATCACCTGCGGGGTACAGTTCAAGAACTGCGCATCCGATCGTCACACTGAAATGCATAGGACCTGATCCGTGTTTTTCTTCCTTAAATTTTAATGAAAAACTGTCTTCGTAGAACTTTTTTGAGATATGAATATCACTGCAGTACAGAGCAACAAACTGGAATGAAGGGCTGAAATCAGTCACGGTAATCGTAAAACTTAAATTTGAAGTCCGGGCTGGGCTTAACTTCGAGTCCGTAAAAGAATTCAGTAATCGAAAAATAGTTCACAACTTCCAGATCGTAAAGTTCTGCGAGATATTTCATCTTTTCTGCCGAAACCTTGTCCTTGAGCTGAGGACCGCTCGGATGTTCTGTTTTTGACCAGTCAATAATGACCAATGTCCCTCCGTCATTCATTGAACGGACAAGACCGTCCATAGCAAGACCGGGATTGGCAAATGTCGAAAGACTCAGAGACGCAAAAATGAGATCGGGATGCGGTATCCATTGAGGAAGAAGCGGATGTTCAGTCTTCTCCAGAAAAACAGCTGAAAAATTCGTAATATTCTGATCTACCTTTTTCTTCAGAATCAGGTCAATCAGATCCTGCTGACATTCCACGCCCCAGAGCCAGGCATCCTTATGCATTCTCTGGCGAATAAAAGGCGTGAAAAAACCCAGACCCATACCGAAATCTACGATATTTCTCGCATCCTTCCATCTGTATCTGATTTCCTGAAAGATTTTGTCAGGGGGGCAGATCGCCTTTCTCTTGCTTGTCAGCAGGAATTCCTGATACTTGATGTCTTCAAAGTATTCCATATCAGGAGTATAAATACTCATTGAATTTCCCTTCCTAATCTAGAAGTCCGGAAATGACCGGCCACTTTAGTTTTTATCGTACAATCTGGATTTACAGGCCGTTTTTGTCGATACTTACATTAGTTAAAATGGTCTAATTCAGTATGAAAATCAGATTTTTTTCCATTATCCTGCCAGCCATTTTAAGTTTCGTCCTTGTTCCGGTATTTTCTCAGGAAAAAACAAAGACTGAAACCTCGAAACTGACTCCCGACTCAGTAAAAGATATTAAATTCAGGATCATTCCCGAGAAAAGAGCTGTGGAGCTCGAATGGGTGCAGCCGGACGAGGATGGAGAGGTCATCATTGGAAGATCAAACGAACCTATAGACACTGCTGAGAAATTTTATTTTGCTGATTCTCTCGGAAGATTCCCCTTCTCCAAATCAAAACCTATGAATATTTACCTGGATGTAAATCTGAAGCCCGGACGGTACTATTATGCAGTTGGGGCAGTAAAACGGATCAGAAAAAAAGACATTCAGATGTTTCCTGATGTAAACTATACAGCAGTTCCTGCAGTCGTAGTCGGCGATTCAATGCAGACAGTGGAAATTCCGGCAGAGGAAAACAGCGACAAATTTGTAAAAAACCTTACTGCTTTTCCATACGATCAGTATGTCCGTCTGACCTGGGATGCTCCAAAGAATGCTGAAGCAGGCAGAATCATGTACCATATATACAGATCAGATGAACCGATGTCTTCTGTGGAAGAACTGAGAAGAGCAAGAAAGATCATAGAGCTGTATCATCCCGAAACCACTTATGTCGATAAAACAGCCGGACTTTATAAGGAACATTACTATGGAGTTGCAGTTTCATCCGGTGATGAAGAATTTGTCCCTCTGATTTACAAAGATTCTTTTGTGAAAATTGGAAATGACAAACTCAGTGAGAATTCTGCTGATTCCAAAAAAGAAATCAAATCAGATACAAAAACAGCGGAAAACAAGTCTGACCGAAAGAACTCGGAAGATATTCCTGCCAAAACTGAGACTGTGCAGAAAACTGAAGAAAAACCTTCTGTACCTTCAGTCATTCCTCCGGCAGCAGTCCATACGGAAGAACCCTACTTTTTAGTCAAGGATCTGAGTTTTGAACTGAAAGCCGATTCCTATGTATTCACATGGTCGCCTGCACCGGGCGCTGTTCCCAATCTCACTGTATATACAGTATATATATCCAGTGTTTCACCTCGAAATTTAAGCTCAGCGCTGGAAAGAGGGAAAGCAGTCAAGCTAGGCGAGGTCATTCATCCTGAAACAGTATTTAATGTTCCGAGGAACACCAGGAACAGACTGATGTACTACGCAGTGACAGCAAAACATCTGAATGGAAAGGAAGAATTCCGACTCGAGGAAAATGAGTCTTTTGTAAAAATCTATCCGGGTGACGAAACGAACAGAAATAAGGAAGAAGCAAAAAATAAAACGGAAGACAATATAATAAAAAAAGATACTTCTGAGGAAAAGAAGAAATCTAAAAAAGAAGTAAAAATCTATCCGAAAGAAATAAAAGATGAACCTCTTAAAACATTCACAGAAGCAGATTTTGATGCCGTGATGGCTGCTTACTACATAAAGGGAGATTACAGAACTGCACAGCTGAAATTCAGAGAAATCAGTGAAAAAGGGAAAGGAAAAAAGTTAAGGATGAAATCTCTCTTTTACACTGGACTCTGTCTTTTTTACAGAGGCGAATATGAAGGTGCTCTGATTATTTTTCAGGGGCCCGAATTAAAAAATTATTACGACAAGGAAAGAGTGGATTTTTATACAAACAGATGTCTCGAAAAAAGAGGGAAATTATGAAAAAAACTTATGCAGTTCTGGCAGGTGCACTGAGCCTGAGCCTGGGTCTTATCATTGCAGTCTACTATCTCTACGATAAAAAAGGAGTCTCTGCTCCTAATTCTGCATCTGAAAACGTTTATAACGAAAAGATGAAAGAAGGCGAGGAGCTTCTCAAGCAGAACAGCAGACCAAGTATTGAAAAAGCTCTTTCCATTTTTACTGAACTGTATTCAAAGGATATTCAGAATTCTGAAGACAGAACAAGAATCCGATTCGGTCTGGCTCTTGCGCTTGAAAAAAACAAGGACAGGTTTCCTGCACTTGATATCTACAGAGAACTGAATCAGGATACTTCACTGAAAAAAGAACAGAAAGAAAAACTGAGTATGCATCTGGGAAGACTCCTTCTCAAACTCAGCCAGGAAGAAGAAGGAAAAATACATCTGGACAGTGTTCTGAAAACTTCCAGTGACAAAAAACTCAGATCAGAAGCATTGGCCGCAATTGCAGATTTTTATTATAAAAAGAAAGATCTCGATCAGGCGAGAAAGAATTACTTTTCTGCCATTCAGGAAGACTCAAACAATCTTCATGCAAGACTTGGACTGACTAGAACTTTGAGAGGTCTCGGACGCGATCTTTCCCCCGGAGACATATATGAAAACTTCATTGAATACACTTTTCCGGAAGATAAAGTAATTCCGTATGAGCCTGCAAACAAAAAGGAAACAGACGGAAAACTGGGAGACTTTTTCAAGAGAGGAAAATATTTTTTCGATAAAAAAAAATATCAGGAAGCAATAAAGAATTTTACTAAATCCATTGAAAAAAAAACCGATCCTCTCCAGAAAGAAAGAGCTCTGTATTATCTTGCAGAATCGTTCTATCATCTCCGCAATTATGAAAGATCACTCCATTTCATAAATGAAGTCATCTTAAATCCGAACACTTCTCTTGATCAGGCTGCTGAGTACAGAAAAGGGATCATCCTGTATGAACTCAAGAAATACAAGGAATCCGTTTCAGCTTTCAGTTCAGTCATAGAAAAATATCCTGCAAATACAATTACAGACAGAGCCAAAGACTATAAGAATGAAGCACAGAAAATTCTGGGGGAACAGAGTAAATACAAAGATGATAAAGTTCAGGAAGATTCGGAGGACGAATGAAATACTTACTGTATGTTTTACTGATTCTATACCTGCCTATATCATCCAAGGACCTTGTTGTCAGTTTCGGTTCCTGCATTGATCAGGATATGTCCCAGGATTTCTGGAAGGATATTCTGAAAGAAAACCCGGATGTATTCATTATGCTCGGAGACAACATATACAAAGACAGTGAAAAAGCAGCTGAAAAAAGAAAAGAATATGCAAAAGTGAAAAACCATCCGGATTTCATCAGACTGAAAAGGAAAAGCGATATTCTGTATACCTGGGACGATCATGATTATGGGATAAATGACTCCGGCGCAGATTACAGGGAAAAGGAACTTTCCCGGGAAATTTTTTTTGAATTTACTGACGAACCGAAAAACTCAGACCGCAGAAAAAGAAACGGAGTCTACGATTCCAGGATTCTGAATTACGGGAAAAGAAAAATACAGGTCATCCTGCTTGATACAAGGTATTTCAGATCACCTTTGAAAACCGGCTGGTTTTCATTCAATAAAAGTCCAAATTATATAGGAAATTACGATCCTGATGCTGCCCTTCTCGGCCGCGAACAGTGGGAATGGCTGGAAAAAGAAATTCAGAAGCCGGCAGACGTAAGACTTCTGATTTCAAGCATTCAGTTCCATAATGATCATCATAAGTTCGAAAAATGGGGAAATTTTCCTCTGGAAAAGGAAAAATTTTACGGACTCTTAAGAAAGCATTCTGTAAAGAATTTTATCATTATCAGCGGTGACAGACATATTGGCGAATACCATAAGATTCAGGAAAAAGGCCTTCCGCTTATGTATGAACTGACGACAAGTCCTTTGAACAAGATAATGGAATTTAAGGTCACAGAACCTTTTCACCCAGACAGGATCGGAGACTTTACTCAAAAGGCAAATTTTGGAACAGTCAGATTCCGCGAATCAGGGAAAAGACTGGAGATCAGCCTTGAACTTCATGAAATCCAAGGTGAAACAAGAAAAATTCAGTTCAGCACAGATGATATGAAGTAAGCTCAGATCTGTTCGGTGAGATAAGGTTTAGTATACTCTCTGATAATATCAACTACAAATCTTCCCCAGCTTCTAGGATCATCTGTAATTGCAATCTGCTTGATTCTGGGGAAATAACCTACAGGCTTAAAAACACTGTGAGTGACTTCCATTGCACGAAGATAATTGTCGATCCTTTTGACTCTGACAAAATTAATAATTTCTGTCTGAATCTTTTCTTTAGGAATATATCCGATAATGATCATCTTCGGAAAAAGTGCTTTTTTGAGATGGTTTATAAAATCTGTAAAACTGTCTACTCTGTCAATAAAACCTTCATAAGCACCGCCGCCCAGATTCATAATCTGAGTGACTATATCCATGGTCAGAGTAACTCCTTCCATTGTGGTCATATCTGAAATGATGACAATGCCTTCATCTGGCTGAAAAATCTTGAATACGTTTTCAGCCTTGAATTTTCTGCGAAGAAGCATTGTTGCAGAAATATCTATTTCTGCTGCTTTCGGCAGTATAATTTTATTGCTGTTATCCCTGATATTTTCACGGCTTATGATGAATCTTTTTTTGGCTGCATTCTGATTCATGATTCGGAACGCTTTCACTTTCTCTTCGATTTCATGAAGCGTGTTAAAACCAATTTTTAGAATGTTTTCTCTACTTCGTTTATATTCTGCTTCTTCCATCAGGAACGTTCCATAAAGCTTTGCGAAGTCATGATACGCCTATGTAAATATTTGCCTAGCTTTTTTTGATTCTTTTCTACAAAAAAACATATTGGAGAAAAAAGGCCTGTTTTACAGGCCATTTTCTTACTGCTTATATTCTTTTGACAGTCTTTCAAATTCTTTTCTAGAAGCATAGCTGTCTGCTTCTTCCTGTCCCAATGCTTTTACTCTCATAGCATCAAGTTTTTCTTTCTTGTCCTTATCACTTAGACCGCTGTTCTGAGAAAGGAATTCCTTCTCCTGCTTTTCATATTCAGTAATTTTCTTTTCCGCTGCAAGATTCTCTTCATTCATTTTGGCGATTCTGTCAGCACCTTCCTTGCCGAAATATTTTTCCTGAATGGATCTGATTTTCTTATCTTTATCATCCCCTTTCAGTCCTGCCAGTTCCGACTCTCTAAGATTCAGCTCAACTTGGTAATTTTCAAATTTTTCTTCACGGCTTGTAATTGCTTCATAGTACTGACCGTAAGTTTTCTTTTTGATTTCCTCAAATTTCTTCACTCTGTCATCACCGGAAAGTTTTTTATTCAATGAATTGAAATTCTTGGTGGCTTCCACAAAGCCGACTTGAGATTCTTCCATTCCGAATACAAGAGCTGCATCTTCTTCACCTAAAAGATCTTTTCTTTTTTTCTTGATCAGATCGTACCTTTCTTCAAAACTCAGATCCTTAGGCAGTTCGCTCTGCTTCATTTCCTTTTCAAATTTAAAGTATTTTGTAAACAGCTGCTTCAGATTGTCCTTTTCCGGAGAATTATAATTTTTTTCAATGAACTCAAGAATCGCACTGTCGCACTGATCTCCTGTGTAATTTTCAGGACAGTTTCTTCTCATCGCCCAGAGTTCCCATACAAAATTTATCTTTCCAGATTTGAGGCCAGTCATAAGATCATTATAACTTAATGCTCCTCCGCTGCTTTGTATTGCAGATGTGGCTTCAGTAAAAACGGAACCTGGATCACCCATCGGATAAAGATTAGGATCATTCGTGCTCATATCATTTTTCTTTCCACTGCCTTTTTTTCCGCCAGTCCCGGAAAAAATAAAAAAGACTGCCACAGCAGCAATAAGAACTCCTGCTAAAATATAAATATGCTTCTTTTGCATTGTTACCTCAATAATGAATTTTAAATGGGCAGGTTTTTATTCCTGCCCGAAGAGATTAAAGACCTGCTTTTGCGTTTTGAGCTATCTTTAAATAGTAACCCTGAACATCAAAATAAGTCTGACCACTCCACTCAAAATTGGTTGCCTGCAGGTGATCAATTCCTTTTGCACCCCAATATGCTGAGGGAGAACCTTTCCATGTTCCCCAAGACTGTGAAGTATATGGAACAACTCCATCATTGTCACCGCCGAGTCCATAGAACTTTCCGCCAGCCCAGGTAATCGGATGAGTAGGACTCATCAGAGGATGCTGGAATATATCTACTGTCATTTTACTTCCGTAAGAATAGTATTTCATTCCAGAAACATTAGGTGAACCTGGATTGAATACATTTTTTACGTAATCCACTGTCAGAGATTTTGCCATAGCCTTTACATCCTGAGGACGTCCATCACGGTATAAAAGTTTTCCAAGCAATGAACCAGCATCACTTACAAAATCCAGTATCCAGTTAGGGAGTATGGCAAAAATGATATCTGCCATCGGTGCACCTTTATGAAGAGAGTTCACTGTAGTAACAGTGGCTGTCTTTGAAGAATAAGCAAGGTTCTTGACTATATATCGACTTACAAGTCCGCCCTGCGAATGTCCAATCAAATGGATTTTTGTACATCCATTTGCCGCCATAAAAGTATCCAATTGAGATTTAGTCTGACTTGATCTAGTGGGTATATCATTCATCGCAGAACTTCCGGGAGTAGTAACCTTTGCTCCTTGACTTCTCAAATACCCGTCCAAACCGCCCCAGTATTTAACCAGACCGCCTGCCAAACCGTTTGTGTCATCGAAACCCAGAATACCGTGGATGAGTCCTATGCACATTCCGTCTAATGCACCAGCTGAAAGTCCTGTGGAAGAAGAACCGAAAACTGCCATTGCCAATACTATACTGTAAAACTTATTTTTCATTTGAAACTCCTTTCAATTATGCATTTCTGCACTGTGAACAATGTTAGAAGCTTTTAATGAATGTCAAATATTTTTTTAATCAGAGAGATTTTTTTCTCTTTTTTTTCCGATTCTGATCGTCAAAGATGATAATGCAGTCTGACAGACAGTATGTATACATACGAATCTTCCCTTTCTCTGAATTTCCCTGCATTAATTCATAATTTACGTTGCAGACTGATCGTTCTGACATATACTTATTCTTACAGTGCAGCATTTTCATAATTCTCATCCAATTGGCAAAAGTGCCGCAAAAGCATTTTTATTGCCGGCGCAAACATCACTCTTTAACTCACCTTACGCACTTCGTGTGCAGGTGAGTTAAAGACGCAGGGAGCCTGCGGGCGGCATTTCTTGGGGCTACGCAAGTTTGGAAGCTGATGCCCCAAACCCCGTATTCGATTTTCCTAATGCATTTATGAAATTACAGATTCTAGACCTCATATCCTATTTGCGTAAGGTGAGTTACTGACTGTCAGATTTCAACATTCACCTTCCCTTCAAGTCTGCAAAGATTTATACAGTATAACAATTTACAGATTATTTTTTTGAAGAGAAATACAGGAAAGCGATTGTCCAGCCGACCACAAACTGAATCGGGAAAGTAATAATGTCCAGCAGAAAACCGCCCGCCGGTACAATGATCCTGGCGATCAGCGGAGCTTCTTCTTTTTTTCTGTCTGCAAATATTTATCCCATTCCAGAAAATAAGAATGCTTCAAATCTGCTCCAGTCGGAGCAACAATACGCAAAGATCCGTCAAAAATGGAATTCAGCACAGGCCTACAGCACTCTTTGCATAGCTGTGAAACAGGCAGTTTACCGAAAGAAATCCATTCAGTGAAAGGAATGCCGCAAAGACCGCTGTTTCTTTATTCATGGCTCCACAGTGTCCAGGAAAACATTTCAGTCAAGAAAATTCAGGACTGATTCAATGGGTTCAATTCCGCAAGAAAAGAATTTTTAGATATGTCACATAATCACTGTCAGCAAAAATACAGATTTTTAAAAGCCCGAATGGGAATATGCTTGTAGTTCTCGCTGTCTGAACCAGGGGATGTAAACTGAATTTACAAAAAAAAAGGAGATCCCAAAGTCACTCTGGAATCTCCTCAAATCATTTACTCAAAAAACTGTAAACGGATCAATAAATGTAAAGCATCTCCGCATAAGTCGGCAGAGGCCAGAGTTTATTGTCTACAATCGTTTCGAGTCCGTCTGCTATCTCACGCACCTCGTCCATCTTAGGAATGATCTTGTCACGGAAATGTTTTGCATGTCCGAGTTCGTCTCCGCCTCCGTCATGTCCAAGCTCATGTTCCAGCTCATCAAGAGCTTTCTTCAGTTTGCTTGTAGATGAAGAAAGAGTCTTCAGAAGATCAATCTGAGGTTTCAGATCAGCCTCGCCAATCACAGCCTTAGCAGCAGAAATGCTCTGAGCCAAATCATTCTGATACTGAATACATGCAGGAAGGATCTGACGCTTTCCGATATCGAGAGTCACCTGGCCTTCCTGATTGATTGTCTTATTGTAGATTTCCAGCTGAATTACATATCTGGATTCGAGTTCTCTCTTGCTCAGAATCTTATACTTCTCGAAGAGTTTGATGCTCTTTTCTGTAATCAGAGAAGGCATTGCATCTACCAGAGTTCTGAAATTGGCCAGACCGCGTTTTGCAGCTTCTTTCTTCCAGTCGTCAGAATAATTGTCGCCGTTGAACACAACTCTCTTATGCTTTTTGATTGTTTCAGTGAGGTATTTTTCCACTGCTTTTTCCAAAGCTACTCCAGCCTTTACTTCATTCTCAAGGATAGTTGCAGCCTCATCAAACGCTTCAGCCACCATAGTATTGAGGTAACAGTTAGGATCGCCAAGAGAAAGAGAGGAAGGAACAGCACGGAATTCAAACTTGTTTCCAGTAAATGCAAACGGGGAAGTCCTGTTTCTGTCAGTAGTATCCTTTGGGAGTGGAGGAAGTGTAGTCACTCCTATTTCCATATGAGATCCAGACTTGGAAGAAGTTGCAGTTCCCTTTTCGAGCTGTTCAATGATGTCAGTCAGCTGATCTCCGAGGAAGATGGAGATAATCGCAGGAGGTGCCTCATTTGCACCGAGTCTGTGGTCGTTTCCTGGATTGGAAATAGCAACACGCAGAAGTTCAGCATGAGTATCCACTGCCTTGATCACAGCAGTCAGAAAAACAAGAAACTGAGCATTTTCATGAGGATTGTCACCAGGTTCAAGAAGGTTGTGACCGTCATTGGAACCCATTGACCAGTTGTTGTGTTTTCCGGAACCGTTGACTCCCTTGAAAGGTTTTTCATG
>JBPOJG010000045.1:0-16183 GCA_052033835.1 Spirochaetota bacterium
TGAAAGTGAGTGAGTGACAGTATCAAAAATATTCCTGACATTATATTTTATTGTATCTTTCCTTGGCCGCAAATTTCAGAACGATATTAGGACGGAGAATATTTATGTGGGATGAAAGATACAGTGCAGATGAATATGCATACGGTACGGCACCGAACAGTTTTCTTGAGCAGAACTTCGGCTCTATTCCAAAGGGTAAAGTTCTGAGCATTGCTGAAGGTGAGGGAAGAAATTCTGTTTTTCTGGCGAGACACGGATACACTGTCACAGCCGTGGATTCCTCTATAGTCGGCTTGAAAAAGGCAGAAAAACTAGCTTCCGAAAATAAGGTTCAGATAGAATGCATTCACGCTGATCTGGCAGAGTTTGATTTTGGCGAAAACAAATGGGAAGGAATTGTATCCATATTCTGTCCACTGCCTTCAGAACTCAGAAAACAAATTTATAAAAAAGTTATTTCCTCTCTGAAACCAGGAGGAGTCTTTCTGCTCGAAGCATACACTCCCGAGCAGATTAAACACGGCACCGGCGGCGGAAGCAATACAGACACAATGCAGTCAAAGAACTCACTGAGCACAGAGCTTGCAGGACTGAAATTTAAACATCTCACTGAACTCGAACGTGACGTTGTAGAAGGAATATATCACACGGGTCTGGGTGCTGTAGTGCAGATGATTGCGGAAAAGGGATGATTTCTGCTGGAATGACCATCTGGAAAATATGCATTTTATCATGATTAAAACGGTAAGTCATAATGTGCAAATGATTCAGAATGACGCTCCGGCATATACAAAATATCTGCGCATATTAAAAATGAAGACATTGAAAAATGGAAAGGGGAGATAGTCTTCATTCAGAGTCCTTTCTTTGCAGCTGATTCGGGAAGCGGGATTTCTGCGGGTCTGCCTGTAAAATCAGTAAACTCATAGCCAAGATTTCCCGTGATACTTTCAAAAGCAAATTTTCCTAAATCTAGACAGTCGATTTCTGCACAGAGCACCAAACGGGAAAAATTAGTACTTGATCAAAAGCATCATTGATCCTGATATATTTCATAGTATGCAGACATTTCTTTTTTCGATATTGTTTTCCGCAGTGCTGTTATTTCAGGCGGTACCTCTGTACGCGGAAGAATTTCTCATTCTATTCCCGTATAAGAGCTTCATCTATGAACAGAATCTTACCGGTTTTCAGTCTCATTTTACAGGCAGAGACAGAGCGAAAGAAGTGTTCCTAAATGAGACTGATCAGGAAACGATGCAGAAGATTATTTCATCAGAAGGCAGACCTGAAGAAGTCACGGTCATTGCCTTTGGACCTGAATCTCTGAATTTTGCCAGACAGAATTTTAAAAATTCCAAAATCATTTTTTCCATGGTGAATTCTGCGAGAGTATTCGATCTTGAGAAAGGAAACATCTGCGGATATGAAAATGTATTTCCTTATAAAAATTATTTCAAAGTGATCAAGGAAATAAAACCGGAAGCGAAAAAAGTAAAAACAGTATACAGCTCTGTACAGGGAGAATATGAAGCAAGGGGCGGAGAGTATCAGGATCTTGAATACAGTCTGATACTTCAGCATAAGAAAGTCTCATCTGAAGATGATTTTCGTCGGGAAGTTCTGGACTTTATCAAAGGTGCGGATGCATTCATAATTACAAATGATCCTATATTTAATGATAAAAATTTCAGAATGATTTCTGAATTCTGCCTTGAAAACGGCATCCTTCTTCTCACAAGCCATCTTCAGCTGGTAGAGGCAGGTGCTTCGATTGGGATTGTGCCTGACTATGCGAGACTTGGCGAACTGACTGCTGAACTTGCCAACAGTTCTGTTTCAGGAAAAACGGAATGCAGGTTCGGTCCTTTTCTGTCCTATTCAGGAGATATACTGTATATAAATGAAAATTATCTGAGAAAATCCGGCTTTGAACTAAGCGAAGGTTTCCGGAGCAAAGCGGAAACTTTCAGACAGATCAGTTCCGGAATTGAGCTTTTCAATAAGCAGCTTTATAAATCTGCGCAGAAAACCTTTGAAAATATTCTGAAAAAAGGATCAAATGAAACCGCCTCCTACTACCTGAAAAGAACCATTGAAAAGATGACATACAATGAAACATCCAAGCTGACAGAAGAGGCGGAGAAACTTTTCAAAGACAGGAAGTTTGCACAGTCCAGAATCATCTGCAGAAAAATTCTGACCTTGAACATTACTCATATTCAGGCAAAGGAACTGTTTTCAAAAATTACAGCAGAGGAAAGCGAGCAGATCAGAAAAGAAGGCGAAGAAAATGCAAGGTCCGGAAAACCTTTTGCTGCAATAAAAAAGTATAAGGAATCATTAAATATATTTCCAGAAAACAGAAAGGCGAGAGACGGAATGGAAACGGTCAGAAGAAATGAACTCAAAAGATTTCCTGAATACTTCAGGACAGGTTTGGAATACTATCAGAAAAGGAAATACAGAGAAGCAGTGGATACCTTTGAAAACATTCTGCTCCTTGATCCCGGTCATCAGAATTCACTGGAATACCTGAGGCTGTCAAGACTGAAATACGATGCAATTACGAATATATTGAACTGTTCCAAGAATGTTCAGTCTGGATGCAGACTTCTGAAATCACAGTAATAAACCATGAAAATCAGATACAAGCTCATACTTTTAATTATACTTACCGTGCTTGCTGCAGCAGTTCCGATTTCATATGTTGTCATCAGTCGAAGCGAAACAATTATTGTAAAGAATACATATTTCATCTGCAGCAATCTTTCTGAATCCATTTCAAATATTGCGAGAGAAGAACTCTTTCTGAACAGCAATTACGAGGGCACTGAGAAGGTGCTGCAGGGACTGAATGCATCAAGCTTTCAGGGGCTGTATAATGTTTTTATCATTAATATTGACGGAAAATATGTGGCTGATCTGAAGAACCTGGAAAAAGGAAAATATATATCCGATGATGAACTCAAATTTATTCAATCCGTCCAGCAGCTGAGCTACAGACAGATTAAAACAGGAAATACCAGAGTTCTCCGGTTTACGTATCCGATCTTTCTGGATCATTCAGAAACAAAATTAAAAATCGGTGCGACTGTCTTTGATTTTGAATATGATCTTTTATTTGCGCCAGTTTCTGAAATGAGAGCACAGATCCTTATGTTCGGTGCAGGGATTCTGATTTTCTCCATACTGATCGGGGTTCTTTTTTCTTATTTACTTACAAAACCGGTTCAGCTTCTGTCCAAAGGAGCTAAAATCATCAGTGCCGGAAACCTGGATTATCGAATTCCGGTAAAGGGTTCGGATGAAATAGGAGGGCTTGCTCAAGAATTTAATTCCATGACTGCAGAAATTCAGAAGGCTCAGAAAGATCTAAAGTCTCTGAATGAAAGTCTGGAACAGAAGGTGAAGGAAAGGACAGCAGAACTTATAAATGCAAATGAGGAGGCCGAGATTGAGAAGAAAAATGCTCTGCAGGCTCAAAGCGAAGCGGAGGCCGAAAGGACCAAATCAGAAAAACTTCTTTTGAATATTCTTCCTTCAGAAATTGTACAGGAGCTGAAAGAGAAAGGACACACTCTTCCGGTTTACTATGAAACAGTTACTGTAATGTTCACTGATTTTAAAGGTTTTACGAAAATATCGGAGACAATGGCGCCTCAGGAACTTGTCAAAGAACTCGACGGATGTTTTATTCAGTTTGATATGATTATGGACAGATTCAGACTGGAAAAACTGAAGACGATAGGAGACAGTTATATGGCTGCAGGCGGAATTCCAAACGTAAACAGAACAAATCCAGTCGATGCAATTCTTGCCGCTATGGAAATTCTTTCCTTTATGGAACAGATGAAATTTGTAAAGGAGGCAATGGGTCTTCCTTACTGGGAACTCCGAATGGGCATCAATACCGGTCCTCTTGTAGCAGGTGTCATTGGGGAGAAAAAATTTGCTTATGATGTCTGGGGGGATACAGTAAATACGGCATCGAGACTGGAATCGAGCGGCACTCCCGGAAAAATAAACATCAGTGAAACGACTTATTTGAAGATCAGAGATTTTTTCAATTGCGAATACAGAGGAAAGGTAGCAGCCAAGGATAAAGGAGAGATCGGCATGTACTATGTCACAGGTATCAGAAAAGAACTTTCCGTCAACGGAGAGGGCAGAACTCCGAATGCTGCCTTTATGGAGATGTTGAAAGATCTATAATGAAATAATAATTTTTCTTATTCCAGTTCTCCCAAATTCAGTTCAAATCCAGGAAGAACATTCTCTCCAGACAGAATCACATTCAGCCCGTCCAGTATTTCCGGCGGTTTATTCTTTCTGTATATGTACACTTTTTTTGTGTCCATATCAATGAGCCATGCAAGTTCGCAGCCGTTGTCCATCCATTCTTCCATTTTGTTTATCGAAGCGGATATTGAATCAGAATCAGACAGAAGTTCCATGACAAATTCAGGACAGATTGGCGGAAATTTTCTTTTTTCTTCTGCTGTGAGTGAATTCCATTTTTCGGCTGAGACAAAGCCTACATCGGGAGACCGTATACCGGATTTAGGAAGCCTGAAAGCAGTGGAAGAATCAAAAAATTTTCCTAACTTCATCTTATTATTCCACTCTCCAAAAAGAAGACTCAGTTCAAAATTTCTTCTGCCGGTTTCCCCTCCAGTCGGTGACATAATGATAATTTCTCCTTTGCTGCTTCTTTCTATGCGTGAGTGAGGATTTTTTCTGCATAAGTCCAGAAATTTCGCATCATCAATTTTCCCAATGGAATCCGGTATATCTAAAACCAATGCAATCATGATATTTCCCTCCTAGGAGAAAAATACAGGAGTCAAAAAAGAATGCAAGGCAAATTTTGAGACGTCCCGGATTAATGAAAAAGATTGAGTCTGTTGTTGATTTTAGGGAATACAGGACCTGTTGTAAATGTTTGTACATATTCGTATACTGCATCAGAATCTATTCCTGCGCCCGTGCTGATGACAGCCGCACTGACTGGACTGTCCCCTTGAAACTCAGTAGGCCCTGCTGCGTTTACTGTAATAGCGGGATTGAATGAAAAATTTCCGTCACCTCCGTTCACCTGAAAGTCTACTGTCGCTATTTTATACTTATTGCAGGCTGCACTGTTTGTAAAGTTTGTCTGTCTTACAGTGCAGGAGGAATTTCCTGCAGCCCAGCCCGATGTAAATAATCCTGAAGTATTATTATAAATCATTAGACCATTTATTACAATTCTGGTGATTCTTGCTCCGACATTGCCTGTTTTCAGATTATTGGATCCGGCAGAACCTGAAACAGTCATTGCTGTATTGGAAACATTTACGTCCACTGAAATACTGGAACTCGGAAACAGAATTCTTCCGCTTCCGCTTCCGTAATTATAGCAGTTTCCATGCTGGGAACCGTCACTGTCCATATCATCTGTAGCTGAACTGTATCTCGGCAGAATCAGCTGTCTGTTTGCATTCTCAAGAGCCTGTTTGAGCCTGTATCCGTTTATTTCAGAGATCGTTATCTGATTTTTAAAAATCATAAATTTAGAAAACAGGGTTGAATCAGGAACTGTTCCCTTCTGGATTGTGGGCACATTCTGATCCTCCCTTATATTTCCCCCGTTTACAAAACCAACGTCGGCATTTCCTTTCCAGGCGAATGCATCGGCTACAAGATTTCCAGTTCTGAGTTCGCATCCTCTGTTCCAGGCTTTTACGTTTGTCACTAGATCAAGTCCGATGCTTTTAGGAGCACCGAGTGATACTGTATTTGCAACCAGGCTGGCCGCTGCTGTCGCTTCAGCAGGCGGACTTTTTTTCTGAATGCAGAATGTAAATGAATATATTATAATTATTAATAATAAATATAAATACATTTTTTGTTTCCTCCCTAATCCAGTAAGTATGTAAGCTTGAACTCAAAATACCTGCCCCAGAGCCAGGATGAAGGAATCACCCTGTTCGGATAAAAGCTTGCCGTCGGTACGTTTATTTCATCATATAGTTTATAATTATTCAAATTATAAATACTCGCTTGAAAAAATATGTTTCTGTGCAGATCCTCGGTGCTGCGCAGACTCAAATTCCAAATATGGTACTGAGGTATCCGAAAAACCTTGCTGTCCTGAGATTCGTAACTGTATCTGCTGTTGGATGCCCTTTCAGAGGATATCCATACAGTATTATTCATTACAAAATATTTTGTCAGTTCAAAATTTATTCCAAGATTGAGTCTTGACTGAGGAACGTCCAGCCTGAATGTAGTGGTATCTCTCTTGGTGTTCGGAGGCAGTCCTCCATAGTCAAGCACCTGGGTCCAATACCCGTTTATGAATCCGTAGTTTCTGGCGGAATAATTCAGACGCATTTCAGCCTCATATCCCAGTATGGAAATACCGCGAAGATTTGCATAAATATCCGTCTGTCCCGGATAGACACCTGACTGGTTGAAGCCCTCAATGTTATTCAGAATCCGGTTGTAATATCCGTTCAGCATCACGCTTAACGGTGAGTAGGGAGTCTTGTAATCAAGACCGATTTCCGCTGTTTTTATGGTTTCCGGCTTAAGTTTATCATTACCCAGTATCCCACCCTGCTGAAACTGCTGGGTCTTGTCATAAAGCTCCTGAAAGGTCGGTGAACGGAAGGCAGAACCGCCCAGTATTTTAACAACCAGTGTCCCCGCGGCAACTTTTTCAAAAGGAATGATGACTATGCCGCCTTTAGGGTTTACTGTCTTCCCAAAATCCGAATATCTGTCCTGTCTGACTCCCAGTGTAAAAGAGAGCCATTTGAGAGGGTCCCATATAACCTGTACAAATTCTCCCTGAATTTTTCTCTCCTTATTCTGGTTTTTGGGAAGTGCATCATAATCCCAGGAAAACGGTTCGAGTCTGGAAAGCGTGTTAATGAAGGAAAGATAATTCTGCTGCATATAGAAATTTGTCACTGCCAGTTTTTCATACTGGGTTCCCAGCATAAGCACCAGACCTGAAAAAGGATTGTACTGAAGAACAGCCTCAGCACCTTTTGTTGAATAATTATAACTTATTTTTTTTCTGGCACTCATAAAAGGGTGAGTAAGAAAATCAGTTCTTTCAATTTCAATATCATTCTTTCTGAAATAAGAGTCTCCGTAAATTTTTGCACTCAAGGACAGTTTTTCAGTAATATCCAATTTTCCGATACCGACACTCGCATTCATCAGATTAAAACTCAGATCGGATTCCGGCGTGACTACATTAAGTTCACCCATATTCGGACCTCTGGATTCATTGATCATTTTACCGCTTGCGTAAAATCCTTCCTTTCCGTTCTGTATCTTCATAAAAACATTATTTTGTCTTTTAAAATCATTAGTTTTTACTGATGGGGATGCAAAAAGAGGAAGTACTGTCCTGTTGCATCCGCTTAATCCGGGAAAAACAGTGCCGGCGGGCGGTGTCTGATAGCAGGTATCATCGAATTTTACACTGTGTTTCTGCCGTTCCGACTGATACTGACCTGCATAACCGGTCATCCTCCATTCAGAGTCTCCAATTTTTCTGGAGTAGAAAACAGAAGGCTCAACTGAATTCCATGAACCGTATCTTCCTGAAATGCTCAACTGCGAGTTCTTGTCAGCCGGAAGATCTTTTGTAATTACGTTTATCACACCGACAAGAGCATTGGTTCCGTGAACTGAAGAACCAGGGCCTCTGATCACTTCCACCTTGTCAATTGCATCTGCACGAATGTCAAGAAAGACCGATCCATCATAAAAATTATTCATCCGGTGACCGTCAATCATCAGAAGTACACCGGACTGTGAGCGTATTCCCCGGAATCCAACTTTGTAAAATCCGAACTGATCATAAAATACTTCGACCCCAGGAACTGATTTCAGGATATCTGCAAGGTTTCTAGCACCTGAATCGAGAATATTTTTTTTAGTGATTACGGAAACAATGGCAGATGTTTTTTCTGCAGATTCCGACTGACCCACTCTTTTGGTGACGATGGAAATGCTGTTTTCTTCACTTAAATATTTAAACACTTCTGAAAGCGTTTTCCCTGATTCCGTTTTGGACATAGGGAACTGAAGTTCCGAGATGGGAGAATAAAGAATTGAATTTTCTATATTTCCCCTTCTCTCCATTTTTTTAGGATTGGAAGACACTGCCACAGCAGTTCTGTGAGCAAGTGATTCAATAAGTTTCCTGTCAAAATCTTTCAGTTCTTCCTTGTCCCATTCGCTTCCTTCAACTGCAGCATACTCCTGAAACTGCGGAAGAGCATCAGACACGTATCCTGTTTCGGGATTGTATATCTGTATATATACATTCAGATTTTTGCCTTCTGTCTTTTTATAGTATCCGTCTACGAGAAACTGAGCATCTGAATTTTTTGCGGACTTCAGTTTTTCTTCAAGAGTGGTTCCGGAAGATGGCCGTACTTCATAGCCTCGGTTTTCAAATTCCCTGGAAAATTTTCTGAATATTTCTTCGGATATCGCAGAATCCGCCGGGGTCTTAAAAGGGGAAAATTCAGAAAGATAAATCAGTTTCCTGCCTTCAGCAGGTTTGCCCTGAGAGTAGGCTGGAATGGAATATAATGACAAAATAATGCCTATGGAAAAATACAGCCTCATCAACAGTTTAATCATTTTCATGCTCTGGCAGACATATCCGTCTTTTTGCCTTCCCTGTTAACAACCATTTATGCAGCCGATCTGAAGGAAATTTCTTTTTCATTTTTCACAGGTAAAACTATGTTCATTTTTAGAGGTCCCATTATGTTCATTTGAACCTTCTGTGCAGAGAGTGTGCAAAATCAAAAATAAATGTATTGACAGATTACAATTCCATAACAGAATCTAGTCTCTGAAAATAGACTAACGCAGCGGGAAGGAAAAGAGTTTATGTCGTCTGACAATCTGGAAAACGGTAAGGAAGAACATTCATTTATGAATGAAATCTGGGGAGGGCTTGCCGGAATGCTTGTAGCTCTTCCATCTTCAATTGCATTCGGTGTTCTGGTCTACTCTGCCGTTTCACCCGAGAAGGTAGGAGAAGGAGCCTTTGTAGGGATGATTGGAGCGGCTGCACTGGGGATTATTGCGCCTCTCTTCGGAAGAACGGCTGCACTGATTTCTGCCCCCTGCGCACCTGCGGCTGCTGTGCTTTCCGGTCTTGCTCTTGAACTCACGGATGAGGGTCTGACTGCCGACAAAATCATTGGGCTTCTTGCACTGACTGCTCTTTTATCATCGATTCTGCAGATTCTTTATGGAGTTCTGAAAGGAGGCCGACTGATCAAGTATATCCCGTTTCCGGTTGTGAGCGGATATCTTTCCGGCGTCGGTCTGATTATTGCGTTAGGCCAGCTGCCGAAGCTTCTTGGACTTTCCAAGGATGTACCGCTTTTAAAAGGACTGATATCCCCGGAAAAATGGAAACTGCCCGGAATTGCCGTCGGTCTGATTACTGTCACCGTTATGCTCATCGCACCTAAAATCACAAAGAAAATTCCTGCTGCAATACTTGGACTGTTCTCTGGAATTGCCGGATACTTTCTGCTTGGACTTTTTATTCCTGAGCTGATGATACTGGAATCCAATTCACTTCTGATCGGGCATATCGGCACAAGTGCTTCGTTTGCGGACACGGCATCCGCGAGACTTCATGCAGTGACTGATATAAGAATAGATGATATGAAACACATAGCATATTCTGCAGTTGCACTCTCCGCACTCCTTTCCATTGATTCACTGAAGACATGCGTTGTTCTCGATGCAATGACGAAGACGAGACACAATTCCAATCAGGAACTTCTCGGTCAGGGAATTGCAAACTTTGTATCCTTTGCTGCCGGCGGACTTCCTGGAGCAGGCACAATGGGTGCGACTCTTGTGAATGTTACTAGCGGAGGAAGAAAGATTCATTCAGGTGTCATTGAAGGAATATTTACCATCCTCGCCATCGCAGTTCTTTCCCCTCTGATCGCCTGGGTGCCAATTGCTGCTCTTGCTGGAATTCTGCTTGTAGTCGCATTCAGAATGTTTGACTGGAAAGCATTCAGACTCCTGAAAGCAAAAGAGACTCGATTCGACTTTGCTGTCATATCGGCTGTTGTGATTGCAGCAGAATCCTTTGGACTGATTGCTGCATCCGGAACTGGAATCGGTCTCTCCATACTTCTGTTTATGAGAGATCAGATCAGAATATCCATACTCAGAAGAAGAGCAACTTTGAAAGATGTCTCTTCTAAAACTTACCGACTGGAACCGGAACTTGCTCTTCTTGAAAAATACGGATCGGAAGCTGCAGTATACGAACTTCAGGGAAATATTTTCTTCGGCACAACAGATCATCTTTTCACTCAGCTCGAAGAAGATTTGAAACACTGTAAATTCATTCTGTTTGATATGAAGAGAGTTCAGTCACTTGACTATACTGCAGCACATTTATTTTCTCTGATGTATGACAGACTGAAGGAGCATGAAGGACGTCTTTTGTTCAGTGATATGCCGGCCAGTCTCCCTACAGGTCAGGATTTACTGAAGTATCTGACTGACGTCGGTCTTGTCAATGGAGAGAAGGGCGGAATCAGAATCTTTGATACAAAAGATGATGCAATTGAATGGATGGAAAACCGTCTTTTGAAATGGTACGGCGCGCCTGCCAAAACAGAAGAAAAGCCGCTGGATCTTGCGGAAATAGAACTTCTTTACAGAACGGATGAAGAGACAATAACTGCACTTAGAAAATGCATACATGAACACAGTTTCAAGGAAGGTGAAAAAATCTTCGGCATCGGAGACACTGGTGATGAAATTTTCATGATCAGACGCGGAGTTGTGCAGGTATTCCTTCCATTAAAGACTGGAAAACATCTTCATCTGGCTACTTTTGGACAAGGGGACTATTTTGGAGAAATGGCATTTCTGGACAATCACAGCAGATCTGCGGAAGCAGTAGCAAAAGCAGACTGTGATCTCTATGTACTTTCTCGGAAAGAATTTAATGAACAGGTCCAGAGAGACGCCGTTCTCGGGGTCAGAATATTCGCTAGAATTGCAAACGTGATTTCACTTCGTCTCAGACAGGCTGATATTGAACTCACTGCTTTGGAAGACGGTTAGGAAAAACTTAGTAACAAGCTCAGTATGGCAAAAATGATTACCCCTAAGAAAAATAAAATCTATCTGGAAACGTTTACAAGTCTGTATCCGAAATTTGCAAGCGGAACAGACTCACCGGAATTTAAATTAATTTTTCATTATCTTGTTCAAAACGTTGATAAGATGATCTGGGCAATAGAGGATTTGAACAAACCGCCTCTGGAAGGAATCGGAAAACGTCTCGTAGAATTAAATCCTGAACTGTTTGAAAATCCGGATATTCGCAGAATGACAGGAGCACTTATTGCAGCAATTTTGAACAATCATGGGTACATACCAGAATCTTCCGGATGCCGAGTCACATGGAGTCCATTCGTCACATCGTCAAAATATAAGAAGAAATCGTGACTATTCAGCCTTTCAGGCTTTTCTCTATAAATTCTCTTACAATGTATGTTTCACTGAGTAGTTACAAAAAATCAACAGAAATTCAGAAAAAAGAAAAAATCACTGGACATCCAATATGACAAATAGATATATTGCGTTATGCGTTATTCATTCTTTTGGAGGGAGCTAAATGGAATATTTGAACAGATTTCAACTGATGCTTAAATTGAAGGAATTTCTCGAGATTCACGGCAAGACAAAGATTTCAGATGTGAATGCAGGCGTTCTGAAGATGTATATTCTTCATTCAAAAAATCAGAACAAAACCCCGAAGGAAAAACTGATTAATTATAAATTGCTTCGAATTGACGAAAGACTTCTGAACGACAGCCCAGAAGAAATCAGCGAAAGAGATTCCATCATCGTTGAATTTCTGATTGAAGAACTGATGAAGTATTACGCGAGAAGCAGGAAGGGATGAGAAAGAGGAAACGATGACGAAGCTTTCTAATTCAGAAGAAGAAAATCCTGTTTCTAACTTCTAGATGCATATTATGAATTCTGACAAGTGTTTTGGGAAATGTAAAAATTGCGGATAATGGAAGATATTTTTTGCTGCCAACAAAAGTTAAAAGCACAAAATATCAATATTGAATTAATTACCAGAGGATGACAATATGTATGATATAACGAAATTAAAATCTAAAACAACAAATACGGAAAATAAAATTGAGTGTCCTGTAAAAGGATGTAAAGAAACGGTCTCACGGCAAAAGAAACGCTTTAAGCGTCTTCCTGAATTTTTGTGTGATAAGCACCAAATTTACATATCACCTTCTACATTTGAATACAAAAAAGAAACCGAAAATTTGCTTTGGTTTTCTGAACTTGATATTGAATACTTGGACCAAATAAAAAAATTCAAAAGGGAAAGCCGAATGGCAAGAGAAAAAAGTGAAGATGCTGTTACTTTTAATGTATTTCGGTATTTGCAAAATAATGAATTACTCGGTTCTTTTCTTGAATCAGTTACTGCAGAAAAAATATCAAATTTAGAATTGATTTTATGGAGCTTCTCGGAGCGCGAAAAAAAAGGATATAAACTGCTAGAGGACGCAAGACACGAATTTGGAGAAGCGAAAAGCCGTGGATCTGAGCCGGATATAATAATTGATACTGATAATATTTTGTTTTTTATCGAAGCAAAGTTTTCATCTCCTAACAAAACAATTCCAAGTGACCCTGACCCTGAGAAGACCAAAAAGTATCTTACAGGAGGGAATAATTGGTTTGATCAGGTATTTAAAGAGAAGTATAAAAAAATTGCATTTGATGAAAAAAAATATGAACTTCTTAGATTATGGCTGCTGGGAACATGGATGGCAAAAAAACAGAGTAAAAAATTTTTCCTGATCAATTTAGTTCTGCAAAAAAGAGATTCAAAAATTGAAGAGCAATTCAAGCCATGTATAAATGAAGATGAAAATCAGCAATTTAAAAGAATTGAATGGGAATCAATTTATAATTTTATAAAACTGAGGGCAATAAAATCTGAAGATTATTTAAGAATGACTCAATATTTTGAAAATAAAAGCCTAGGCTATGACTCTGCTGGCAGGCTTAAAAAGGCTTTTGAAATAAAGGATCATAACTCAATCAATTCAAAAAAAGTTATTTAAAAAGGAGCTAGCTGACTATGGATAATAAGAAAAGAGACCTGATAAATTTAATCCTAGTACTGATAGGACTTGCAGCTATAATTGCAAATCTTCTGGAAAAGGAATTGAATTTAGCAAATATTCTGGACGCAGTCAAAAATATAGCTACTATGCTTGTAACCATCGCAGTATATATTATATCTTTACAGAATATCGAACAGAACATCAGCAGGGAAGATCCTTTTTTGAAATCAGGAAGTGATGCAATGGAACGGATAAAGAAAAAATATTCTCAAATCCTGCTTGGCCCTTGTTATACTCTTGAAAACTACGATCCTGAAAAAGGAAAAGGACAGAAATACCTGTTTATCAAAGAAATGAATAAAAAGCTAAAAGCTCAGATTATGCCTCTTCAGCCGCTGGAAATGAAATTAATTTATTTGAAAATTTCGAAAACAACAATGAAAATCATAGGAATCAGTGATGATCACCCAAACTTGCTTTCGGAAGTTAAAGAAACCGTAATAAATAAAATTTCAAAGAAGTATAATGTTCCTTCCGAAAGCTTTGAGAATGAATTATCAAAAAAAGATGAGAATCACTGTCTAGGAATCGACTGTAATGATTTTGAAATAGATCCGAAGAAGTTTGGAAATCTGGTTTTTGATACATTGGATGCGGCTGTTGCATTTCTTATCGAAAAAAGTGAGAGTGTAAAAAACAAAGCATAGGTTGGGTTACATATGACCTTTATCCTTCGGATCAAAGTCCACCATCCATTCTATGCCGTATTTGTCTCTGAACATACCGAAGTAGGAACCCCAAGGGCTGTCGGAAATTGGCATTTCAATTTGTCCACCGACTGAAAGTCCTTTAAATAATTTGTCCGCTTCTTCCCTGCTTTCTGCACTGATGGAAATTTTACTTCTGTTTTCATTTTCGTTTGTTCGTCCCAAAATTTCGGGAACATCATTGGCCATCAAAAAGTTTTTGCCAATAGACAAAGCGATATGCATTATTTTATTTGCTTCGTGCTCTGCCACTGGAAAGTCAGCACTTGCCAAGTCCTTGAAGCGGATAATTTTTGTGAACTCACCGCCAAATACTGATTTGTAAAAGTTAAATGCTTCTTCTGCATTTCCGTTGAAGTTGATGTGAGGGTTGATCTGTGCCATTGTTTGTATTTATTGGCTTACGATAAGCTGTCAATAGATTTTGGAAATGGGGAGTATCACGCTAAAGACGCGGACATACCGTTACCCACAAATGTATTCTCTTATGCCTATCCCTAGCATTCTTTCTGCAGCTGTTCACTACCTCTGCCCCTTTCCTGAAAGGAAAAGGGGTGCACTTTTATCTCAGTAGGCTTTTCCCCTTTCCGCGTCAGAAAGGGGACTCGTCGGATAAACATCTGCATCGAATGAACAAGGGGATAGGTATAAAATTGACTGTCCGTACCGCGATTCCGTAACTTGTGGGTAAGGATATGGGCGCTGAGAGTTGATTCGCGGAGCATAGTGAATTTTCGGGCAGGCACTTTGTAGAAACTCCTACGATTCAGAGGGCTGGCTTTTCGAGCAGGCTCTGTAGGAACTCCTACGATTTCGAGGACTGGCTTTTGCGATCAGGCGTTTTGTGGGAACTCCTACGAATTCAAGGATAGCTTTTCCGATCAGGCACTCTTTGTAGGAACTCCTACGATTTCGAGGACTGGCTTTTACGATCAGGCGTTTTGTGGGAACTCCTACGATTTCGAGGACTGGCTTACGGGCAGGCACTTTGTGGGAACTCCTACGATTCAGAGGGCTGGCTTTTCGGGCAGGCACTTTGTTGGAACTCCTGCGATTTCGAGGACTGGCTTTTGCGAGCAAGCACTTTGTGGGAACTCCTACGATTCAGAGGACTGGCTTTTGTGGACAGGATCTGTAGGAACTCCTACGATTTCGATGACTGGCTTTTGCGATCAGGCGTTTTGTAGGAACTCCCACGATTTCGAGGACTGGCTTTTGCGAGCAAGCACTTTGTAGGAACTCGATTCAGAGGACTGGCTTTCGCAAGCAGGCACTCTTTGTAGGAACTCCTGCGATTTCGAGGACTGGCTTTTGCGATCAGGCGTTTTGTAGGAACTCCTACGAATTCCACGTTTCCTGCTATCAAGCGGATAATTTTTGTGAACTCACCGCAAAATACTGATTTGTAAAAGTGGAATGCTTCTTCTGCATTTCCGTTGAAGTTGATATGAGGATTGATCTGTGCCATCCAAAGCATAGTCGCCATTTGATCCTTGTCTTCTTACAATGGGGATAGTGTCTCTGCAATTAGCCTTGCCGCCTAACCCTGTCTTGAAAACTTTATAAAAGTGAAAAGATTTTCAAAATTGCTACATATAATGCGATTTGTGACGGTTTACTTCGCATTGCTCGTCTTGGCTTCGTGCTCGATGCACAAGATCATCGTCAAAAACTTGAACTGGGTTGTGATGCGTGAGGTGAACAAATACTTCAATCTCAGCGATGAGCAATACAAATACTATCGTGAAAAAGGCCGAGGCCATCTAGACTGGTTTAAACGAACCCAGATTCCCTGGATAATTGCAGATTTAACCAAGATCCAGCAAGCAAAAGAGCCGCTTCCGTCTGAGTATTTGAATACCATCGCCCAGGAACGAGTACCCAAACTATGGATTGCGCTTGCGGATCGGCTCGCGGATGATGGTGCGCAGCTGTTCCGCAGTCTGAATGCCGAACAGTTTGATCATTTTGAGAAAAAATTGGTCGAGGAATCAGAGGTCTTTTCCAAATTGGCCGCCTTACCGCCTAAGGAATATACCGAAGAGTTTCACAAGCTGCAAAAAGAAACCATCAACAAAATGAGCGATTGGGTCGGAGATCTCACCGACGAACAGAAAATAAAATTTCGCGAACTGACTTTTGTGAAACAAGACCAATACCAAAAAGAAACCGCCATCTGGATTGAGATTCGCAGAGAATTTGTCCGGCAGGTCAAATTAAAAGTAGCCTCCAATG
>JBPOJG010000266.1:0-21597 GCA_052033835.1 Spirochaetota bacterium
AACATCGAAACATCGAAACATCGAAACATCGAAACATCGAAACATCGAAACATCGAAACAGCTTTGCGAGTTTTGTCTGCCCAAGTGCTGCAGAAGTTTAGACTTCTTCTCTATTTAAAAACAAATCTCCCGTTACCAAATCCTCTCTTTTTCCCCGCAATTACAATCCTTTTCATAAGTTTTTTTACAAAAATCCTGCGCAAGGAATATAAAATGCAAATCATAATTAAAAAAGCTTTTATCTTTCCAGTTTTGTTTTCATTTGTTTTCTGCACCAGCAGCACCCCAAAAGAAACGGGTGAAACGATAAGACCAAAAATTCTTATTCCACTGAATACCTGCGGCAATGAATGGTTTTGGTTCCAAACGGATAATTGTATCGCCAACCTTCAAAGGCCAATCTACATTCCAAATATATACACAAATGATTTGAATAAATCTGAAGAAGACTTTGCGGCTGCTATGAATGCTTATACAGCAGTATTGATGTCTGCAAAAAGGGATGTGGAAAGGAGCAGCCTTAAACGGATAAATCTGACGATTATGGGTATCGTCTCTTCCATATCGGCTGCCACATTGGCAACAGCAAGTCCTGCAAATGCAGCTATTGTAGCAGGTTTGGCGGCATTCAGTTCAGGGATTATTACTTACCAGGGAGTTCTTGTTGAAGAAGGGAATTCGCGTGCCGCATTAAGTCAAACCTTTGATAAACTGCGGGCAAGACAGGAGGCCTTGCATAAGGAATTCAATATCAGTTATCTCACAGCTGTTTCGGAAAATCCTAACACATTGAAATACAATGAAAGTATTGCAAAGATTAAACTTATTATCTTGGAATTATACGTATTTGCATACAAGATTCCATCAAATCCCAAAGACAGCGAAATACAGCAAGCTGCTGAAAAGGCAGCCAGCAGCAGAAAAATTCTCGAAGATGAATTTAAGGTATTAAATGAGAAAATGAAAAATGCAAAAGATGATAAGGAGAAGAATGAGCTTCTTGAAAAATTTAACAAGAAAATCATTGATATTATCAATGCATATCTTTCAACGCATTAAAAAAAAAGCAGCTGAAAATGATTTCATTTCTTTGGCGCATATTTGCAGAAACCGATTGCATCTAATTGTATTGATCTTGATTATATTTCACAACTGTCTTCCGATCAGCTGGAATTATGCAAAACTTCCAAAGGCAGAAGAAAAAATTCCATTCACTTCCGGGTTGTCTGTCTGTTATATTCGGGAAATCGGTTATCAAAAAGAATCCCTGCCGAAAATATCGCCTCTTTCTGCGATGGAACAAAAAAGCAAAGACCATTCTTTTAATTATGAATACATTTTTTCAAATGCAGAAGTGCAGGATTTTGGTCTCTCGGAATCTTCCTATCTTCAGACAGTGCAGCATCTGCAGGAGCGGAATATCAAAGTCAATACATATCAGAAGATTGTCGTTCCGGAAAATTTAAAACCTTATATTACTTCGGCGAAAATAAAAGAATTAAAATCGACAGTCGAAAAGAAGCCTGAATTCTTCCAGGAAACTCTCCAAAAAATTCTGAAGCAGAATTCCGAATCCTGCAGTGTGAAGGAAACTGAAAAAGGAAGCATCTTCACCGGAAAAGACTGCAATGCACTGATGAATTCTTATTTTTCCATAAAACTGTTTGAAAATTTAGTTCAGTCCGTCAAATTCCCGTTACTCGAAGAAACCGGTAAACTGAGCAAAACACAGTGCCGGTATTCCTTGACATTCCGTTATGAGCCGGAATCAAAACGGGAAATCAACAGAACCGTATGGGCAAAAATCGCACTCCATGCAGCCTCTTTCGGAATCTTTCCCTATTGGGACAGTGATTCCCGTATTCTGCATATGCTGATTCAAAAGGGAACTTCTGAAGAAAATGTTCAAAACAGGGAAATCGAAATCGGATGGAAAAGAGCTGTGAGTATCTTCTTTCTGCCTACATTTATGCTCCTGAACAAAAGAGTCAAACTGACAAATACAGAACTCGCCGAAAGGGAAAGTAATTTTTTAAAAGAATTTCTATCGGATTTATCATTATAAAGGAAGGAAAAAATATGAAGAAAAAGCAGATCATCTTTGTTACACTGCTCACTGCAGTTCTGCAGCTGACAGCACAGGAAAAACAAATGAGGATAGGGATTTTGGAATTCAAACCGAGTGAAGGCGTTTCCAAAGGAGATGCTACTGCAGTCGGAGGGTTTGTGAACAGCTGTATGACGAAAGTCAAAGGAATTTCGGTTGTAAATCGCTCGGATATGAAATCTGTTCTGAACGAACAGAGACTCTCACAGCTTGGGGTTGTTTCAGGAGACGATTTGAAAATAGGAGCCTTGATTTCTGCCAATAAGGTTCTGACTGGCACTGTATCCAAGGTTGCCGGCAACTATTATATTACAGGAAGTCTGACTGATGTAAATTCAGGAGAGATCAATTATTCGGATAAAGTCAAAACCAATTCTCTGAACAATGCGGATATTATTGCTGATATATTCTGTAATAAATTTTCCAGTTGGAACAGCGGAGGCACCTTTGTAAATCCCTATGCAGAGTACTCTTCCGAATTAAAAAGCGAAACTGTCACAGACAGTCAGGTAAAACCATCTGCGAATAAGCCTAAAGTCACTTCGAATCCCAAGATTTCATATTCCAGTGAAACGGATATAGATCTGTACTTAAAAAAGTCTTTTGAGAAAAAAAGAAAAGGATTTGGTATCGGCCCTATTTATCCATTGTCTTTGGGAAACAGTTTGGATGTAAAAGTTTTTCAAGCATCAGGTATTGGATATTCCAAAAGTATAAAAGGGATTGGATTTGACGCTGTTCTTGGATATGTAGAAGGAGCTATGACTGGACTTCACGGCAGTTTTTTGTTTTCTCTTGTGGGAGGAACGACAAAAGGTGTTCAAGCCTCATTCGTTGGAATCAACTATACTGGTGAGAATTTTTTTGGTGTCAATTTGGTGCCAATGGGTATTTCCTATGTGGGAGGCAATATGAGTGGTTGGCAATCAGCACTTGGTGGATTAAGCATTGTAGGCGGAACTGTATGGGGTTTACAAGCGACACTTTGGGGCTACAATAGTGCACAAACTCTCGATAAGTCTAGTTGGCAGTTTAACGTTGCAGGCATTAATAATGTCGAAGAAAATCGTGGAATTCAAACAGGGTTGATGCCTCTTTTGCTCCTAAATTCTGCACAGAACTCCGAGGAAGGTATTCAATATGGTATGATAAATTACAGCACTCAAAAGGCAAAATTTCAACTTGGCATTTTAAACATCGCATTGGATAACAGCATTCCTGTTCTGCCATTTGTGAATTTTTAGTCGAAGAATTCCATTTCAATTGATAGAGGCTGTGCAAAAGAAAGGATTCTACTGTTTACATTTCAGTAGACTCCTTATTAAACAGCCTCAACTTCCCAGAATTCGTGGGAGTTCCTGCAACTCAAGAGTGGGGTTGCCTGACCTCGCAGGAGTTCCTACAGATCAACGAAAGGCTGTCTGTGACTCGTAGGAGTTCCTACAACCAACGGAAGGCTGTCTGACTTCGTTGGAGTTCCTACAGGTCATCAGAAAGCTTGCCATGCCTCGTAGGAGTTCCTACAGTTCAACAGAGGGCTTGCCCGACTTCGCAGGAGTTCCTACAAAGCTCATCAGAAGGCTTGCCGACTTCGCAGGAGTTCCTACAGGTCAACGGAAGGCTGTCTGTGACTTCGTTGGAGTTCCTACAGATCACCGGAAGGCTGTCTGACTTCGTTGGAGTTCCTACAGATCAACGGAAGGCTGTCTGACTTCGTTGGAGTTCCTACAGAATCATCCGTAAGGATCTTTAAACGGCGGTACTGCATCAGATCATTAAAATGTTGAAAGTGAATTCACAGCTTTTTTCTTTTGAATGTAATTACAAGCTATGATTTTTTTGTTTTATAAGAAAGATTTTTTGAAACTCCGCTTTTCTCAGGGGCATCTTTCATTATAATTGAAATAAACATATGCGAAAGCCTTCTCAGAAATCAAAGTATTCTTTTCATTCCCTGAAGGATCTCTTCTGCACCGTCCGTCCTGATTTTTTCAGAAGGCAGATGAAAATCTTTTTTTTCAGGAAAATTAAACGAAAAAAGATCATTCTGGGAAATATAAGCACTCGTATGAGTTTTCTGCATTGCAGATACTAGATGAGCATATTCTGCAAAGTCTCCCCTGTCAGTGTAGATGACCGGTGTGCCTGAGAGATAGGTTTCAGCGAGAATTCCATACCCGGGTTTTGTCACTGTAAAATCTGCGGCTGCGACGAGATCTGGGTAATATTCTCCCTGAATATTTCTGATCTTCTCGTGCTGAAAATTTTCAAGACCTGAAATGAAAATTTCTGAATCCTGTGCAAGTTTCTCAAAATGAAAATCCGGGCCGGACAGTCCGTAAGCACCGAAGGAAAATAGATAATATTTTTTTTTACTGTCAAATCCGAGACGTTTTCTCACTGTCTCTCTGTCTGTCCTGGGTTTTCTTCCGACCACGCCCACATTCACTGCATCCTTGAATACATCTGTCGGGCAGTGAAAAGGAAGAATAAACGCCTTTGTGCACTTTGCATAATGATCTCTCATTCCCGAAACGTAAGCAGAAAAATCAGAATTATATTTTATATAATTTGCATATATATAATCCCAGGTAAAATTTCCGATAAAAAATGAAGGGATGCCCGCATTTTGGGCCGCTGCAAACGGAACAGGGGAACTGTCTGAAATGACTGCATCCGGTTTCCGTGTTTTCAGATGAAGGGTTTCTTTCTCAATAAGCTCACCTTCCCTTTCTCTGAACTTTTTCAATGCAAGCAGTGTCTCGTCCACATTTATTTCGAGTGAATTCTTCTGAATGACTCCCGTGTCCGTGGTTTCATTTCGAACCTGGATATTGAGGCTGTTTTTCTCCAGAAAATCTGTTCTTCCTGTAACGATTTCTGTTTCATGACCCTGATCAGAAAAATGTCTGATGATTTCGAGTGATCTGCTGATATGTCCGAATCCGTGATGACTGATATAGTATGTAAATTTCATTTTTCTGCTGCCCTCTGTCTGACCGATTCATACAGTATGATTCCTGCCGACATTGCGAGATTCAGTGAATCCGCTTCCCCGTTCATAGGAATGTAAATTCGTCTGTCAGCCTTTTTTTTGGCAAGAGGACTCAGACCATACTGCTCGCTTCCGAATATGAAAAGAGTTTTTCCTGTCAGTTTTTCATTATAATAACATGATGATGCTTCGGGTGTGACTGCAAAACTCACTGCACTGATTTTTTTCATCCGTTCGAGAATTTCTTCCAGACTTCCCGTGTATACAGGCAGAGTGAATATTGTTCCGGTGCTTGATCTGATGACATTCGGATTGAATATATCGAGTTTCGAATCGGATACGAATACTGCATCTGTCCCGGCCCCTTCTGCAGTTCGGAGAATTGTTCCCAGATTTCCGGGTTTTTCCACCCCTTCAATCAGAAGGAATATGTTCCCTTCAGAGAAACTGTGTTCTCCCAGTGAGAAGTCAGGTTCCTCTGCAATCGTTATCAGTCCGTCAGGTCTGTCACGGTAGGATATTTTCTCGAATACCTTTCGGGGAAATTCCAGGAGTCTTGCCCCCTGCTTAAGAATCTCTTCAATCAGTTCAGGTTCATTTTCACCCAAAAAACACTCTTCCGAGATGAGAATGGACTTGAACCTGATTTTACGGGAAATCAGAGCTCGTCTGATTTCTCTATAACCTTCAATCAGTATTTCCTCAGACTGTTCTCTGTATTTTTTATCTCGAAGTCTTACTGCATATTTGACCTTTTCATTTGAAAAACTGGAAATCAGCATACTGCGTCAGAATAAAAATGAACTTGAAAAAAACTACCTATTTTGGATTTTGTGCATAGGAGGATTGATATGCCGACATACGAATACAAATGCAGTACATGCACAAAAGTGTTTGAACATTTTCAGTCCATTAAAGACGAACCTCTCAAGGAATGTCTCTGTGAGAAAAAAGGTTCCGTCAACAGACTGATTTCGAGCGGAACAGGGATTATTTTCAAGGGTTCCGGTTTTTACGTAAATGATTACAAAAAATCAGGTTCAGGGTCTGAAAAGTCAGGAGATTCCTCGTCTTCAACCGGTTCTGCGACGACACCTGGGTCCTGATTTTTGAACAGACTCGGGATTATCGCCGGAGGCGGAGATCTGCCTCATATCGCAATGAATGAGGCTCTCAGATGCGGTGAGGACCCATTATTCCTCTCAGTCAAAGAATCTGAGTTTTACACCGGCGATTTTTCCGACAGAAATATTCCTGTCTACATCACTCAGATTGGCGGTCTGATAAAGACCTGCAAAAAAAACGGAATTGAGAGACTTCTTCTGCTCGGGAAAGTAAATAAAGATATAATATTAAAGTCTTATAAATTTGATCTTAAGGCTGTCATACTGATGGCGAAGATGCTGAATAAGAATGACTACACTTTTTTTGAAATAGCGGCAAAAGAATTTGAAAAAAGCGGGATAACAATCATATCCCAGAAGACCTATCTGAAGCCTCTGTTTCTCACGCCCGGACGATATACTAAGAAAAAACTCGGTAAGTCGGAAATTGAAGACATTCAGTACGGAAAAAATCTTTCTTCAGAACTTGCAAGACTCGATATCGGTCAGACTGTCATTGTGATGGACAGAATGACTCTGGCACTCGAAGCAATTGAAGGAACTGACAGGGCAATTGAACGGGGCGGAGAACTCTCGAGAGGAAAAGGTGCCACTGTATGCAAAAATTCCAAAGCAGGACAGGATGAAAGATTTGATCTGCCGACTGTGGGTCTCAGGACTCTTGAATCCATGAAAAAACATAAATACAAAACTCTTGCATTCCGTTCTGAGAATACGCTTGTAGTCAATCCCAAAGAACTCATTGCAGCGGCAGACAGAGAAAAGATACATATTGTATCCTTTTCAGAATACAGCAGTTCAGATGACCTGAACCATAAAAAAGAGTACTCAGGGTTATGAAAAAAACAATCCTCACTGTTGCCGGTGAACATTCAGGGGATCTTCTCTGCGGAGAACTTCTTCATTATTTGAAGTCCAAAAATCCCGATCTGGAATTCATAGGAATCGGCGGTGAGACAATGCTTAAGGAAGGACTCGAGTCCTATGCAGACATTGAAGAAATGTCAGTCATCGGATTCACTGGAATTCTTTCCAATTATTTTAAACTGAAGCGACTCGCCAAAAAACTTGTTCTGGCTGCAAAGGAAAAAAATGTCAGAGAGGCAATCCTGATCGATTATCCCGGATTCAATCTGGCACTGGCTGAAATGCTGAAAAAAGCGATTCCAGGATTCAAGGTCATCTTCTATGTATCGCCTCAGATCTGGGCGTGGAGATACAACCGCATTTACAAAATCAAAGAAAGAGTGGATCTTATGCTGCTGCTCTTTCAGTTTGAAAAAAAGATTTATGACAGACATGAAATCGAAAATACTGTAGTCGGCCATCCTCTTGTGACAAGAATCAAGACAGAACTTCAGGCAGGCAGAGAACTTTCTCTTCCGAAAAGAGATTTCACTGTATGTCTGATGCCCGGCTCCAGATCCAGTGAAATCAGTAGGCTTCTTTCCGATATGCTTGCTTCCGCCGCAGCTGTAAGAAAAAAACTCTCGGAAGAAAATAAATCAGTCCTTTTTCTCGTTCCGTCAATCAATGAAAAAGAGGAGAAATACATTCTCGATTCCATTGAGGACATCAGAAAGGAAAATCCTGAACTCGAAATACAATATCATTATAAAAATACTCTCAGGTGCATAGAAAAATCGGATTTGGTCATTCTTGCCTCGGGTACAGCCACTCTCGAAGTTGCCTGTTTTGAAAAACCTATGGTCATACTTTATAAAAACGGTATGGTGACTCACTGGCTCGGGAAAAAACTTGTACTGATTCCGTATGTAGGACTTGTCAATGTTCTGTCTGAAAAGTTTATCTGCAAAGAATTTCTTCAGGAAGAATGCAATCCGGAAAACATTACTGAAGAATCATTAAAAATTCTGAAAGATGAGATTTACAGAAAAAAAATGACAGAGGATATCATAACTGTCAAAAAAAGTCTTGGAAACGGAAATGCATCTGAGATAGCAGGCAATTCTATTCTAAAACTGATTTCTTCTCCTCAGTAATTCTGACAAGTCTCACTACCTTCTCGTTCATTATTCCGTTCCAGATATCTTCATTCTTTTCGGCAAAGAGAAACAGGCCGATTGCATGAGGATCATTTTCAGACTTGGAAAGACGCATTCCTCTTGAATCGGAATAGGCATATACTTTTTCTTCCTTGGAATTATGAAAAAATTTTACAGCCCCGTCCGGTTCAAAAAGGATCACTTCCGAATTCATGGAAGGCACTACCTTCCACATACCGACTACAGGTTTTGTATCAAACTTTTTCAGAAACGAATGCTCCTTTCCGGATTTTTCCCTGCAGTAAGCTGACAGGATCAATATTGAAATTATCATTATTTTTTCTGTAAAACGCATTTTCCTTTCTCCCTGTTGACTGTGAAGTTCTGACTTTTGCCTGAGTTCGCACCCCAGCCAGAAAATGTATAACCTGTTTTTGTGGAATTTCCAAACCCCTTCCATGACCAGGAATCCGAAATAAATTCCAGATTTCTCACAAAACTTTCCTGTGCATACCCGTTCATTCCGCCTTTGACCTGGAAACCTGATTCTGATCCCAGTATCTCGCTCCATCGGAAAGTGTCAGTCAGATCAGACTGTCTGTAAGATGACTTATTAAAAGAAAACTCTGCGGTCACGCTTCTTTTCAGGGTAAAATCTGAAAAATTATTTCCGCTTGTGACCATCCCGAAATCCAGGTTCACCTCGTCTGAAAAAAATTCTGCTCCGCAGAATGTATAGACTTTCTCCTTCCAAGGGAAATGTTTTGTATGAGCACGGACATCAAAATAAGGACTTTTTTTATCAAACTGACCGTTGAGTGAAAGTTTCGCCTCTGTGTCCGTTCCTGCCGGAGTTTTCAGCTGAAGCGCAGTATCCAGAACACCTTTGCTCATTTTGGCTGTCAGAATAAAATTTCCCCAAGGGGGTGAAGTTTCAGACATCGCTGCATTTTCAATATCAAATGTCAGATTATAATTCAGTTTATCAAGAAATATCTGGTATATTCTTGAGTCGGTAATATAAGCTTCCGGAAGCATTTTTTCCTGTCTTTCCCTGATGTTGTCCTGAACGGAACTGTATGCAGATTCAATCAGACTGAATATATCCTTAAGTATGAATTTTCTGACATTCACTCCCATATTCAGCTGACCGCTGAAATATGTTCTGTCCTTTGCCGAATCATAACCGAGATTGACTGTTCCTGAATTTTCCAGAGTGAATTCCCTGTCAAAGAATCTGCCGCTCATCTTTGAACTGATCTCACCCTCCGGATTTACTGTAATCACAGCTTTTGAAATGTCTGCACTGAAAGAAGGCTGATTTGAACGGAAGGAAAAATTTTCGAGACTTAAGTTTCCGTCAAGTGATGTCCATGCAGGGTTCTTTCCAGTTTCCTCTGCAATCAGATTCAGTTTTGCCTTTCCCGAAACAGTCTTTCCTTCCGGAAGGGAAAAAATTTTGGAAAGATTTTTCAGATTGGAACTTTCGAACTGATAGAGTTTCCGTTTCAGATTTTTCTTTGATGTAAATACATTTTCGATCAGAAAGAAATTTGGGTTGCTGACTTTTCTGTTAAAATAAGATTCAGGAGCTTTTCTGTCTTCCTGATCTCTGAAGAAAGAGAATTTCGTGTTGAAATAGAAGCCGCTCAGCTGAATAGGATTGTCCTGACTGTCGTCAGTGTCAATATCGAGAAAGTTGATATCGCCTTCCATTTTGATGTTTTCCTGAGAATAGTCAAGCTTTAGAAAACCTTCTGTCTGTCCGGAACTGGCTTCCGTATGAAGAATCTTTACAAGTATTCCGGGAAAATTGACAAGACTGTATTTTTCAAATCTGGAGACAAGGCTGACAGATTTATTCTCAGTGTCTGCTGTGCCGGTTCCGTGAAATGTACGGAAGGGTTTCAGAAAGGAATCATTGTACTCAACCTGAAAAGCTCTGTCCTTTCTCTTCAGAACGAGGGTTATAGGATACTTTGTATCCAAAAGTATGTCTTTTCCATCCTTGACTGTTACATAAAGATCGGTAAATTCGACCTCGGGAACATAGACCTCTTTCAGGAAATCAAAAAGCCTGTCCACATCAGAATCTCCTGCATTGAGAGTGATATGTGCGTTCGAAAATACGACTTTTTTCACTTCAGGGGCGGTGGAAAAAACTTTCTGAAGACGGATTTCAATTCTCTCCGATTTCAGAAAAATTCTATTGTTCGAAAAGTCTTCCTCCGAGGAAATGCGGAGATCTTCGAATATGATTCCTCCGATCAGACTGAAATCCACTAGGCCTATCTCTATAGCCTTGTTCTGTCTGTTTCTGAAATATTCGGAAATCAGTGCTCTGATTTTATAGATATTTACATATTTCTGCTTTACTGCATAGATCAGAAGATTGTTCGAAATTAATATCAGACTGAAAAGAAGGAAAAACGCCAGAAAGACAGAAACCATCCATGACCGGATATATAACCGTTCCCGAATGAACAGGAATACGGAACTCCATTTTCTTTTCAGAAATTTAGCGGATAATTTCATTTCAGACTGCTTTCAGACTCTCCAGATTCTCAAGAAATGAAAAAGCCGCAGATTCGTCATCCGTTTTAGCAGTTTCCATGAGCTCTTCCGGAATTTCTGAGAGAAAACGGGAAGGCTGAACAGGAACTGATTCTCCGAATTTTTTTCTGTTTCTGCAGGAACTCAAAAAAAGTTTCTCTCTGGCTCTGGTGATTCCCACATAAAAAAGACGTCTTTCCTCATCTGCATCATTTGTTTCGGACATACTTCTCGCACTCGGAAGAAATCCCTCTTCGAGACCGCAGAGAAATACTGCATCGAATTCAAGACCTTTGGAAAGATGCATCGTCATCAGCTGGATTCTGCTGTCTTCCTTTTCGCTGTCACCGTCATCACTCGTCAGAAGTGCGAGCCTGAGCAGAAAATCAAAAAGAGTCGGTCTGGTTTCTCCTTCCCACTCCTTTTCAAAATAGTCCAGCATATTGATCAGTTCAGAAAGATTGAACATTCTCGCCTTAATGACTTTTGCATCCTTTTCTTCCGAAAAAAATTCTTTTTCAAATCCGACTTCCCCCACCAGATTTTTAAGAGTGTGCGTCAGAGACAGCGTAGTATGAAATTCTTTTTTGTATTTGGAAATGAGTTCCATCAGTGCGTATACTGAGGATGCTGCATTTTTTTTGAGGTCAGGAATATAGTCAGGACTTTCACAGATTTTCAGAAGAACTTCAGAAATGGAAATTCCGTCATGATGGGACTTGCTCTGGATTTTTTCTCTTGCAGTCTCCCCAAGTCCTCTCTTTGGATAATTCAGGATTCGCAGAAAAGAAAGATCATCCTTTGAATTGGCAATGATTCGGATATACGCGATCAGATCCTTCACTTCCTTTCTGTCAAAAAAATTGTAGGCACCGATCAGTTTATAAGGGATCGATCTGAGTCTGAGTTCTTCTTCAAAAGGCCTAGACTGATAATTTGTACGGAAGAGAACTGCAATCTCATTTCCCTTTTTCTTGTGACGAAGAATCAGTTCCTGAACCTTGTCTGCGACAAAGGAAGCTTCTTCCTTTTCGTCCCCCAGTTCAGTATACAAAGGAAGATCTCCTGTTTTTCTTGCAGACCAAAGTTCCTTTTCCTTTCTGTTCTGATTGTTTTTGATCAGTGCATTTGCCATTCTGAGGATCGGTTCGCAGGATCTGTAGTTCTGAAGAAGTTTAATTGTTTTTGTTCCGGGGAAATCCTTTTCAAAATTCAGAATCAGATCTCTGTCTGAACCTCGAAATCCGTAGATGCTCTGATCATCATCGCCCACCACACAGAGGTTTCTGTTTTCACCGAGAAGAAGCCGGAGGAATCTGTACTGAAGCATATTTGTATCCTGAAACTCATCCACCATGAAAAACTGAAATTTTTTCTGCAGATTTTCCCTTGCTTCAGGAAACGATTCCAGAATTTCCATCGACTTCAGAATCAGATCATCAAAGTCCAGAATATTTTCTCTTTTCAGCCTCTCTGCATAGGGCTCGAAAATCACAGGAACAATACTGTCCCAGCCCTCCTCATTTCCGGAGGCATTCCGTTTGAATGAGTTTTTCCAGAAACTGATTCGGGAAAGTATCTGCGACAGTTCAGAACCGGAAACCTCTATTTTTTTAGATTTGAGCACTTCGAGAAGAACAGATTCCAGTTCATGGGGTGTGCACAGCAGAAAAGGCACCTGGTATCCCAAAAGGGATATATATTCCTTACATATTTTCAATGCAAGACTGTGGAATGTAGAAAGCTCAATTCCTTTGCTCTCTTTGTTTCCGAGGAGTTTTCTGACTCGGTCCCTCATCTCCTTAGCACTTTTGTTTGTGAAGGAAAGAGCTGCTATTCTTTTAGGATCAGTCTTTTTTTCACGGATCAGATATACGATCCGGTTGGTGATGACTCGGGTCTTGCCTGAACCGGCACCCGCAAAAATAAGCAGGGGACCTTCTGTATGTCTGACTGCATCTGTCTGTTCCGGATTTAGAAGCAAAGTTCCCTCTTAAAAAGAAAATTGGAGAGTGCAAAGGTATATTCTCATGAGACATAATTTTTCAAACTTCAATTAGGTAAAGCATATTATTTTCAGTTTCCCTGCAGATGAACACTCCTATATTTGCTTGACTTGCAGAAGCATTCCTTGCACCCTTGCCTTTATGAATAAGAACGGTATTTTCAATAAAGATTTCGCTTTCGGCTTTGTCACCTGCCTCTGTGTTTTTTTTGCTTTCAACACATTCAGCTGCGGAAGAACTCTTTCGAGATTCGGTTTCGGAGATCAGACTCTGAAACTTCCAAAAGACTTCAAGGCAATGGTCAGCGTCGGTTTTCATAAAGACTCCGCAGGCGCCACAATAAAGGATCTCACTTACGAAACTCAGGACGGACAGTTCCGTTCCGTGGAATACAAGGACAATCCTCTCAGTCTGGAAGGAAGCATCCGCTGGGAAAAACAGAACTGATTGGTTTTTTCATCAGTCAATACAGGATGGTGCGGAATGCTTCACTTTCTGCACCTGTCGACATCTTCAGCCTTCTTTATCCCTGAATCGGAATGTTATTCAACAGTTTAGAATATTTTATATTTTTTTCTGTGGTCTTTATATACCAATGGTATATTCACCCTGTCCTTTTTTCAGGGAAGGAGAATTCCAGAAAAATCCTCCACAGTTTTCTTCTCGGGGCAAGTTACATTTTTTATATGAGCTGGGACTGGAGATTTGCAGGACTGATTTTTCTTTCCACACTGATCGATTATGTACTGGCATTGAAAATTCATTCAGAAGAGGACTCTGCAAAGAGGCTTGCCTGGCTCAGACTCAGCCTTTTTCTGAATCTGATCGTCATTCTCGGATTTTTCAAATATTATAATTTTTTCGCATCCAGTTCCAATTCTCTTTTTTCTCTTGTCGGACTCGGCACACCTGTACCTGTCATTAAGAATCTGATTCTGCCTGTAGGCATTTCCTTTTTTACATTTCAGTCCATGAGTTATACGATTGACGTGTACAGAAAACATATTCCCTGCGAGGAAAGTTTTACCAGATTTGCACTCTTCGTTTCCTTTTTCCCTCAGCTCGTTGCAGGACCGATCGTAACCGGAAAGACATTTCTGCCTCAGCTGTACAGAGATCCGGTTTTCGAAAATATTGAATTCAGAATTGCAGTCAGATATTTTCTGCTGGGTTACATCAAGAAAGTCGTCATCTCAGACAATATTTCGCCGATCGTTGATTTGGTTATGAGAAATCCGGAAAATTTCGGCACAGGGGCAAGCTGGCTTGCAATGACACTCTGCGTGATTCAGATCTACTGTGATTTCAGCGGGTATACAGATATGGCCTACGGATCGGCACTTCTCCTCGGATATGAACTTCCGGAAAATTTCAGAATGCCTTTTCTCGGAAGCACTCTTACCGATTTCTGGAGGAGATGGCATATTTCTCTTTCGACATGGCTTAGGGACTATGTATATATTTCCCTCGGAGGAAGCAGGACAGGGTATGTCCGTCATAAGCTGAATCTTTTTCTGACAATGCTTCTGGCCGGGTTCTGGCACGGGGCCAACTGGACATTTCTTATCTGGGGAGGAACCCAGGGAGCAATTCTCGCCGGTGAAAGCGTATATCAGGATCTGAAAAAAAAATATTTTCCCAGTGAAAACAGATACTTGAAACCCTTTAAATTCATATTCGGTATTATCAGCACGTATACAGTATTCATATTTATAGGATCATTTTTCAGGGCAGAATCAATGAGTTCTGCACTGACTGTCCTCGGAAACATGCTTGTATATTCAGAAAAAGGACTCAGACCCTATATGCTGAAAACAGGAATGGCGGCTGCTGCTGCAATAGCACTCGGTCATTTTGCAGGATACTGGATATTCGAAAAAAAGAAATCATTCAATATCCCTGCATATCTCGAATTTGCTGCCGGAGCTGCGGCCGTGCTCATCATCTCGCTTATGACAAATGAAAATTCTGCACCCTTTGTTTATTTTCAATTCTGAAGGAATTCTATGAAACTGCATCGACTTTTTTTTCTTTTACTGCTTCTCTTTTTCTACTGCAGGAACTCCACGGACAGTGAAGTCATTCTTCGTCTTCATCCAAGCTCGACCGATGTGCGGCCATCCTATCTGAAATTTTACTCAGATGTTCTCCCTTCCCTGAAAAAGAAAAAAGTAATGCTTGTGACGAATCCTTCCGGCATAGGAAACAATCCCGAAAAACTCAGACAGAAATTCAAGGAAAACAATGTAACGATTCACAGTCTTCTTGGACTCGAACACGGTTTTCTGGGACTCGAAGAAGACTTCTCCTCAAGCCCGGTGACAATTGATTCCCTGTTTCAGCTTCCTATTTATCATGTATACAGACTCAAAGGAAATGAACTTCAGACAGTGCTTTCAGAAGTGGATGCAGTCATCATTGATGTACAGGATATGGGGATGAGATGTTATACGTATCTGACTGTATTAAAAAGAGTGATGGACAGACTGGGTCCTTCCGTAAGGCTCATTGTTCTCGATCATATCAACCCTGGAATGGAGCTCGGTCCAAAAGGGGACACAGTAGAAAAAGGTTTTGAAAATTTTGCAGGGGAATTTCCTGCCCTCTTCTTTACCGGAATGACAATGGGGGAATCTGCAATCTATTATAATGCAGAATATCTCTCCAAAAAAGTGAATCTGACTGTAGTGCCTGTGGAAAACTACAAAAGGGGAATGCAGTTTGAAAAAACCGGTCTGCCCTGGCATACCCCTTCGCCTAATCTCCCGAATCTGGACTCGGCTAGAAATTATTTCTCCCTTGTATTTCTGGAAGGCATCAATGTTTCGGTCGGAAGAGGTACCCAGGCTCCCTTCGTTTACTTTGGATCAAGCTGGATGAAGGATCAGGAAGACCTGATCAGACTGCTCGAAAAAGATTCAAAAGGACACTACTACTTTCTGGAAGTTTTTTTCAAACCCGCATTCAGCAAATATAAGGACAAAATATGCCGAGGACTTCGGATGCAGACAGTCAAACCCGATTATGACGCAGTCAGACTGGCTTATACGATGATTTCAGAAATCAGAAAAAAATACAGCAGGGATTTTGAGTGGCAGGGTTCAAAGATATTTACCATAGATCAGCTCTGGGGAAGTGACAGATTCAGAAAAGCGGTTGAAAAGGAAAAAACCTACGAAGATTTCCATAAATCATTTGCTGAGAAGGAAAAGAAAGCATTGGAGACCGTTTCTAAATACTATTTATACTGATTTTTTCATTCTGAAACTTTAAAAAAAAGAAAAACTTATTTACATTGATTTTTCTTGTCCGGAAATTTGATTTCTGGAGAAGAGTGAATGCTTAAAAAAATGACTAGTCTGTTCCTGATTCTGGCACTTTCGGGAACTGCATACTGTTCCAAAAAGAAAAAGAAAAATTGGCTCCCCCTGGCTCTCATTGGGAGCGCCGCAATTGCCGGAGGAAACGGAAGCATTACAGGAAGGACGGTCAGAAAAATCATAAAAGGCACACCTTCCACTCCTCTTGCAGATGTGGAAGTCCTTGCAGATATCTCAGGAAAGACATTTAAAATCAAATCTTCTTCAGACGGTGTTTTTAATCTGGCAGTGAGCGGTGCAGTCAGAGGTTCAGGTACAACAGCCTTTTTCAGAAAAGACAGTTTTGCCGAATCTGCACGAGCAATCACTTTTGATATTCCGAATCTGAGAGTGGATCTAGGAGATGTAGAGGTGCTCACACAGGATGAAGCAAATGCACTTCCGCTAGGAACCTCAGATTCAGGAACAGGTCCAATAGTCAAGGGACAGATTATAGATGATTTTACTAGCAATCCTCTCGATCAGGCCAGCGTGAATATTTCCATTGCATCAGGGACAACTCTTCCCGCAGTCACTGACAGTACAGGATCATTTACAATCCAGAACTCAAAGCTTAAATCCGGAAGTTCCTACAATATCACAGTCAGCAAGCAGAACTATCTGGAATCTTCGAATGTCACTGTGAATATTACCGGAGATACAAACACAGTCAACGGGAATCCGATTCGTCTGTACAGAGCATACGGAAGCATTACAGGCACAGTCATTGACGATTCGGGCGCTCCTCTTGCAGGGGTCTCAATATCTTCAGTAGACTCAAAAGGAGCCACTGTCTCCGGAGCTTCAGATTCCAGCGGAAACTTCACTCTCGCAAGTTCAGCATTTCTTCTAGGAAGCGATTATACGCTCAGCATCACCAAATCAGGTTATTCCAGTCTTACTTCAACAGTCCCAATTTCCATTACAGGAAACAATACTCTTACTCCAAATCCTTTTGTTCTGACCATCAGCGGAACTATTTCCGGCACGGTTGGAACTGCATCCTGCGGAAATGTCACTTTGTCCTTCACTGATTCAAACGGAAATCCGGTCAGTACGACAGTCACTGGAGGCTCGACATATACTCTGAACAACACTCTCACGACAGGACAGAATGGAATCAAAAAGGGACAGACCTACTCCATCACTGCAGTCAGTTCCGGTGCTCCCGGATGCGAAACAGCAGTCTTAAGCACACCTGCAATTACTGAGGGAACAAACAGTTTCAATATCAGTCTGACAGCAAGAGTTGCCTGCGGAGCCGGAAACACTTGCATTGCAGGAAAGGTGGTAGATGCTTCGGATACAGCGTCGGCTCTGCAGGGAATTACAGTCAGCACAGTAGATTCTTTGGGCACTACAAGAACGGCCACGACAATAGCTGCAGGAACATTTTCAATGGCAGGTACATTCAATAACGGTGCTACATTCAGTCTGCTGGTCTCTGCACCGGGATACACAGGGGCGACGAGTACAGTGGGTCAGACAATATCAGTCCAGGTGACAGTCGCAGCAGGACTGACTCATAATATTACAGGCAACGGAGACACGACTCTTTTCAGCACAAACGACATTAAATTATATCCCATAGGGATCAGTGCTACGATCGGTGCTTCCAAGAAAAAATTCTATCAGGGAGTCAGACAGACTTACGAAAAGTTTCTCACGGAAAAATGGGGATTTACTGTTTCAGGAAGAGATGTCACTGATCTGAACACTGCTTCGAGTTTTTATATCCACACCGATGATGTTTCTCAGCCTCCGACGCCGCCAGGCTCTTACTGTTCCGGTTATACTTACAGACACGCAAATATTATGGCAGTGAATGGAAATGTATCTAAAGGTGTGATTCAGGAAAGCAATAATGATCCTAGAGCCTGCAATACCCCGATTCGAGGTGCAACCGGTGGCGGGTCTGATCCGGGAGGGGGCGGCGTTGCATCCGGAGGGTTTGATCCTTCTCACAGTGTGATGTACATGTTTTATGTGGCAAATACAGGCAGCTTCACTGTGACAGTTACAAATGCTCCCTATTCTGTTAAACTGCCGGCAGCAAATACAGCGATCAAGATATACAATGCAGGCGGAACTCAGGTGGGATCTTCTGCCGGAACCGGGACTGCATCGGTTTCGATCGGTTCGGCAGGATGGTACTTCGCTGAAATTGCAGGAACATCGAGAAGCGCATACGGTTTTTTTGATGTAAAAGTCACAGGACCGACACAGACTTCAAGCGGTACACTCGGAAACTGGACTACGAACAACCTCATTCTTTCCTGGTACGATCACAGCACAAGGATCATCCATATTGCAGGAAGCGGAGAATCCGGATCAGTCGGAAACATCAATATTACGTCTATGGCGGAATACGGCAAGATCATCAGAGGTGATTTTACTGCAACTCTGAGACAGGTGACTGCTGCAGGTACAACAACTGCTGTGACTGTCGGTTATTTCAATCTGATTCGGGCTGAATAGGGAGATTAAAATGAAAAAAATTATCATTATGATGGCATTATTTTCAGCAGGACTGTATTCTGCACCCGGCACAATGAAACTGAACAGCATCATGTTTCAGGCAGGTGAAAAAAAATTCTACTTTGAAGACAGCGTGTACTGCTCGGTGGAAACAAGAAACGGTTCAAGCGAAATCGTTGTGGCACTTTTCGATGAAAGAGCAAAAGTAAAACTCACGATCACCGCAAGAGTTCCTGCGGGAGAAGAAAAAGAAGAAATGAGACTCTCTACAAATTTTCATAATATCGCCGCCGTCTTGAGTTCACCTCATGGGGGATTTATGATCTACCCTTCTGTTTCATTTCAGCCCTCAGGTGAAATTATTTCCTATTCAAAGTCCCATCTCGGACAGGCTGTTTCTCCTGAATGGAGAGGGATGACGAGATCAGAAAGAATATCCAAGGGCAAAGGAGTTTCTGTTGACCGAGGAATGGAAGGAACATCCTTTTATCTGAATCTGATTCCAGTCTTTGATGAGAACAGTGAAATCAGAGAATTCAGAGGAAGTTTCTCAGGTACAGTGAAATATGTAGGAAAAAATCAGGGAAGAGTTCAGCCTGTCAGCGGCGGTGAATTCAGAATAGGAGTCATGAAATGAAATTATTAATAAAATTCGTTATATTTATTTCTGCTGTGGGCGGACTCATGTCTTTTGTGGACAATGCTCATCAGAACCTGCCTGAGGATGCACTGCTTTACATTGAATCCTACGGATCCAATCAGCAGAGATGGGCATTCGATTATCTTAAGGCAAAGGCCGGAGGACGGTACATGGATTCTGCAAGCAATGCAGGCGATTACAGTGCGACAGTCGGAGGTCCGGGACAGAACAGTGCAGGTCCTAAATTCGGTGATGTTTACGGAAACGGCGGGGCTAAAACGACTATCCCGACGCCAGCCGCAAGGATCAGCGTGGCGGCGATGGCGGCAAATCCCTGTTTTGATCCTCAGGATTTCGCACTTCTCAAAGCTCCTCCGGAAGGTCCGTTCGTCGGTATAGGCTGCGGAATCATTGGGATTTCGAGAGCAGGAGGAGTCGGACCGGATTATTTCCGAGATACATTCTGGCACGGATCAGGGATTACAGGCGGGGTTGTCACTTCAGGAAGCTGGAAATATACTGCTCCTGATTTTACTAAAATCGGTGATCTGAACTTCTCTTCTGCATTTCACTTTATCAATCTGGTGAACAAAAATTATGATTCAGGAAGCAATCAGCAGGATCTTGTCAATAATGTTTACAACGATTATGACGGTTATTCCTATAATGGAAACTGGAACTATTCGTCCTTCCTCGGTTCAGGCGTAGGCAAAGACTATGGAGTGGCTGTTGCATTCAACAATGCGCAGATGAGCATTGATGTTCAGAACTGTACAGCCTGCACAGGAGAGGGAGGAATTTATACCCTTGTAAATTATGCCAATCCTCCTCAAAGCTACAAGCAGAACAGATCAACTACTCCTGTGGGTACCGCAAGCACTGACGGAACAAAAATTCCATCCGGTACAGGATCAAACTACAACTGCTACAGCGATATGAAACTCACAGGAAACTGTCCGGATGAAGGGTGGTACTACTGCTTCAGCACTCTTTTCGGGGCTTGTACAAGCTGGCAGTACAGGATACCGAATACGACTCCAGGCGGCGGAGATACGACATATGCCGATCAGGACTGGATCATCTACGAACCTGCAGATAATGCTGCTACATTTTTTTATAATGAAGTTTTCCTGGAAAAGGGTACAAGTTATTCCGGCGGAAACATGAACAGTCTTCAGCCGTCTGCAGTCACAGGAAACTACTATACAATGGATGCAATGTCACTCAGAGGACTCGGTGTTGTAATGCACTGGGCAGGAGACATCAATCAGCCGATGCATATCTGGAGCACACTCGGAAACAATCATTCTGAATTTGAAGCATTTGCAGATTCCACTTACGGCAGACGCACTGTCGGCGGTTCCGATTCGGGAAAAAATTATGAGAACTTTGCAAATGATGCAAGGGCATTCACGAACAGCCGAGTGAAAAGATATTATGACGGACTCGATGAAATTTACCTGGAAAACTCCTGGATCACATACAACACAAGACTGAGAAGCGGATTTGATGTGGTAGTGAATACAGACACTGCAACGAGAGGAAATATGCTTCGCCATGGGGTAAACAGTGCAATTGCGACAATGGCTCTGATTTTTGAAAAGGCGGCGATGGATCTGAGAAAATGCAGAACTGCCTGCACATCTTCAAGCACTTATCAGATGAAGTACTGAGTTGAAATATATTCTCATTTTTTTTATCTTTTTTCAGTGCGGCAGAAATGACGCACTGATCAGTTCGAAGGCCGGAAATCTTTCCTCCGGCTCATATCTTTATTTAAAAAAAATTTACTATTCCGGTCAGACAGATGAGGAAGTGATTCTCAATGACCTGAAGGAAATGTATTCTGTCTCGGGGATTGCAGCGGCAAACGGACTTGAAAACGACAGAAACTATGAAGACTTCCTCAGACTCGAAAAAATTGGGAGAATCACTCTTGCAGGTGCTTACAGGTTCAAGGAACTTTTCAGGGAAGAATACGGACAGAATTCATTTTACAGACTGATCTCCTATTTTGATATCTCCTTTGCGAAAGAGGACGTGATTCGAATGATTAAAGAAAGCACCGAGTTTAATGCTCCAGTACCGCATCTCAGAAAGAAAACTTCAGATATAATGATATTATCATTAGGAAAGAAGAAAGTAAGTCTTGAGGACCTGTCTGTTTTCTGCATGAAAAAGGAACTTGTGGAGCTTCCTGCACTTTCCGGGCAGAATCAGAAGGATGTTCTGAAAAAAATAGTTGAAAAGTATCTGTTTCATCTTCTGAACAGTGATCTGGAAAAGAGTCTGAAGGCGGATGAATCTGAACTGGATTTTATTGACTACG
>JBPOJG010000053.1:0-3643 GCA_052033835.1 Spirochaetota bacterium
TTTGCCTGCTCTGCATCAACGTATCTTTCGAGCCTGCCTGAAATCCTCCATTCATCCATAAATTTATACGTCAGCCAGACTGTGCCGTTGTACCACTGCTTGAATGAATCTCCGGAAGTTTTTCTTAGATAAGGATAGTCTTTATTGATATCCTGAGGAACAGTCGGATTGTAAAGGAGAGAATTCGGATTTCTGACAAGACCGATATCAAACGATCCTGCGACAGAAAACTTTTCATTCATATCCCAATGAGCTATAAAGTTCTGATAGTATCTGGTCTGTCTTTCATTTCCTTTCGCATTCACATATGTCTGACCCGCACTGTCCGTCGTGGAGGATGTCGCAATTTCATTTCCGATGAAATTGTTGTAGGTCAGAAGAAGATCCTTTCTCATTTTGTAAGAGACCTGCATCCCTACTGCTTTGTTCTTATTGTTGTCTGTGATGTTCGACCAGCCGTTCATCAGATGAAACTGAACATTCAGCCTGTCTGTCAGTTCGTGTGAAATTCGGATTCCAGTGGAGTAGTAGGGCACATAGTCGAGAACTAGAGCTCTTGTATAAAGCCAGTTGTTTCCGGAAATCCAGGATTCAAATCCGATATTTCCAAAATAGATTCCTGCATCTACCCAGGTTTTTTTTCCGAGTTTGATTCCCGCATAAGCTTCCTGAATATTTCTGACTGAAAGCTGATTGGAATATCTCTGATTCAGTTCAGGAGTATAGTTTGCATTGACCGAGGTTCCATACTGAAAAGCAATACGTCCTCTTACTTTTTCAGTCAACAGTTTGGCATCCACAAAAGCCAGATTGATATTGAATTCATTGTTCCTCGCATTCTGAGTACTGTAATTCAGTTCAGCCGCTTTGGGATAATTCATATTCATACTGTAATACACATCCCCGAAAACCCCGAACTGAAGAGGAGCTGTCTTAGAGGCTTTGATCACTTCAGACTGGATCAGTCTCTCTACATCCTTCGGATTCATTATAGAGTTTTCCTTCTTCGATTCTTCCGTGACGGCAGCTTCCTGATTTCCCTCAGATGCTTTTTTCTTTTTTTCCTCGGATGCGTTCAGTTCTTTTTTTTCTTCATCAGACTTTGTATTTTCATTCAGAGAAGAGTTTTCTTTTACTTCGGCTGATTCTGATTTTTCTGTCTGAACAGATGTCCCTTTTTTGGGGACTGCTTCTGGTTTTTTTGCAGAGGGCATCTTTTGGGGAATGTCCTTTTTTTTTGATTCCGCATTCAGTAAATGAAGGATCAGAAATAAATATATTGTAATAAATTTTACCAAAGCCGGCTCCGTTAAATGCACAGTTTTTTCTCCATAATTGATTTTTTGAGTCTCCTTTCCAGAAGAAAATATTCTTCTGCAGATTTTTGGAAATGAGTGTAAAACTTTCGTAAAGAAGCTGAAAAATCGGGACCCGGGCAGAAAAGACATCCATTCTGCAGTTTTTTGGAATTTTAATATGAGAGGCGGATTGTGGAATCAGCGCATTTGGAAAATTGATCTGAAGATTTATTCATTGTATATAATAATTATTATGAAATTATCATTAGATTTGTATAAAAAATAAATAAATTATAAGAAGAGCCAATTTCATTCAGAATGAAATAGGAATTTTAGCCAGCTTCCAAACTTGCGAAACCTCCGGTAGGATTAACTCAGCTCGCAGCAGCATCCGATTTTGCGTTAGCGAGCCGCAGGCAGTCTTCAAGCCCCGCAAGGGGTCGTATAAAAGTTCAACTTTAGCAAAAAGAATTGAATCAATAAAGTCAGTGCTCCGCGAACCCCGCGTCACTTCGACAAAGCGGAGTCGCAAGCTCCGCATGATGCCAGTTTTTTATGTTTTTACACAGTCCGAATTCCTTCTATGACGGAAGGTATAAGATGAATAACTCACCTGCACACGAAGTGCGTAAGGTGAGTGAGTAATAAATTTCTGTATTGAATTCAACTTTATAAAGTAAAAATATTATATACATATTTTCAATTCAGTTTTTTTCTGAGAGTGAGCTCTCTTCTTTTCATCGGATTTTCGTAATACTGAGTGACTGCCCTGAAAAAAAGAGCCGTATCCATTCCAAACTGTCCAGTGGAAAATGTAAAACTGCTTTCAAAAAACTCCCGATTCCAGGTGCAGGACTTCAGAAACTTCAAAATAGCCTTATCCAGATTGTCGGACTCGATTGTCTCTACTGCAGTTTCTTCCGAAACAATTTCGATGAAGACATAGGGAACATTGTTCCATTCTCCGAGCTGAATCCCTGCAATATTGTTCCAGTGAATCAGAAAACTGTAACCGTTCCTGCCGATGCGAAGTCCCGTCTCTTCAAATGAAATAAAATTATTTCCGAAAAAACCCAAGAGCCTCGAGATAATCATTCCAGCACCGAGTGCGGATGTCACTCCACCGCAGATAAGAAGACCCATTTTCTGATCCCAGAAAAACATTGTGCCGGCACCTGCAATGAAAAGCCCAATCGCAGTGGAATAAAAGATGAGAGGTGACTGTTTGAATTTTCTTCCTCCTTCTATATCAATGGATTGAAAGTCGGCATTCAGATTTTTGAGAGCCTGTTTCTTTTTGTACAGACTCAGTGACAATACAATGAATCCAAAACCGAATAAAAATACAGCAGGATAAAAACGGATAAAAAATCCTGCCACTGTGAAGAGAAGGCAGATCAGTACAGCAGCATACTCGGAAAACTTTATTTTCATTATGAATGATGATGTAGGTTCCGTGGGATTTGTCCAGAAGAAATATGGGGGCGGGAGAAGTGAATAGCGGATAGGTCGTTCCCTGAGCGGTTTGTGCTGAGCCCTGTTGAAGTAAGTCGAAGGGAACAGAGGATAAGAAAGATAATCCCTGTGCCCCGTGTTCCCCGTTGTGAAAAAAAGGTGTTAACCACGGGGAAATAGGGAATAGGGTTGGGGAAAACAGAGAAAAAATGGGGGATCATCCCTGTTTATATCGCTGAAATTTGCAAGATAATTGAATCCTCTGATCTTCGTAAACTTGACATTGCAGTTTCGTCGATTTTATCCAACATATACAAATTCAATAAAAAGAACTGCTTTTCAATATTGCAGAAGTTTGAAAGAAATATTTTTTCACTTCAGCCTTCTTCCGAACATGCTCCAATATTAGCAGTTATGGTCTTTTATCATTATAAGATCGATTCAGTGTTAGCAGAAAATTATATGTACAAGTTGGAACAATTGCCGAATGAAAACAGGATTCTTCATCCTTACATTGAAAAGTTAATGGAGTTTAGTAGGTAATTCATTGTGCAAGAAAGAGTCATTTCGGCACTAGACATCACGCAATTGCATATGTATGAGAAGAAATTGAAGATATTCCTAGTCTCAGCTTTTTGAATTAGGCGAGTCGGCTGAAGCTGGTATTCCCCACCCACGATATAAAATATCGCATCGGCAGGGAAGGGGAAAAACCTTTCTATTCCCGATATTTGAACTTACTTTTTAATATCTGCGTGCATCCGCGTTTATCGAGCGAAGCCATTAGATTTAAGGGTGACATTTTGTTGGATCTGAATCAGGTTTGACAGAAGGGAATCCGGACAGAATGCAGATTAAGCCTAAGAGCGAAGCAAGGCAGAACCTATCCC
>JBPOJG010000028.1:0-5778 GCA_052033835.1 Spirochaetota bacterium
TATGGCTTTTTTCTTCAGTAACTGTGCAAAAGGAAATGCAGACAACCCGCAGGGATGCTCTGTAATGTTTTTTATGCTTGATGCTGCCTGCGACAAAAGACCTGCAAAATGCAAGGCACACCACCCAATATCGCTGTTTCCGAAAGAAAGCAGGGAAATAAAGAAAAATCAATAGCGCTGCGAAATCAGTGCTCTGCGAACCCCGCGTCACTTCGACAGCCGCTCGTGCAAGATCCGCGTGAACCCCATTTTACTATGCTTTTACACAGTCCCGATAAGTTCAAAATTTGACGCAAACGTCAAATTTTTATTTGACGCTCGCGGCAAATAAATACTATGGTTATTTTCGATGACCAGAATCGGAATAATTGGTCACGGAATTACTATCGAAAGCAGAAACGACGACTGGTCTGTGGAAGACACAGTCTTCTATACTGTAAAACAGGCTCTGAAGAATACAGAAATGGAGATTGCAGAGATCGACACTGTGATTCAGGCGGGAGACGATGTGCTAGACGGGGTTGCAATCAACCATGTGCAGACTGTAGAAGCAGCAGGGTCGTTTATGAAGGAAGAGTCCAAGGTGGAAAGAGACGGAGCCTGGGGTCTTCACTATGGAATGGCTAGACTTCTTTCCGGCAAGTTCAGGACAGGAATGATTGTTGCGTTTTCCAAAGGTTCACAGTGCGGACTCTCTGCATTCAGCGGCCTTTCCGCAGATCCCTTTTATCTGCGTCCTGTAGGTGCTGACTCTCATACTGTGGCAGGTCTTCAGGCCTCCTATTTCCTGCAGAGAAGCGGTCTGACTGAAGAAGACATTGCACTGACTGCCAGAAAAAACAGACTCGCAGGACAAAACAATCCCAGAGTTCTGAAGGAGGAAGGGGGAGATTTTTCAGTCGAACAGATTCTGAAATCGAGACCTATCGCAACACCGATCCGTGAACTTAATTTTGGAAGGACGGCAGACGGATGCGTTGTGCTCATCATCGCAACTGAGGACTATGTGAAAGAGCATAAAAAAAATGCTGCTTTCATTACAGGCACAAGTTTCATATCAGATGCTTATTATCCTACATACAGAGATTTTTCGAGAGTAAAAAGTGCGGAGATTGCATCTGCAAAGGCAATGTCCATGGCAAAAGTAAAACCGGAAGAAATCAATGTGGCTGAACTTCATTCCGTATATGCTCATCAGGAACTGATGCTTCTCGAATCTGCCGGATTCTGCAGAGAAAACGAAGCAGGAAAACTTCTGCGGGAAGGGGTCTTTGATCCGAACGGCAGACTCCCCGTCAATCCGAGCGGAGGTGCAGTCTGCGGAAACATCATCTACGGTGCAGGTCTTGCAAGGATCATGGAAGTCTATCTGCAGCTCACTGGAAACGCAGGTGCAGTTCAGGTGAAGGGTGCATCCAAGGGATTTGCTCATTCACAGGCAGGCCTTGGAATGCAGGCTAACATAGCATTCGTAATGGAGAATTAATATGGCTAGAAAAGTGGCAGTGACCGGAGTCGGTCAGACAAGAACCAAACTGAAAAGAAAGGATGTCAATTTTCCTGAGCTGATGGGAGAAGGTGCGCGTCTTGCACTTCATGACAGCGGACTCTCCGTGGACGATATTGACTGTGTAGTCTGCAGCAGCAGTCCTGAATTTTTTGAAGGAATGAGCGAACCGGAAATGTGGGCGACAGACTTCACATTCGGAGCATTAAAACCTCATTACAGAATACAGACAGGCGGAACAGTGGGAGCATCCACTACAATCGCAGGATGGTACCTTGTGGCATCCGGAATGTTCGACAATGTACTTGTGGTCTCAGGAGACAAACTGAGCGAAAGTTCTGTTCAGAAAGGACTCAGTATGGTCTACTCTCCTACGATGGGACGTGACTTCGCTGCAGGTGCGCCGTCAGCCGTGGCGTCTCAGGCCAGAATTTATATGAGCCAGTTTCCGAATGCAAAGGAAGAACATTTTGCCAAGATCGGAACAATGATGAGAAAGAATGCTCTGAACAATCCGAATGCATCTCTGAAGCTTCCCCAGATTTCAGAAGAGATGATGATGAATATGGCCTGGCTTTCCACTCCTTTCAAACTCCTGGATTCCTGTCCTACAAGTGATGCAGCATGTGCGATGGTTCTCTCCTGTGAAGAAAAAGCGGATCAGATGGATGTGCCCAAGGCATGGATTCAGGCAGCATCTGCAATCTCAGACGGTGTGAACTATGTGGACAGAGATTGGTCTGATCCGATTGCACTGAAAAAAGCGGCACAGAGCTGCTATGAAAAGGTTGGGATTAAAAATCCTATCGAAGACATTGATGTCATTGAAATCTATGATGCATTCACTAGTCAGCATCTGATCTGGCTTGAAGGTCTTGGACTCTGTGCAAGAGGAACTGCTGCAGAGGCACTGATTGATTCGGGAGTCACAAGGATGGACGGAAAACTTCCTGTGAATCCGAGCGGAGGCGTTCTTTCGAATAATTCCATCGGAGGATCTGCAATGATCCGTCAGGCAGAGATTGCTCTTCAGCTCATGGGCAGAGCAGGAGACAGACAGGTGAAAAATGCAGAGATCGGTCTTGCTCACGGATGGGGCGGAGCGATCCAGTTTCATACTGTAATGATAATGTCCAAAGAAAAAGATATTCAGGATTCATTCCGCAAAAGAGGAAACAAAAATGGCTGAGAACACTGTAAAAATCTTAAACGGCTCAGTAGAGATGGACTACAAATGGAGTCCAGGACAGATGGTGGGGAAATTTCTGACTAAACTTAGAGACGAAAAGGAAATCGTAGGAGTCAGATGTCCTAAGACTTCGAAAGTATTTCTTCCTCCTCAGGCCTGGTCGCCTTATGCGAATGTGAAGATGGACAGACTGATCCCTCTGAAGACTGTTCCTAGGCTGAAGGCAGGAACAATCGTATATGAAGCACCTTGGAATATGCCTGAAAACATATCCCTTCCGTACATGATGGCTGCTGTTCAGTTCACAGGAGCAGACACGGAACTCATTCATCTTGTTGTCTCTGATGAAAAGACTCTTCTCTCTCTTAAACCCGGAGACGAACTCGAACCTGTATGGAAAAAAGATCCGAATGGTACAATTCGGGATATAGAATATTTTGTTCCGAAAAAAGGAGGAACTGCATGAGCACAGTCTATAAAACAGAGTGCCCCTACTCCACAATCGGAGAACTGATGAAGTCCAAGGCTGATGCACATCCGGACAAGAAGTATCTGATCTTTCAGGAAAAATCCTGGACATACAGAGAGTTTGATGAGGTCACAAACAGAACATCTCATCTGCTCCGTAAAAGCGGAGTCAAAAAAGGAGATACCGTTGCAATTCTGATTCCGAACTCGCCTGAATTTCTATTCTCTTATTTCGGAACAATGAAATGCGGAAGCATTGCAGTCACAATCAATACTCTTCTCAAATCGGAAGAACTGGAATACATCATCAACGACTGTGAGGCTGAAGTCATTTGCACGACTCCTCAGTACAGAAAAATGCTCGACAGCATCTGGGGAAATCTTCCCAAGATAAAGACCGTCATTCTCACTGAACCTGCAAAAGAAGGATATCCTTCTCTTATTCTTCATGAGGAAATATCCAAGTCAGATCCGAAATTTTCTGAGAAGACGGAAGGAAGCGACTCTGCATCGATCATCTACACTTCAGGAACAACAGGACATCCTAAAGGTGTTGTACTGTCTCATTCCAATATATTATACAACAGTTATGTTGCAAGACAGCTCATTGATCTCGAAGAAAACGACACTGCCCTCTGCATCATGCCGCTTTTTCATGTGAATGCGCAGATTGCTTCGATGATGGCAACCATGCAGAGCAGTGCCACTGTGGTTCTCGAAGAAATGTTCAAGCCCAGAACATTCATTCAGACACTGAAAAAATACAGGTGCACTACATTCAGCGGAGTTCCCACGATTTACAATTATCTGAATGAGATGAAGGAAGCAGACGGCGAAGATCTGAGTTTTCTGAAAGCCTGTGTATGCGGTGCAGCTCCTCTGCCTGTGGAAGTGTTTCACAAGTTTGAGGAAAAATTCAAAGGAAAGATCATTGAAGGGTACGGACTTTCTGAAGGAACCTGCGTGTCTTCTCTGAATCCTCTTCTCGGCACAAGAAAAATCGGGTCGATCGGAATTTCCATTCCCGGTCAGGAAATGGCCATCTGGGACAATGACGGAAAAGATCTTAAGGCAGGAGAGATCGGAGAGATCGTAGTCAAGGGTCCGAACGTAATGAAAGAATATTTCAGAAAGCCTGAAGAGACTGCAAAGTCGATTGAGAAAGGCTGGCTCCATACTGGAGATCTGGGATACAGAGACGAAGAAGGATACTACTTCATCGTAGGCAGAAAGAAGGAAATGATCATCAGCGGGGGCGAGAATATTTATCCCAAGGAAATAGAAGAAGTATTATACAAGCATGATGATATATCCGAATGTGCAGTCGTCGGTCTTCCTGACAAAACATACGGTGAGGTTGTAGGTGCATTCATCGTTCCCAAGGCAGGAGCGACAATCTCCGAAAAAGATGTAAAGGCATATCTCAGACCGAAGATTGCAGGATATAAATTTCCTAAAGTCATTGAGATCGTCACTGATCTTCCGAAAACTGCCACAGGAAAAATCCAGAAGAACAAGATTGTGGAGGATCATGCAGGAAATGCACATCTGGTAGGAAAGATTGAAGGAAAGGTCAATATTCCTTACAGATGGGTGTACGGAACAGCACTTGCTAGATTCTACGGCGGACTAAAGAACGAAGGAAAGTTTTACGGTGTGAGATGTCCCAAGTGCAGCAAGGTGCAGTGTCCTCCCAAGGCATTCTGCGGTGTGTGTTTTGAAGAATGCACGGAATGGCTCGAACTTCCGAACTCAGGAATTCTCGAAAGTTACACGACTGTGCATATGGAATTTCCGGGACAGCCGACTAAGCCCCCCTACACTTTCGGTTACATTAAACTGGACGGAGCAAATACTCATGTCTATCATATTGTATCAGAGATCCCTGAATCTGAACTGAAGACAGGACTTAAGATGGAAGCAGTATGGAGAGATCAGAAAGACAGAACAGGAACACTGCATGATATACTGTATTTCAGGCCGGTGAAAAATGTATAAGAAAGGAAAAACATTCGAAGAGATTCAGATCGGCGAGAAGGCAAGTTTTACTAAGACGATCACAGAGACCGACGTCTATATGTTTGCAGGAATCAGCGGAGACTTCAACCCGCTTCATGTGGATGAGGAATATGCAAAGGGCACTCAGTTCAAGACTAGGATTGCACACGGAGGACTTGCAGCATCCCTTCTTGCAAATGTGCTCGGAATGAAACTTCCTGGACTCGGAACAGTTGCCCTTGAAGTGAATCATAAGTTCAGAAGTCCGGTATATTTCGGTGATACAGTCACCTGCACTGCAGAAGTAGTGAAGAAAGTGGACAGAATGAAAACAGTGGAAATGGATCTTCTCTGGACAAACCAGAGAGGAGAAACAGTCATCAAGGGCACCTGCAAAGTGCTTCCTCCGGAGTGATCATGGATTTTGCAATACCGGAAGATGCATTAGAATTTAAAAATATTGTGAAGGACTTTGCCAAAAAGGAAGTCCTTCCCAGCGCGGAAGAACGTGATCTGAACGGGTTCTGGGATCATTCCATCTGGATGAAGATGGGCGAGATGGGACTTCTCGGTCTTCCTATTCCTCAGGAGTATGGAGGACAGGGAGGAAGCTGTC
>JBPOJG010000095.1:0-3340 GCA_052033835.1 Spirochaetota bacterium
AAATGACGGAGACAACACCGGCTCCGGCAAATCCTACTTTTTTGTAAGAGCCGATAAAATTTTCCCCGTTTTTTGCAAAAATAATCTGTCCGCTTCCCGCATTGGAGGCAAACATTTCTCTGACAACGGGCAGATCATAAAAATTTTCTCCCTTAATAATTAAATTCTGATCGGGATGACCGATGATATTTCCCGACGAATTGACAAGCATCGTTTCAGAAATACTGCCCTTCGTTTCAAAGGACTGTCTGATTTTTCTGTAATCAATGCAGGCAATCACAATCTGTCTCTGTTCTTTTTTGAAGGGAATGGAAACGGCAAAGACCGGAAATTTCAGACCCGGACTGAAATTCTGAAGACTGGAATCTGAATCCAGAGCTTTCTCGAGATATTTAGTATAGATCTGAATCTGGGTATCTATGTCAGACTCGGAAAGTTCGGCTTCGGCAAGAATTGTACGATTGTATTCCGTTCTGACAGGACGGAGTGCGTATCCTGCAGACTGGTATATTCCTATAGAAAGAATCTGACTGTCGTAATGTTCCAAAGGTTTGGATAGACTCCGTTCCTGAAGGTCGCTGACTGTGAAACGGACTGTCTGCAGGCCAGCTTCCATTTGATTTTGTATCAATCACTAAAAAACTTGTGCTGTTCGCCGGCATCCCGTAAACTTTTCCATTTGGGGCAAGCACTGCTCCATACCAATTGGTTCCGGGACCCGCTAAACTTCCAAAAGAAGCAGCTGTACCGGAACCGCTCACACCCAAACTGGCTTGGGCAGCCAAAATTGGCTGTATTACAGGCCAGTCACGCATAAAATCCACTCTCATAGAAACAACTGTGGACTGAGTTTCTTTTTCTCCCGTCACTGTAACCTTATAATCTGCGACTGGAGTATAAGCCGTCGGAGTCCCGAAAATCTGACCGGTCTGTGTATCAAATACCATCCCTGCAGGCAGAGCCGGCGAAATGGAAAAAGAAACAGCCGTACCAGTCAAAGCAGGAAAAACAGAACAGTCTTTAATAACACCCTTTACAGTCGGTACTGCAGATGATGTAATTCCCCTAGTAAAAATAAGAGAAGCACCTGAATAGGAAATTTCCAATCCGGGATTTTTTTTCAGCAAAAGAAGAAGTGCCGAAGACTTAGGAAAACGATCTTCTTATTTTTCAGAAACTGAAACTTTGACTGTTCCTGCACAGACGAAACAGTCTTGACTCTAAGATACTGAGAACATCCGAAAATCAGCAGTATTAGAAATACTGTCGATCTACCTGCGAAACGATGTCTTCTATTTCTTATAATAAGTTCCATTATTAAAATAGAAACCTTCTATCTCTGCAGACTTTTCTCCGTTCTTTCCTTTTTTCAGAATGATGTCACCATCTGAATCCTTTTTCAGAAAGATCTTAAAGGCTTTTTCACCGTTCTTCCAATATGGATTTTCTTTTCCTGTTTCAAGGATTCCCTTTTTTGAATTCAGTTCAAGAGTCCATTTTACATTTGCTCCGTTTATCCACTGAAAAGAATTTTTACCCGGAAGCCTGACAATTTTTCCCTTATGCCATCCGTTCTCTATCTTTTTTATTTCATAGGTTCCTTCGATGGAATCGGGACTGATATATTCGGCGTATTCACTGCTCCTCTCTGCAATTCTCAGTTTTACTGACAGGGGTGCGCCTTTCGGGATAATTCTTTTATGAAGCGCTTCGGTATAGTAGTCAGGCTCAAACTGACCCTTGAAATCAGCCGGCCATAAGTTTCTCTTGAACCACTGATGACTTTCCTTCTCCAGACCGAACTCAGGATATAATTTAAATATATAGTGATAATATTCATGCATCATCCACTGGGAAAAATATGTTCTGTGCTCCTCTTCCCTGTAAGGAGTTCCGAGTTTCGCAAGCCTCTTTCTGATATGAGAAAGATCATCGCTGATCCAGAGAGGAGCATTGTTGAATTTTCCCATCCCCCCTGTCACAAATCCCATATTGTTGAACTCCGATATCTGATCCGGTACATGGGAAGGATGAATCAGCCAGTAAAAATCGGTATTGGCCAGGATTTCTTCTGAAAGTTCATTTTTCATCCTGGTCAGATAATCCCCTGTAGGTGAACAGTTGGCCTTTTCACATGCTTCCGGAATCGTGAGATTCTTAAGATATGCAACTTCAGTCTTTACATTCAGCTTTCCCTCTGTAATTGCAGTGATGTACTCTCTGAAAAGCCACATCATTGTATGCACAACTTTGAAATTGGACTCTTTCAATTTCGGATGAAGTGTATTTGTCTTCATAAGACCTTTTTTTGACTGAAGATCTTTCAAATTCTGAGGTTGAATTCCTTCCGATTTTCCGGCCAAAATCACAGTAAACTGAATGGTTTTAGGATTCTTTACTGGATTTTTCTTTTCCTTAAGTTTCCAGTCCACAGCCTCGCTGAGCATCCTGAGAGAATAATAGCATATAGGAGAACCCACATTCAATAGACTGTCATCTATCCTTGCACTGTTCCAGTCATTGGACCCTGCCGGATATTTTTTCCAGAGCCTGTCTAAAAGTTCCCTGCTCTCTCTGTAATCGCCGTCCCGGTAAAGGTCTTCTGCATAAATGTAGACATCGTATGCCGTAAGGGCCAATGGAGAAGGATTCTGAATATCCGCCTCCTTGAAAAGTTTTTCAGCATAGGATTTCCTGAGTCCGAATTCCTTCAGATGATCAGCTCCATACAAAACTGAACTGAAAAAAATGATCTGTGTGAAAACAAACAGAAATGAAAATTTTCTCATTGTGTAATCTCCCAAAATTGCCAGAAAAAACGATTCTACTAATTTTCAAAAGTCTTTGCGTTTTTATTCTTTCCCGACTCAATAAAATCAAGACTGCCGGCAGGAAAAAACGCAATTATTCATAAATATCAGTATATTTAATTTCTGAACTTTGCTCTTTTAATCAACCCAAAAACAAAAGAAACTTTCCACCTGTAAAATTCTCCGACGGCACCAGATTACAAAGGTTTTAACTTAGAAGTTCAGCTTACGCAAACGAGCAACCCAGCTTCAAAAAGATCCGAGATGGAGATATGCTCTTCCGTCTGCTGAAGTCCTCAAGCCAAGACATCCGAAGGTATAAGGCATGTTAAAAGATCAGAATGCGCAGAAATATGAAATGAAAAGAAGAGAGCTGATTCAAGGGGTTTTGAAAAGGAATCCCGATCCTGACTGTTTTGAAACAGAAGAATTTTAATAAAGAGGAGGAATAGAGAAGAATAAGAGAGTAAAGAAAGCAGCACGACCTGCAGAAAGAGTAACAACCTAGTCCCTGTCTCAATTTAAATCCC
>JBPOJG010000424.1:0-4277 GCA_052033835.1 Spirochaetota bacterium
TACCTGGAACCACCCGTTCTACGTGGTGAGACAGGAGAAAGAAAACGCATCCACTGTGCACAGAGGCGGCTGGACTGAAGCAAGATACCTGAAGGCAGGCGATGTCTTTCTCACAGCATCAGGAAAAAAAGTATCACTGAAATCGTCCCGGCAGGAACACTCTTCCAAGGCAATCCTGGTCTACAACTTCGAAGTCGAAGACAATCACTCCTACTACGTTGGTCATGACGGTGTATTGGTTCATAATTATGCTGATCTTACCATTGAAGCGGCAAGCATAGGCGTCGGCATCTTAGAATTTGAAAATTCCTATCGAAAAGGAGATGTAACCGGTGCAGTACTTGCGGGAGGTGGGATTTTACTGGATGTCCTGACTATGCCTATTCCAGGTCTGACTTTGGCAGGCGGAGCTGCTGCTAAACTGACAAATGAAACTAGGCGGAATGGGAAAGGAATTGGCGAGGCAGTATCTGAAGGAGTTGATTTAGCTAAAAAGAAATTAAGTAAACTTGATCCTAATAGTGCAAAAATAGAAAAGATTAGCGATGCTTCTGATGACGTCGGTCAGCTGGGGAAAAAAGTAAAGAATACAAGTGACAGGCTTCCTGATGGCAGCCTGCCTAATTCCATCAAAGGACAAGCTCACAAAATAAGCCAGGCAGGAAGCGAATTTGGACCGGACGGAAGGCTGAAAATTACAGCCATTGAAAATCCTGGCGAAACTAAGGTAGGCTGGTTTGACAGGTTCAATCCATTCAAAAAATCGGATATCCCAAGCGGCGGGTCAAAAAAATCCAGTGAAATTTCTGGAAATTCCAGCTCATCCAAAAATGTCGCATTAAGCGTTTCAGATGAAAGAACTGCTAATCTGGAGATAATCTCTAAAAAGAAATGGCAAGTTTTTGATGATACAGGAGGCAATAAAACTATCCTCAAAACCAATGAAAAAATAGATGGTAAGGAGTATCTGCTTGCAGTGGATAAAATTTCCGGAGGCAAGGCATCTGAATTAAATCTGAGGAGTTACAATAAACTTAAAGATGCAAAAATTAACACGCCAGATATTAAGCAGATTCCGCTAGGTTCAAAGATCAGCTACAATGGACAAAAGGTAAACGGATATCTGATTGAGAAAATTAACGGGGCACATTCAAAGAATCCTAAAGAATTTTACAATGCACTGGACAAGATCAAATCCAACTCTGCAATGAAAGAGAAAGTAATTGACCAATTGAAGAAAATTCAGGACTTTGGCAAAAATAATCAAATAGAGGACTTTCAGGTAATGCTGCACCCGACAAAAGGCATCCTGGTAATCGACCCTAAAACAGTTTCTTCCAGCAGCAAGCCTTCCAAATTTATGCTGCAGGAAGTCAGTTCCTGGATGGACAGATTGAAAAAATGATATTTTACAACACAGAAATTATTGATCCTTCCTTAGAGGAATATTTTTTAGAACTGCTGGGTCAGAAAATTTTTGATATCGGAGTTTATGAGCCGTATTCATTATTTGACGGAGAGATAGATACACCCACCCGAGTTCAAGCGAAAGCTATGATAAAAGAGAATATTCGGGAAAGGATTGCAGAAGGCTATGAATATTTTTACAACCATTTTGGGAGTGATATATCCATAAAGCTGGAGAAACAGGAAATACTCATTGGGAAAATCTTGACTGAAGATGCCGTTAGAATAAAATTTGATGTAACAGAAGACGATGTTTTAGCTCCAAGACGAGAAGATGGGGAGCTTATGGAGTCAACAAGGTATTGTCTTGTTTCTGCAAAACTCGACCCGGAATACAGTAACGAATTTATAAACAGTCTGCTCAACCAGACTGTTTCCGGAATAGATTTGATTCATCTTAAGCTGCCTGCTGAAGTTGTCGTAGATTACGAAACTGACAGAGAGTTTTGGGAATACTATTCCGGAATTATATTTCATTTAGAATCAGGTCCGTCTTTTGCAGTAGGAAATTACTTGGCTGATGTTCCTCATAATACAGTGAGCATAATGGATGCAAAGAATATTATTATGAAGTTTGTAAGTGAAATCATTCCGATGAACTCCAAACCTGTTGTAAGGAAATTTTCCAGCCTAAAGAATGTTAATGAGTTTTTCAAAAAGTTTTTCGCAGGAAATAAGCGTTTTTAATGTGTAAGTTCCTCCTTCGAAGTAAAAACAGCTAATTGATCAGAAGAAGGACTTGTATTTTAAGAGGGAGATTAAGTGTTCGGTAGTTTTATAAGTTTTTTTAGCAATTTATTCTCAAAAAAACAAAAACCAGAGATAAAAAAGAATATAGTAAACACGGATCAGCAGGAAAAATACATTGCTGTCGGGGATATTCACGGCTGTTATACTCAGGTAAAGGAACTGCTGTCAATATGCCAGAATCAGTATCCGGCACACAAACTGATTTTTCTAGGCGATTACATAGACAGGGGTCACGAAGCTGAAAAAATTATAAAACATATTAGAAATATGGATGCAATATTTTTAATGGGAAATCATGAAGATATGCTGATTAAATCGATGAGAGCTGTATCTGACTCAAAGAAAAAGAAATTGCTTACAGAGAAAAAAATCAGTTGGGATTCTTATGAATGGATTGCTCTGAAGCTGAAGCTGTTTTTTGAAACAGAAAATTATTTTTTCAGTCATGCAGGCTTAAACCCTGAAAAAAGTTTAAAGCAGCAGACTAAAAGAGATTACTTGTGGACTGTATATGATGGCAGCTATACTAAGGTGACTGACAAAATTGTAGTTCATGGTCATACTCACAGAAAGATCATCAATCTCAAAGAAAATCATATTGCGATAGATACAGACTGCAGTGTCGGTGGTTACCTCTCCGGTTTCGTTGTTCCGGAAAATAAACTGATTCAAAGTAAAACCAAAAGTGAGAACTACGGGCACTTTTGATTTTCATAGGGATTGCACAAAGGTAAGATCCAGCTTGTCCGCTGAATAAAGATATTTGATCCAATAAAAAAGACCTTGGAGGATTATAGACCATGAGTAAAGAAATACAACTTTTTCAAATCCTGTGTGCTGAAAATACAACTGTGGATATGGTATTACATTTTTTCAGAGATTTAAAAGAATGCTGTCCTAATATTTACCCTGAAAAGATGAATGATTGTGAACCAGTGAACAAACCATTCTCTGCAGATAAAAAGATACTAGAACCGTATATAAATCAGGGTTCTAGTATTTTTCTTGTGAATAGAAAAGCAAAGGCTGAGTTTAGTATTTTTATGAAACAAAACAATGAGCTTGCCAATCGACACACTACGTTTGAATGTAAAGTAAAAAAGGCTAAGATACAAATTGAGGAACAATACAAAAAATTACTTAAAAAGACATCAAGCAGATTTGATACAGATTTTGCGTTTATTCATACTCCATTAACGGAGGAACGTCATTTTGGAATTGAGAATGATACAATGGAACGGAGTAATTATTTTTTTGTACACTCGCCTCTGCTGCAAAAATATATCCCTGATTTGTACACTTGCACTGTTTTTGGAGGGCGGTATATTTCGCATTTTGGAATGGAAAAACTTTTGTCTATGCCTGCTCCTGTTGTTGAAAAAATATCTGATACTCAGGTCTATTTTCAGCTGGTTAAGGATACGATGAATTATTCGTTTGAAGAGATTGATGAGAGCCGTAAAAAAATCAAGAAACATTTAGGAATCAACAGCTTTTTTCAACTGGAAAAAGGAAAGGATTATAAATATGATCATCCCGACTTTGGCCCTGAATGGATACCTGCAGGCACAACGACAATTTTCATTGGGTGAATGAATCTTATACCATATATCCAAGAAAAGTTAAAAATTCATTATGATGCTCTTCTTTTTCCAGTGATCAGAATCTGGATGCAGCGAAGGACAAGTATGATGAAGAGGCTGCAGCGAAGAAAAAGGGCGCAATGACAAAGACTGGTGACAGCTACACTGAGAGGCTACTGAACAGACTGAATCCGGAGAATCCGACCCAAAGGGAAGCACTGGAAGCCCTTGCTGCGATCAACGGCCCCGACGGGAAAGTAAACCTGGACAGTGTTCCTCCTGATGAAGCAGAGGCTGCACTGAAAAAGCTTGCACTTGCCGATGCAAATCTAAATCCGATAACTTTTTGGAGAGCCTTTCAGGCGGGCAAAAAGTTAGTCTGCTAGGGGCGAGCTACGCAGCATCTTCCGATCTTGCGAGCCGGGGGGAATTATTTCCTCTGATGGCAGGACAGTCTTACAATGACGGAGACAGTGC
>JBPOJG010000066.1:0-14504 GCA_052033835.1 Spirochaetota bacterium
GGGCATATGAAGAAAGCAGTTCGACACTGAAGCTCATTCATATCAGAGACTGGCATGACAGAAATGATCCTCTCCAGAAAGATCATCTGAATCAGTTCGGAGAACACTGCATTAAGGATACTGTCGGAGCAGACTTTGTATTTGCAAAATATATAAAACCTGACAGAGAACATTTCATTGTGAATGCAAGCGGACTCAATGATTTTGTGGACACTGATCTTGAAGAGATACTCAAAACCTTTAAAGGAAAAAAATGCAGAGTAGGCGTGGCCGGTGTCTGGACTGAGGCAAAAATCTCCTTTCTCTGTTATGATCTGAAGACAAGATATCCTGAATTTGAAATTGCAGTCTGCAGTCTTCTGACTGCCAGCTCTTCAAGAAATGCCCATTTTATTTCACTTGATTCCATTCAGAAGATCCTGGGCATCAGAGTCTGCACCTCACTCAGCGAATTCACCGGTTTTCTGAACGGAAGTTCTGTGAGACTGGAGCACCGCATCCAGGGAGGAGAGTTTGTCACGATAAAGAAGGAAAATGATTTTATCATTACAGATACTGACAGAAAAATTCTCCAGTATCTTTTTCGCGACGGAAAAGCTGCATCCCTGAAAAGTCTGGATGGAGGTTTCTCCGGAAACCTTGTGCTGAAGGCAAATGTAACAGACAAGTTCGGTCATATTCAGGCTCCTTATGTGGTGAAAATCGGGAAAAGAGAACCGATTTCTCTCGAAAGAATGTCCTTTGAAAAAATACAGGAAGTGCTCGGAAACAATGCCCCTCATATTGTGGACTTTGCCGAATTTGAAGACCGGGCCGGAATCAAATACAGATATGCATCCATGCTTGACGGAAATGTCAGAACATTTCAGGGTTATTACGGTTCAGATGTAAATCATGAAAAAATAATTCATATTCTCGACACTGTATTCAATAAGCAGCTCGGCAGACTCTATGCCGCCAAGGAAAAAGAAAAACTGAATCTTCTGCAATACTACGATTTTCAGAGCAAATATGCTCCGGGCGTAAGAGAAAGGGTGACTAAGATTCTGGGATCTGAACCTTCCGGAGACTTCATTGATCTGCACGGTCATAAGATTCCGAATGTATGCAGATTCTATGAAAATGATCTGAAGACCCTGAAGGAAAGAACCTCTGTTCCAAGGTTTGTATCCTATGTCCACGGGGATCTGAACGGAGCAAACATCATCGTGGATTCTCTGGAGAACATCTGGATCATAGACTTTTTCCACACCCATGAAGGTCATATTCTGAAGGATCTTCTGAAACTGGAAAACGATATTGTATATATTTTTATGAAAATTGAATCTGAAGACGAATTTCATGAGGCAGTTCTTCTGATTGATGCGCTGATTGATGTGCCTGATCTCTGGATGATGCCCGAGAAGTCTCTGAGAGACCGACTGAACACCGACAGGATCATCAAGGCATTTGATACAGTTTCCGTTCTCAGAAGTTATTATCCTGAACTGATTGAAACTGACAGAGATCCGTATCAGCTTTACACAGGGCTTATGAGATATGCAATGCATACTCTTTCCTTCGATGAAAGCAGTCTCTGGCAGAAAAAGCTCGCACTGTATTCCGGCGCAAGGCTTTCCGAGAAAATCGGCCGTGTGCTTCGTGCTTCAGGGAAGCTTAGAATCGACTGGATTGAATTTCCCGAAAGGAAAGAAGCAGGAAAGATGGGACTTACCATTCTGCCTGGACGTAAGGACAGAGACAGAGATATTGATGCCGACATAACAACAGTCAAAGAGCACGGTATCAAGTATGTGCTGACACTTGTGACAAGGGACGAACTGGAATATTACGGAGTATCTGATCTTCTCGAAAATTACAGCAGTGCGGGTCTTGAATGCAGATTCTTTCCGATACTCGATCAGGCAGTGCCTACGATGGAATCAGCTCTGCCTGTTCTTGAATGGATGGATAAAGTTCTTTCGGAAGGAAATCTTCTGATTCACTGTGTCGGGGGACTCGGCAGATCGGGGCTTATGGCAGGGGCTTATTTAATTCATCATTATAAGTTCAGCTGGAAAAGGGCTTTCGAGACAGTCAGATCCTGCAGATCCAGAAGAGCGATTGAGTCGAGAATCCAGGAGGACTTTCTGAAAAAAATGAGCTCTTAGGTAGTTCCCGCATCTAGGGGTACCCTTTATTGCATTCCCGAAATGTCCGGGTATCATAGGGGATATGAAAAAGACTGTAATGTTTTTTATGATTCTGGCCCTCAGTGCAGGATGCAGAAGGTATCTTCGGACTGAAATATACTCTGCATCTCAAGGGGTTGAGGACAAAGTGCAATTTCTCAAAGGAAAGAAAATACTTTTCCTGGCCATGATGCCTATGAAAGAGATAGATGATCCTTCTGAATTTGATTTTAGCAATGATAGAAATCTTCTGAAAATGCAGCTTTTTATGAGCAGTAAAATGGATTTGGGAAGAATTGACCGGCCGCATCTTCATTACAGGTCAAGATATTCGCCAGTTTATGGAGTTCCAGTGCCGGATTTTCAGAATAATCTCTCGTCTGAACTGAAGTATTCAGCTGAATTGAATGGACTTAAATTAAAGACTGAGGCGGCATCTGTCAAAAGGGTGAATCTTCGTGAATTCATAGAGCGGAATTACGAACTTTACGGTCATTATTCCTTCGCTTATCTGCAGAAAATGCTTTTATTTTCGGAAAATCAGAAACAGAGTGCTGATGTGAAATTGAAAAAATCGAATGCTGACTTATTTATCATTGGTCTGCCTGACTCCGGGAGAATTATTACCTGGGAAACCATCATGAAAGGGATCCTGTCTTTTTATACATTAGGTCTTTTTCCCTTAGATGAAAAAATAAGAACCAGTCTCAGGTTTTATGTGTACGACAGAAAATTGAACCTCCTTTATTATAATATGTATGTTGAATATAAATATACATATTACAGGCTCTTTTCAGTCAGCGAGAAGGATATTCTGATTCAGTCAGAAACCTCTCCTGAAGTATTTTATCCCGGTCTGATCAGATTCACTGAAGATCTTTATGAACTGATTCAGAAGGATAAAGTAAAAACTGCAGGAGCAGGAAAGGAATCATAAGACCAGGCGTTCTGTTTCCAGTCTCCTGTAAAGATCCTTGAGGCCGAGTTCTTTTACCCAGCCTTGAATATAGGATATATCTAAAATATCATACTGCAGTTCAAAAACGCGCAGAGCATCTTTGAACTGTTTTTCGCTTCCGCCGCTCAGTCTGCACCAGCGAAGTTTGGAAATGACAGTGTCCTCAGGAGTTGTAACCCAGACTTTCAGTCCGTTGATTTCTTCCTGAATTTTCCGGCTGAATCTTGCAAGTTCATAATCGTTCTGAGGTAGCGGGTAAAAATCAATTTTATCTCCTGTCAGAGTATTCAGCAGATTGAACAGTTTATTGTGCTTTAGTCGGTCCAAAACTGTTTCTCTGTCCAAATAATACTCGGAACCTGAAAATTCCCGGATCAGTGCATCTGCTGATGTTTCTGACAATTGGATCATCATATCAATATCATGTGTAGACCGCGGTTCTCCTTGAAAACTCGATACGATTGAACCTGTCAGCATATAGGGAGTGCCGGTGCTGTTCAGAAAATCAACTGCTTTCTTCAGTAATTCGAATTGTGACATCTCGCAAGCCTTTCTAAAAACAGTGAATGAATTTCTTTGTCGGACTTTTCCGGAAAACGTTTTCGAAGACCCTGCCTGAATATGGATCTGGTCATTTCATTCAATTCCATTACTTTGTTGAATTTTTCGGAGACACTCATTTTTCTGAGTACTTCCTGATAAGCTCTTCTGTCTTTCTCCGATTCCTCCGGAATGGAATCATAAAAAAAAGGATTCGTATTTAAGTTTTCCATATCTGTTTCTCCTCAATCATTGGAGCAGCAGTCAGACTGTCAAATTTAAATTTTTACTCGAGAATCTCTTATCTTCAGAATATGCAAAAAAGTTCTTGCATATATCAAGATATCTTGATATATGGTTATCAGTATATATGGAAAAGGACGAATCCAGAAAGATCCTGAATGCACTCAAGGCTGTCTCTGACGGGACAAGACTGCGGATCGTCCATATTCTGTCCTATTCCGCTCTCAGTGTAAATGAAATTGTCAAGGTTCTTTCCATGGGGCAGTCTCGGGTTTCGAGACATCTGAAGATTCTTTCGGATGCCGGGATTCTTTCTGCACAGAGAGAAGGGACCTGGGTCTACTACAGGACTGTGGCCGAAAAGAGCAGTTTCCCTGCAAAACTTTCAGATCTGATTATGCAGTACAAAGAAACAGTATCTTCAGGATTCAATGACGAAGCTAAGGTTCAGAATATTCTGAAAGAGAGAGCGGAAAAAAGAGATGAGTTTTTCAACCGGGTAGGAAGCAGCTGGGAAAAGGTGCAGAAGGAAGTTCTGAGTCCCGATGTATATGCAGAAAGGATACTGTCTCTTGTTCCCAAATCATCAGGTCTTCTTGTCGATCTGGGATGCGGCCCCGGAACAATGATCAGACATCTTCAGAAAAGATCTGAGAAGATCATCGGCTTTGACAGTTCAGAAAAAATGATAGAGTCGTCCAAGGAACTTTTCAAGGGGCAGAAAAAGATCAGCTTCCAGGTAGGAAATGCAGACAGGATTCCTCTGAAGACTGAAAGTGCAGACACTGTCGTCGCTTCGATGGTGCTTCATCATGTTTCCAATCCGGCACTTGCTCTTCAGGAAGCGGCAAGGGTTTTAAAATATAAAGGGATACTTTGTATTGTAGATCTCATGAAACATGACAGGGAATTCATGAGAGACAGATTTGCAGATCTCTGGCTCGGATTTGAACCTGAGCTTCTGAAAGAATGGCTTCTGCAGGCAGGATTCACAGTGGAAAAAATGGATGTCACTGACACAGACACGGATTTTAAAATAATTACAGTAAAAGCAGGAAAAGGAGGACATCATGTCCGCAACAAAAACTCAAGATTATAAGGTGAAGGATATCACTCTTGCCAAATGGGGAAGAGAGGAAATCATTCTCGCAGAAAAGGAAATGCCTGGACTGATGGCACTCCGCAAGGAATATAAAGGAAAAAAACCTCTTGCAGGTGCAAGAATTGCAGGCTCTCTGCATATGACTATTCAGACTGCAGTATTGATCGAAACTCTGGTTGAACTCGGTGCTGAAGTCAGATGGGCATCATGCAATATTTTTTCTACACAGGATCATGCAGCAGCGGCCATCGCAGAAACAGGAACTCCTGTATTTGCATGGAAAGGCGAAACTGAAGAAGAATACTGGTGGTGTACAGAGCAGACAATAAAGTTCGCTGACGGAAAAGGACCTAATATGATCCTGGATGACGGGGGAGACCTGACTCATTATATCCATACAAAATTTCCCGAACTTCTGAAAGACATCAAAGGTGTTTCTGAAGAAACGACTACAGGAGTCAATCAGCTGAACAAGATGCTGAAAGCCGGACAGCTGAAAATTCCTGCAATCAACGTAAATGACTCTGTCACAAAATCCAAATTCGACAATCTTTACGGATGCCGTGAATCTCTCACTGACGGAATCAAACGTGCTACTGACGTCATGCTTGCCGGTAAAATGGCTATCGTCGCAGGATATGGCGACGTAGGAAAGGGATCTGCTGCATCTCTCCGTGCATTCGGATGCCGTGTGATCGTGACTGAGATTGATCCTATCTGCGCTCTTCAGGCTTCCATGGAAGGATATCAGGTACTTCTGATGGAAGATGTGATTGACAAGGCAGATCTAGTAGTCACTACAACAGGGAACAACGATATTGTCACTCTCGAACATATGCAGAGTATGAAAGACGGTGCAATTCTCTGCAATATCGGTCATTTTGATACAGAAATCCAGATGGCAAGACTCAATGCATTTCCAGGAATCAAGATTGTGAACATCAAACCTCAGGTGGACAAATATATTTTCCCTGACGGAAAATCACTGATCATTCTTGCAGAAGGAAGACTTGTGAATCTTGGATGTGCTACAGGACATCCTTCTTTTGTAATGTCCAATTCATTTACAAACCAGGTTCTGGCTCAGATTGAGCTCTATACTAAGAAGTATGAAGTGGGAGTATACAGACTTCCTAAGAAACTGGATGAAAAAGTGGCAGCACTGCATCTTGAACAGCTTGGGGTAAGACTGACAAAGCTGACTAAAGATCAGGCTGAATATCTCGGTGTGCCTGTTGAAGGTCCTTTCAAGCCAGAGCATTACAGATACTGAGAATTCAGAGAAAGGGATTCTGCAGGAACTGTTCAGATTGAATATATCACGCGGAGGCGCGGGGTTCGCGGAGTGTCAGCATTACTTCGAGTCCGAAACGTCTCCGCCTGTAAATTTGGGTCTCGAGCATTTCTCATAAAGGAAAAATCATTATGGCATATGTAGTAACTGAAAACTGCAGAGACTGTAAGTATACTTACTGTGCAGCAGTCTGTCCTGTTGAAGCATTTCGGGAAGGCCCGGATATGCTTCTCATAGATGCAGATTCCTGCATCAACTGCAATGCCTGTGTTTCTGAATGCCCGGTGGATGCAGTATTTCCTGACTATGATCTTCCTTCAGAACTGAAGCACTGGACAAAATTCAACAGAGAAAATGCTCCTCTGTATCCTGTGATTTCCGTTCAGAAGAAACCTCTTAAAGGTGAGAAATGTATAAAGTCCTGAATACGGATATATTACCGGTATCTGAATCATTAATTCGGCAATTTCAATATATCCTGTAAGTTAAACGTACATATAATAATTGAATATACAATCAGTGAAAATGGCAATCAGGAGAACAAAGATTCTCTGCTCCCTGTAAAGGCGAGAAAGGAAGGAAAAAATGAACACGGAATATCCTGCAAATTCAAAAAAACTGATCTCTCTGATGGAAGAGAGAATTCTAGTTCTCGACGGTGCAATGGGCACTATGATTCAGACATACGGTCTAGGAGAAGACGATTTCAGAAATGCTTCCCTTGCGAAACATGGAAAGGCACTGAAGGGAAACAATGATCTTCTGAACATAACAAGGCCGGATATCATTGAAGAACTGCACTATAAATTTCTCGAAGCAGGTGCAGACATCATTGAAACGAATACTTTCAGTTCGACTGTAATTGCACAGGCAGATTATTCCCTTGAGCATCTTGTGGGAGATTTGAATCGGCAGGGTGTCCGATGTGCAAAAAAAGCTGTTCAGAGACTGAAAGAGAAATTCCCCGAGCGGGACTGCTTCATTGCAGGTGCAATCGGGCCTACAAACAGAACAGCATCCATGTCCCCCGATGTGAACAATCCCGGATTCAGGGCAGTCAGTTTCGATGAACTGGTAGATGCCTACTATGAGCAGGTGAAAATCTTATGTGAAGAAGGAGTGGATCTTCTGCTTCCGGAAACTGTATTTGACACACTGAACGTAAAGGCATGTATTTTTGCAATTGAAAAATATTTCCAGGATTCCAATACAAGACTTCCTGTTTCCATTTCTGTCACCATCACCGACGCTTCAGGAAGAACACTTTCCGGTCAGACTGCAGAGGCTTTCTACAATTCGATTCGGCATGTTCATCCATTGTCCGTGGGCATCAACTGTGCTCTCGGTGCAAAAGATATGAGACCTTATATTCAGGAACTTTCCAGAGTCTCTGAATTTAAAATCAGCTGCTATCCCAATGCAGGACTTCCGAATGCTTTCGGAGGATACGATGAAACACCTGAAGATCTGGCAGAAACCATTCATGAATTTGCTGCATCCGGCTGGCTGAACATTGCAGGAGGATGCTGCGGTACAACTCCTGAACATATACGCCATATTGCCCAGACTGTAAAAAATGTGAAACCGAGGAAACCTGTTCTGAAGGAGGCGGATTCTGTCACTAAACTGTCCGGACTGGAACCTCTGAATCTGACTTCCGACAAGGGATTCATTATGATCGGCGAAAGAACCAACGTCACAGGCTCACCGAAGTTCAAAAAGCTGATTCTGGATGGAAATTTTGAAGAAGCAGTTCAGGTGGCAGCCCAGCAGGTAGAAGCGGGTGCAAACATCATTGACATCAATTTCGATGAAGCTCTGCTTGACGGGGAAGCTTCGATGGTGAAATTTCTCAATCTGATTGCAGCCGAACCGGACATCAGCCGTGTTCCGTTCATGCTCGACAGTTCAAAATGGACAGTTCTAGAGGCTGGACTCAAATGCATTCAGGGAAAGGCAATTGTCAATTCCATCAGTCTGAAGGAAGGGGAATCCAAGTTTCTCGATCAGGCAAGACTTCTGCAGAAATACGGAGCTTCCGTGATCGTAATGGCATTCGATGAAAAGGGTCAGGCAGCGACAAAGGACGACAAGGTCAGAATCTGTAAAAGGGCATATGATCTGCTCGTGGATAAAATAGGATTCCCTCCTGAGGACATCATATTTGATCCGAATATTCTTACAGTAGCTACAGGAATTGAAGAGCACAATAATTATGCAGTAGATTTTATTGAAGCAGTCCGTGAAATCAAACAGTTATGTCCAAAGGCAGGAGTGAGCGGGGGAGTGAGTAATATTTCCTTCTCATTCCGAGGAAACAATCCTATCCGTGAAGCGATGCATTCTGTATTTCTTTATCATGCAATCAGAGCCGGCCTCGATATGGCCATAGTAAATGCCGGTATGCTTACAGTGTATGAGGAAATCCCGAAGGATCTTCTGGAACTCACTGAAGATGTCATTCTGAACAGAAGACCGGATGCGGCTGAAAGGCTGATTTCTTATGCTGAAAGTTATAAGAAGGATGATGTTGAAACAAAAGAAAAGGAAGCAGCCTGGAGAAACAGTCCTCCGGAAGAAAGACTGAAGTATGCTCTGGTCAAAGGAATCACTGACTACATTGATGAGGATACCGAAGAGACAAGAAAGAAATTTTCGAAACCTCTCGAAGTCATAGAAGGTCCTCTGATGGACGGGATGAAAGTGGTAGGAGATCTTTTCGGAGCAGGAAAAATGTTTCTTCCTCAGGTTGTAAAAAGTGCCAGAGTCATGAAAAAAGCAGTTGCATATCTTCTTCCGTTTATGGAGGCGAATAAGACTGAAAATGAAAAGGAAAGAGACAAGTTTCTGATTGCAACAGTAAAGGGTGATGTTCACGATATCGGAAAGAACATTGTTGCAGTTGTGCTTGCATGTAATAATTATGATGTAATTGATCTGGGCGTCATGACTCCCTGCGAGACAATTCTGAATGAGGCAGAAAAGCTGAAAGTGAAGGCAATCGGGCTTTCCGGACTCATCACTCCTTCTCTCGACGAAATGTGTTATGTAGCCAAAGAAATGAAGACGAGAGGAATGAATATCCCTCTTCTCATCGGAGGGGCAACGACCAGTCCTGCACACACAGCAGTTAAAATTGCACCTGAGTATCCGAACGGAGCTGTCACTCATGTGATTGATGCATCAAGGGTGGTGGGTGTTCTTTCGAGTCTTCTGAGTGCAGACAATTCTGCAAGTTTCAAAAAAGCCAATGAGGAAGCACAGGAAAAACTGCGACTCCAGTATGAAAAGAACAAAAAGGACAGAAACCTTCTTTCCATTTCCGATGCCAGAAGAAACCGTTTTCAGACAGACTGGAATTCCTACAAGCCGCCTGTTCCGGAATTTACGGGCATTAAAATATATGATAATATATCCCTGGAAGAAGTGAGCAGCCTGATTGACTGGTCGCCTTTCTTTCATGCCTGGGAACTTCGAGGAAGATATCCTGAGATTCTCGAAGATGAGGTTGTAGGAAAGGAATCAAAGGAGCTTTTTGCAAATGCACAGACTCTTCTGAAAATGATCATAACAGAAAAGAAGTTCCGCCTGAGAGCAGTCATCGGTTTTTTCCCTGCCGCAAGAAAGGATGACGATATTCTTGTATTCGCGAAAAAAGGCGACAGAGAGCCTACTGCGGTATTCAGAATGCTCCGCCAGCAGATGCCGAAAGAACAGGGTGAGTATAATTACAGTCTATCCGATTATATAGCACCGGAAGGACATGAAGACTATATCGGCGGTTTCACTGTAACTTCCGGAAGGGAAGTGGATGATCTTGCTTCAGAGTATGAAAAGAAAGGAGATGATTATAATTCCATTCTTGTGAAAGCTCTCGGAGACAGATTTGCAGAAGCTTTGGCAGAATATATGCACAGAGAAGCCAGAATTCTATGGGGTTTCGGAAAAAATGAGAATCTGTCTAATGAAGAATTAATTAGAGAAAAATACAGAGGGATCAGACCGGCACCGGGTTATCCAGCCTGTCCTGAGCACACTGAAAAGAGGACACTGTTCAGTATTCTTTCTTCTGAGAAAAATGCAGGAGTCACACTGACTGAAAACTGCGCAATGAGCCCTGCATCTTCTGTGAGCGGACTCTATTTTTCTCATCCGGATTCCAAGTACTTTGCGATCGGCAAAATTGCGAAGGATCAGATTTCTGATTATGCTGAGAGAAAGAAAATGAGTATTGAGGAAGCAGAAAGATGGCTTTCACCTTATCTGGGATATAAGTAGTTCTTTTTACAGAGTCCCCCTGCAGAATTAGAAAAAAATCTGCAGTCATATTTTTCTGACACCTGGCTCTATTTGCGGTTGATTTTTATCCGGAGTACAGTCTTGTAATATTGGCTGTACAGCTTCCTGGCAGGTCGCGCTGCAGGCAAGAGGAGAAGAAAATGAAAGAATCAGCGAAGAAAGGCAGTTCTGCAAAATCGGAAAGAGACAATGTGAAAATTGAATTTAGAAATGCACCGGTTCACAGCATTACACCGTTTCTTATGTTCAATGCGAATACAGAAGAAGCGGCAAAGTTTTATGTTTCAATTTTCAGAAATTCCAAAATAATCAAAGCTGACTCTAAGCAGGCTGAATTCATTCTGAACGGTCAGAAATTTTTTGCCTATAACGGCGGACCCGGTTTTGAGTTCAGCTGGGGGGTATCATTTATGATCAGCGTGGAAACCCAGGAGGAAGTTGATTACTACTGGAACGCACTGCTTGCAGACGGAGGCAAGGAAAGTATGTGCGGATGGCTTCAAGACAGATTCGGAATGTGGTGGCAGGTTACGCCAAAAATTCTTCTGGAACTCATTTTTCACAAAGATCCGGAAAAGGCAAAAAGCTCCACGGAAGCAATGATGAAGATGCAGAAAATTGACATCGCAACATTGAAAGCCGCTGCTGTAATTACGCCAGCAGCCGGATAAGTCTGACCAGTCTTTTATCCAGTCTGAGTCACTGAATGAATCTACTGATTTCATTCCAGTGGTCACTGTTCAGGAATCTGAAGATTGCATGATTCCCGCCCGAGATTTTAATGAGTCTGACATTTGAAAATTTTTTCTGCAGTTCCTCACTCATTTTGAAGGGAACGGCATTATCCCCAGTGCAATGAAATATCAGTGTTTTGGTCTTTATGTTTTCAGCCTTCGATGCAGTTGGAAACCTGTCAAAGATCAGTAAATAGGGGAGTATTCTCACATATCGGAAGCTTGCGACATCAGGGATGGAAGTGTAGGGAGCAAACAGGATCAGTCTCTGACCTATTTTTCTCAATGCCATCTCTGCTGCAGGTAGAGAAGAAAATGCTGCGGCCCAAGGGACAAAGCTGCTCATTGTTCCATGCTGTCCGTGAAAAAGAACAATCAGCTTATTGTTTCCTCTAGTGAAATAGGAATAGACTTTGCGTCTCCCGTTGTCAGCAGTGATGAGCTTTCCTCGAATCTGAGGAAAGCCCGATGAACCGACAGGATAAAAGAGAATTTTTCTTGAGATCAGGCATCCTGCCGAAAGTATAATTAGAAAAAAATATATTATCTTTTTATGCATCGGCAGAATGAAATTTATGATCGGATCATTTTTTCCCGGTAATTTTCAGAAAGTACTCCACTTCCTTTCTGCTTCCTGTAATGAGAGTTGTTCTTTCATGAAGTTCTTCCGGATGCATATCGAGAATTCTTTCACCTGAGGATGTGACTGCCAGTCCGCCTGCCTGTTCTGCAATAAATGCCATCGGAGCAGCTTCATAAAGAAGTCGGAGCTTCCCTTTAGGATACTTTTCTGATTTCGTATCTTCAGGATAGAGAAAGATTCCGCCTTTCAGAAGATTTCTGTGAAAATCTGCTACAAGAGAACCTATGTAACGGGCTGTTTTCGGTTTGTGATTGTCTGCTATCGATTTGACAGTCTTAATGTAAGTCTTGAATTCATTTGACCAGAATTCAAAGTTTCCCTCGTTGACAGAATAAATATCTCCGTTGTCCGGAATTTTGATGTCCGGATGGGAAAGCAGAAATTCTCCGCAGGAGGGATCAAGTGTAAATCCGACAACTCCGTGTCCCATTGTAAATACCATCATAGTAGATGATCCATATAATATGTATCCCGCACATCTTTGAAGTTTTCCTGGCTGAAGCAGATCTTCTTCTGTTCCCGGAGAACCCGCGGGAGTCTTTCTCAGATGAATTGAGAAAATTGTCCCGATCGAGACATTTGTATCAATGTTGGAAGAACCGTCCAGAGGATCAAAAGCAAGGGTATATTTTCCAAGATGGTAGCTGGTAGGAATACTGATGATTCCGTCGTTTTCCTCACTGGCCATCACGCAGAGATGCCCGGAAATTTTCATTGCATCGATCAGAAGCTGGTTTGCATACTCGTCGAGCTTCATTCTAGTTTCACCCTGAACATTTGTGTCTTCAGTGGATCCGAGTACATTGTCGAGAAGTCCTGCTTTTCTGACGTCTCTCGAAATAATTTTTGCAACATAGACCAGCTGACTCATCAGTGCAGTAAAGTCCCCGGTTGCATGAGGGATCTTTATCTGTTCTTCTATCAGGTACTGAGGAAGATTAATCATTTCTTTTGCTTTTGTTCTGCTCATGAAACTAGTATTTATTTCATTACTGAAAATTCAAGAATTCTAAATCGAAAAAAGAGAATCTGCTTTACTGAACTGGGAATACAGGGAAAATGTTACACCGATATGATCCTCATAAAAGATATTATTTTGTTCCGTTCAATCATCGTCAGAGGCTTTTTTCTGAACCGTATTTTAATGATTCTGATTGTCATTCCCTTTCTGCAGTGTTCAAAGCTGTCTTCAAATACCGCTGTCATCGTAAGCGATCCGAGGACTGCGCAGGTCTTTTCGGATAAAGGTGAACTTCTGGGAAATACACCTTTTATTCTGAAAAATATTTCTCAGAATAAAATAGATTTAAAAGTAAGGAAAGAAGGACTGACTGAAAAGACAGTATCAGTGGAATTCAATGAAAAAGAAAATATTGCAATGAAAGAAGTTTCACTCATTGATCCTAAAAATGTGAAAATTCTTTCATCGGAAAAAGGAGATGAAATCGAAATTTTTTCCACTGATGAAACATGGAACAAGGCCGAATTTTACGGTCTGAAAAAAACTCCAATTCATGAAACTTTTCCTCCGGGCAGTTATATGTTCCGTTTCAGAGACAGGACTAAAAGTGATGCAAAAATTTTTCTGACAGTCAAGTCTGATGTGACTCTTTATGAGAGAAAATTTCCCGTTGAAAACTCAGCTGTCGCCGGTCAGTCCGGTTCTGAATCGATTCACTCCTTAAAGAAATGTGAACCGGACAATTTGAGTCTGAATTCAATGGAAAAAATATTTTCAAATCTGATTGATACACAGTACGGCAAATGGACTGCCATTCAGGATGCTTCTGATTTTTTCAGTGCGCAGAAAATCTGCAGGAAAGTAGGGTTCAGACTTCCTTCGAAACTTGAGCTGCAGAAGATATACTCGGAAAAAATTAAGGAAGTTCTGAGCTGCTCGGATCAGAACTGCGATGTGTGGGCATCCGATGACGGAAATACTGCAGAACTTGGTCTGGTATTTTCCTTGAAGGACGGAGACGTTGAAAATGATTACCGTGTTAAGAAAAAGAATTTCCGTTGTGTAAAATAGCAAAATACGGGATTTGTCTGTTCCTCACAGGTTTTTACGGATCAATCAAAAAAGAAGTGACAGAATAGTTTGAACTGAAACTGTTAGCTTCACAGGAGATTACAGAATGGAAATTCCAAAGATAGCTCAAAAAAGTCCTTACGAAACAGAATTGAAAGAAGGTGATAAAAAAGCCTGGTGCAGTTGCGGTTATTCAGAAAAACAGCCGTTTTGTGACGGATCTCATTCTAAAAAAGAAACAGGGATGAAACCTGTCATTTTCAAATGCGAAAAATCTGAGACAGCTTACCTCTGCGGATGCAAACATACTAAAAATGGACCGTATTGTGACGGGACTCATAAAACTCTTTAATCAGTTGACAGTAAAACGGGTCTAAATAATTTGGATCTTGCCGAGGCTTTGTAGCTCAGTTGGTAGAGCAGAGGACTGAAAATCCTTGTGTCGGGAGTTCGATTCTCCCCGAAGCCATCCCGGCGTTTTAGCCAGT
>JBPOJG010000228.1:0-5252 GCA_052033835.1 Spirochaetota bacterium
TCAAATGTCTCCAGTCTGTGGAAATGAGTGAGATACAGCTCCTTCAATGTATTCGATCTGAAACTGAGAGATTTGAATCCAGGATTATGGTTGTTGATCAGAGTTAGAACAGTGAGGTTCGGAAGCATATCGCAGATCTTCTGAAAATTTTCCGTTGTCAGACTGCCTGTATGAAATACTCTCAAGGAACTCAGCTTGGTGAAATTCCTGAGAAGATCAGGTTCCTCCAGAATGAAGCTGTGCACAGTTCCGTCCAGATGCAGATGATCAGTCTTCTTATTAAAATGCTCTGCGAAAGAAGTGAATTTTTCTCTGTCTGAGCAGACAGCAATTACGGAATCAAGATCAATATCTGCGTTGAATTCCAGAAGTCTTTTCAGTGAATTCCCGTCGTCCGATCTCTGCTGTTCAGATCTTTCTGAAATGTGCCATCCGCTTATTTCCTGGAAAGAATTCAATGCAGTCAGAAAAGGAAGTGCTTGAACATTCTTTCTCTTCAGTCCTTCGAAAATTTTTTCAGCTGCCTGCCACGAGCCTTTGAAATACAGACTTATCTTTTTCAGATTCGTAGAGCTGAGAAGAAGTTCAGTTATGGAGACTGTATCAATCGGAATGATTCCTGAATGTCTAAAGGTGAGTGTTTCCAGTGAAGGAAGACTGCCTATAAAAGACAGATCAGCCGTGTCCGGTTTCTGGCTCAGATCAATGTCCAGTTCCTGCAGATTCATGAAATTCAGACTGAGACCGAAGTTTTTTGAACCTTTTATTTTCAGTTCCAGTTTCTTTAAATTGGGAAAAATTCTGCCGCACTGTTCCAGAACATCATTGTTCCAGTCAGCCTGTTTCATATCAACCCTGAGAGAGCGGAGCGAAGGAAGTTCTGCTGATTCCCGAAATGCCCGCAGCCAGTCTGCATTAACCGGCCTATGCTCCTTCAGGTTGAAGTAAATTCTTCTGTCCTTTGTATCTTCAGGATCATCGGAATATCTGCCGATCAGTGCTTCCTGCAGTACATTCTTTTCAAGGCCGTCCAGCCAGTTCAAAATTTCTTTATAAAATTGCATATAATGACACCTTTAAGAATATTCTGCTCAGTGAAAAATACAGTCAGTCCAGACTTGATTGTCCATCAGTCCGTTCTTGATAAGCTTTAGACTTGATTTCTGAAAAAAGTTCAGAAAATATCATCTGTCCGGATGTCAGTATTGATGGTATATCAGATTTTTCTAATATTTTTTAAAGTTCTCTGTCTTGACTTATTCGGTCACAGTGTTTGAGTCAAAGTTCTCTCAAAAAGGTTACCTCAGCCATAACTTTAATTGTCGGTGTATCCTTGTTTTCAAAATGATCTGTAATATTTGTGATTGTCACACCTGCACCGTGTTTTTCGATGATGCTTTTTACCAGAGTCAGTCCAAGACCCAGACCGCTTGTAATTTCCTGCTTAAAGAAAAATGTATCTGAATATTCCATCATTTTGAAAAAAGGTTCAAATATTTTTTTCTGGTATTCCAAAGGTATGCCAATGACACCTTTTCTGAACTGATATGCAGTATTGATAATCTGAATTCCAATCTGTGTGCTCGTGGCCACCGGGATTACATATACCTTGTCGTCTTTTTTGGAAAATTTCAGTGCATTGATCAAAAGTTCATTGATGACAACTCGAATTCTTTTTTTATCCAGGTTCATTTTGGAATTTGCATTCAGATAAAGTCCAGTTCCGAGAATGATAGAAGTTTTCTTTTCAGCAGTCTTCTGTTTCAGGCTGTCCACTGAACTGTAAAGTATTTCAAAAAAATCGGAAACGGTACATATCTCAAAATTACATTCATCTGCTGCCAGATGAACATATTGGTTCAGAGATTCCAGAATTTTGGCACCTACATCCGCACTTTCAAATATTTCTCCGGCCAGTTCTTTGTCCAGAATTACTGATCCGTCATCCGCAGGCGGAATCGATTCCTGAACGACTTTAATCATGCTTATCAGGGCACCTATATTTGCCTGTGCAAAATAATTTCTGAGAGTTCTTACCAGATTCACAGAAGCTGAAATGTCAGACTTCAGCATCATTGATTCTTTCCAGTACATCCTTTCATACTTTTCTTTTATCTTTTCTTCTTTGTTTTCCTCTATCGTTTTCTGGGTCAGTTTGAGATTGTATATATTGAATATCTTTTCTCCTTCAGTCAGCATATCTGCAGCTTCAATTTTTTCATATATTCTGTAGACGCCGGCATTATGAGCCTTCTGAGCAGAATAGAAGTCCGCATTGTGAACAATAATCATAAAAAAGCTGTCCGAAAATATATTTCGAACATTTTTAATTATTTCATATCCATCTATGTCTCCTTCCAAATCCGGAATGATGATGACTAGAGGTCTTTTTTTCTGAATAATCTCAAGTGACTCTTTCATATTTTCCGCAGTCGAAATTTCCCATTTTGCCTCTCTGAAGAGATTTTCGATTTCATCCCTTTTTGAGCTTTCAACCGAGGCAAAAAAAACAGTCTTCATTTTGAAATATAGTTTTTGAGGATTTCCAGGAGTGCAGAACCGGTGAAGGGTTTTGTCAGGAAATGATTTGCTCCAGCCTGAACAGCGGAATCCTTTTTGGATTCTTCATTCTCCGAGGTTACCATAATTACCGGAGTCGTTACTTTGTTTTTTCTGATTTCCTTCAGAAATTCAAAACCGTCCATCACAGGCATATTCCAGTCCACAATAATTAATCCATATTGCGTCCCTGCAACTTTCTCCAGTGCTTTCTCTCCGTTTTCTGCATCATCTATATCAGACGCGGCAATACCGCATTCCTGCTGCAGAAGTCTTTTAATGATAAACCTTTGAGCTCCAGTATCATCTATGACAAGTATTTTCATATTCTTTGCTCCTTAAATCTTCTGATAGGCAGTCGTATTGCTTATTCTGATCTGCCTGAAATCATTTTCAAAATTTTTTAAATATTCAGTGGACCCAAGCACAAGATATCCGCCTGGTTTCAGTCTGCCTGCAGCTTTACTGATTGTCTTATTTTTTGTTTTCTCGTCAAAATAGATAAGGACATTCCGAAGAAGTATTATATCCATTGACGGGATATTGTAGTTTTCGTCCATCAGATTTATGCTGTTGAAATACATATCTTTTACAATATTTCTATCTATTATATATTTGTCATGATATTCATGAAAGTATCTGTTTTTATATTCATGCGGAAGTCCTCTGCTGATTTCCATTTCGGAATACTCACCCCTTTGAGCCTTATCCAGCATTTTCGAGTTTATATCCGAGCAGTAGATGTGAAATTTCCAGTCGTTCAGGTTTTTGAAGAATTCATCCAGAATCATTTTTATGCTGTATGCTTCCTGCCCAGAGGCGCACACAGCCGACCAGATCTGGATTTTTTTTTCATTCATATTCTTTTTTATTGTTTCGGGTATAATATAATTCTGTATCAGATCAAAGTAATTTCTGTCCCTGAAGAAAAAAGTTTCTGTTGTAGTGAGTTCGTCAATCAGGAACTGTCTGTATTTCTCAGTTTCTTCTGCTGCGCAGTGCAGGAAATCATTGAGTGAGCTGAATCCGAACTGTTTTACTGCAGCGGAAAGCCTGTGCTCAATAATATAGTCCTTTTCCGGTTCCATTACTATGCCTGCATTTTTGTAGAGAAACTGTCGAACAAAAAGATACAAATGTTCCATTCTGAATTACTCCTCATTTTTCGGTGAAAAGGAAAAAAGAAGCGAAATTTCCTCATCCGACATCACAAAATCTGCAAGTCCTGCCTTAAATACAGACCCGGGCATTCCCCAGACGACACTGCTGTCTTCATCCTGAACTATGACAGTGCCTCCCTTTTCCTTGATTTCTTTTGCTCCATTCAGACCGTCATGTCCCATTCCAGTCAGAACAATTCCCAGAGTCCTTTTCCCGAAGACTGCTGCAGCTGATTTGAAAAAAACGTCTACTGAAGGTCTGCAGAAATTTACTTTCTCCCCCGAGTCCAGACCAAAGACATACTGATCATTTTTTTTCTGTATGAAAGTATGAAAATCTCCCGGAGCCAGGTATGCATTTCCGCTTTTCAATACATCACCGTCCGCTATTTCTGAAACATTGATTTTGGATTTTTCGTTCAGCTGTTCTGAGATGATTCTTGAAAAAACGGGGGGTATATGAAGAACAATGACAATAGGCAGAGGGAAGTTTTCAGGAACAGCGGGAATAATGCTGTTCAGTACGGTTGTTCCTCCGGTTGATACCCCTATGCATATAATATCAAAATTATTATAATCAATAGATTTATTGGCCAGAATACTGAGAGCGGATTTTTTCCTGACTGGCCGATCAGTCTCTCTGTCTCTTCCGAAATGTTTCAGTTTTGGAAGCAGATTTTCGCGAAGATACTGATCAACGTCCTTTCTTTCTGAAAAACCTTCCGGTTTTGCAATGTAGTCATTTGCACCGATCTGCAGACATTCAAGCGTTCCCGAAGCACCGTTTCTGTCTACTGAACTCAAAATGATGACCGGCAGATTCGGATACTGTTTCCTTATTTCTTTGAGCGTATCGTACCCGTTCATTTCCGGCATTTCCAAATCCAGAGTCAGTATATCCGGATTGTTGTAATGTATTTTTCCCAGAGCAATTTTTCCATTCGGAGCCGTTGCGCAGGTTTCGAGTTCACTGTCGGAATCAATCACATCGGAAAGCATTTTTCTGATAAGGATTGAGTCTTCCACAACCAGAACTCTGATTTTTTTTCTCATGTTTTGTAAATGCCTTGAGACAGGAAATAATTAAAGGTATCGCTGATCGCTGCAATTTCATAAGCAATTTCCTGAAGGAATTTTGAATTTCCAGAAATTTCATTTGTCAGCTTTGAAACATTCTCCAGTAATTCCCGCTTGGTAAAAAAGGCCTGTAAAAAGGGGAAAACGGAGAAAAGTTTTCGTAAAGTACTTGTACAGGCAGCAGATTTTCGAATATTGGAGGTATGGGAAGACCACTGGATGAAGATTATACCTCGGACGGGCTGATCCGATTTATGAAGGAACAGTTCGGGCATATGCAGGACGGCCGAAGTGAGAAGGACATAGAAATCAGTCTGGGTGACGCGCTGCAGTCTGCATATTCGATGTTTGCGCTGAAGTCGCCGTCGCTTCTGTCTTACATCGAAGAGATGGCGGTTCATGGGAATCTGAAGAAGGTGTTTCAGATAGGCAGGGTTCCGAGCGACACGCAGATGA
>JBPOJG010000041.1:0-16817 GCA_052033835.1 Spirochaetota bacterium
AGTCATACAAACGGATTCAGTGCAGGAACAATGGAAAGAATTTTAAGAGGATATATTTCAGGGGATAAAGACCGATTCATTTCAGAGGAACTCTGCATTGAGGAAGAAAGCGGAGAGAGACTCTTTGCAGGCTCCTCCGTCTTCTACAGCCGTAAGGTCAGACTTTGATTTTGGAAGCATCCCCCCAGAGTTTTTCCAGACTGTAATAGGAACGTTTTTCTTCCGTCATAATATGCACTATAATTTCTCCCAAATCCATTAAGATCCATCCATTGTCGGTACCTTCCGATTTTCCGGCACTGCTGGATTTAATGATTTTGTACTGTTTGAGAGTCTTTTCCAGATCCCTGGCAACGGCTCTGGCCTGGATTGTGCTCCCGACAGTGCAGATTGCAAAAACACTCAGATATGTATTCACTTTTTCCAGATCCAGAAAAAGAATATCATCGCATTTTTTTTCATTAAAAACTGTCTGAATCATCTTCAGAATCTTTTTCCTGTCCGGAGCCGCTTTTACAGCCGCAGTTTTTTTCTTTTTGGAAATGACAGGTTTTTCCCCTGCAGCCTCTATGATTTTTTTAATTTTTTGGTTTTGACTCAAAATCGTCTCCTAAAATGACAGTTGCATCCAGTCCGGTTTCCTTATCAATGACATACCTGACTGCCTTTATTCCCAATATTTTACCAAGCTTCGCAGCATACTCAGTATTTCCCGATCTGTTCAGGACTACAGACTTGCTTCCGAGTCCCGGAAAACCAGTTCCTACCGAAAGAACTTTCATTCCTTTTTCATTAACAATTGACTTTGCATTTTTGGCAAGACCGTTTGTTTCCGTATTGTTGATAATTTCAATTCGGGAAAATTCGCCTAAAGAATAATCCCCTGAACTCAAGTAGGAAGCAAGTTTCACAAAAGCAAGATTGGCAATGTCCTTTTTGAATTCAAGATAGAAATCTTCCGGTTTTTCTCCCCGTTTAAGTTCACCAGGCAGCTCAGAAAGAACTGCAGTCAGAGGACCTTTTTCCAAGAACTGCAGAACAGCCAGAGCATCTTCTTCCTTTAATGCAGTATCCGCAGTCTTGAGAAGATGCAGAAGCCATTCCTTTTTAAAGTCTGAATACTGCTCATGAAATCTGTCCAGAAGCGACAGTGTAAGGCTTTCCTGCATATTCATTCGGATCAGATAGGAAGTTTCGTCCTTTGTCTTCAGACGGAGCATTTCCATAATCTCTTCTCCGCTGACAAGGGCATCGCCCTGATTGAAGGAGAAATTCTGGAACTGTTTCTGCTGAAGAGGTTCCAGAAAAAAATTCAATCCGCCCAGAATGTCTGCCAGAGATCTGAAAGCGCTCTGATTTAAATTGATAACATAATTTATTTTCAGTCCTGATATCTGTTCGAGAACGGATACCTGAGATTTGAACTCGCGTGCACTTAAGTCCTCAATTCTTCTGTCTGAATCAGGAAAACGAAAAAGCGGATTCACGAAAAAAAGTCCAAGCTTTCTCTGCTGAGGGTTCAGAAAGGCAAAAACGCAGTAATTGAGTTTTTTGAAGCCTGACTCATACCCGTTGATCTGAAAAACGAGAATCTTGTCTTCCTTAAGTCTGCTTTCCAGTTTTGATTTAGGTGAAGACTTGCTCCAGATATTGTAAAGTCCTGCCAGAAGCAGCACAATCACAGTAATAAGAATACTTCTTTTTAAATTAATATATGTAAACAAAAAGAACCTTTTCCTCCCGAACGGTTTTCGCCGGATGCAATACTAAGGAAAGCCTCATTTAATTTCAGTCAATGATTATTTCCTGTGCAAATCCGAAAATACAGCCAGAAGACTTTGAATATCCTGAGTCTGAATTCCGGAATTCAGACTGATTCGAAGCCGGCTCTCCTTGACTGTAGGCGGCCGAATTGCTCTGATGTCAAACCCGCTTTCTTTCAGAGAAGTGGAATACTGCAGTGCCGTTTTTTCATCCCCCAGAAGAACCGGAATGATCTGTGACATTGAATCCCCTGTTCTGAAGCCTGCTTCTTTCAGTCCTTTTCTGAGAAGATCCGCATTGTAATAGATGATCTCTCTTTCCTTTTCCATCTTTTCCGCAATAAGCACTGATCTGCCGGCACAGTATCCGACTGCCGGCATCGGTGCAGTTGAAAAAATGAAAGTCCTCATTGCATTTACAAGATACTCCTTCCATTCTTTTCTGCAGGATATAAATGCACCTTCGAGCCCCAATGCCTTTCCGCATGTGAACACTCTGAAATCGACATCTGTTCCGAAACTCAGGCCCCGTCCCTTTTCACCGTAAACACCGACTGCATGAGCCTCATCGAGCACCAGAGTGAAATTGAATTCCTTTTTCAGTGCAGAGATTTCCTCCCTTCTGTAAAAATCTCCTTCCATACTGAAAATGGATTCAGACACAACAATTGTTTCTTTCTCTCTGTATTTTACAAGAAGGTCACGGAGCTGATCCATATCATTGTGCCTGTAAAACCGCACTTCAGCTCCCGAAAGACGGATCCCGTCCAGGATGGAGGCATGATTGAGTCTGTCGCATAAAAACACTGGAGAAGATTTCCCCAGAAGATCAGCTAATCCTAAATTTGCCAAAAATCCGTTTGCAAGAAAGAGAGAATCTTCTGTTCCGACATACTTTGAAAAAATTTCCTCCGATTCACTGAATACATCCCTGTGGCCTCGAAGAAGCCTTGATGCCCCCGATCCCAGCCCATATTTTTCCACATACTCTGCAAATGCAGACTTAAGTTCACTGCTCTCGGAAAGTTTCAGATAGTCGTTTGAGGAAAAGTCAATCCCTTTAGGAACAGATACAGATCTGAACCTGTTTTTTTCCTTCACTTCCTGCATTGCAGACCGGATGAATTTTTCTGTTTTTTCGTGCATTATTCTGTAATTTTTTTGTATGATGAATACTGTCTGTAGATGATGTTTACATATTCGTAAGGCTCTTTTCCTCTGCAGTAACCGTGCCTCACGACCGAATGATTAAAATAAGCCGGATTGGAAAGAAGAAGCATCGCACTTGCCGCATTTCCGTCCCAGATGCTCGGATTTTTTCCGAGGTAGGATGCAAGGGATCTGGCATCGACTACGTGCCCCTGACCTGCATTGTAGGAAGCCAGAACAAATTTCTTTCTCTCCTCTGCATTCGGCAGAACCTTCTTCCAGTAGTTGTCCAGATAACCGAGATATTTTACACCCGCCTGTATGTTTTTTTCAGGATGAAATATATCACCTGCGGCAAGTCCCATCGCAGCTGCTGTTCCCGGCATAATCTGCATAAGTCCTGCAGCCCCTACCCAGGATCTGGCTCTGGGCTTGAATTTTGATTCCTGATAAATCACTGCAGCAACAAGTCTCCAGTCCCAGCCTATCTGGGCTGACTTTGCACGGATTGTTTCATCATACGGAGAGATGCGTTTTCTTCCCTGCTTCTTTTCCTTTTCAAAGATCTTTTCTTCCTTCGTTGTTTCCTTGGAGTCGTCAAAAAAAACTGTCTTCTGATCCTTGTAGTATTTTTTTCGGATTGCCTGAAGTGTTCCGTCGCCTTTAATTTTATAAATCCACTGATTGACTCTTTTCAGAAATTCAGGAGAATTTCTTCTGACTGCCCAGGCAATCTTCTGTGGAAAACTGACAGGCATACTGACATCAAGATCCGGGTAATAGGTCTGATTGATGAGAGCAATCGGTTCATCCGCAATCGTATAGTCCACATCCGTGCCCTGTGCCACCTGTTCAATGAGTTCTTCATTGGAAACAGTTCCGGGAACAGTCGCCAGATCAATGTCTCCTCCGATTTCATTTTCCAGATCTTTCATCCTGAAATAAAAAGAGGACTTTTCTCTGAGATGAACTTTTTTTCCAATGAGTTCAACTGCATTTGATACATATTTGCCGGGAGCTGCCTTTTCCTTTTTCTTCTGCACAAGCACCTGTCTGGCAGATACCAGATGTTCAGTGAAAATCAGTTCCTTATGTCTTTCCTTTGTGACTGCAATGTTGGAGGCTACGATGTCGCCGTCCTGACTGTTCAGCATATACGGGAGAATGTCCAGATCGTGAACAGGAGTCACTTCCAGTTTTACCCCGATTTCCTTTGCGAAAAGATTCAGAAGTTCATATTCAAAACCCATCTCCTCATCCTTGTAGATAAAGTAATTGTCCTGACTGTAAGCCATATAAGCTTTCAGTACACCTCTTTTCTGGATATCCTGAAGACTTACGCTGTGGAGTTTTTCCCAGTACGGGATGCAGTGGTTCAGAGAAAACAGAACAATGGCTGAAAAAGAAATTCTTCTGAAAAGATTCACTTTTCTAATATCGGCATCTTCAGTTCAGAGTATCACAGGCAGAATAATTTTTGTCCTGCAGTTTTACGGAAATAAAATCAAGAGCATCAGAGGAGGTTCCGGATGAAGTAAAACATCCAAAATAATTTTTTTCAGGAGTCCCGATAAAAAGAAAACCCTTGTCACGTTCTGTCATCGGGATGTTCAGAGTCAGGCTGATTTTACTGCCTGTGATGACAGGATCTGATGCAGTCCGAAATTCATTTCCAGGACTCCAGTATATAATCTCTGTCGGTTCTGCATTCAATTCTTCTTTCATATACAGAAATACTTTTCCTGAAACTGAAAAATCAGCATTCGAAAAATGCACTGCAGATGCAGATCTTATTTCCTTCAGAAAGGAATTTTCATTTCTGTAAAAAACTCTGTTTCCTGTTCTTTCTGAATACTTGAAATTCTTCCAGAGTTCGAGACTGCTGAGGGGGAATTCTCTTCTGAAACTTGAAATACCTGTCGAGACAGAATCATATCCTGCCTTTGAAATGCAGGCAGAATTCTGATTCGGATAATAAAGGACTGTTCTGAACGGAAAAAATCCTGTTTCCGCTGTTCCAGGTTTAAGCACCTCATCAAAACACACGGATGAGTCTGTTTCAGTCAGAACTTTCAGTTCCTTTCCGTTTTTGGAAAACTGAAAATTCTTTTTGGGAAGAATATAGGATCTTTTATAAATTCTTTCAAATTCTGCTGTAAATTCCGATACAGTTTCATGATCCTCTGTGAAATAAATGATTTCTCTGTTCTTATCCCTGGCAGAAGTCGAAAAATTGAATGAACCCGAAATCAGAAGTCTCCCGTCTATGATGATTGTCTTATGATGAAGAAGCCCCCCTGCTCCGAATTCGGATTCAGCCACTTCCACTATATCTGTGTTCCCGTCCTTCAGTATCTGACTTGAAATTCCGTAAAGTTCCTCATTCAGATAAATTCCTTCCGGATCGGCAGGATCATTATAGATTCCTCTGACTCGGACAGAACTGCTGCTTCTTTCCTTCAGTGCATAAGAAACAGTCTCATCATAATGATCAAATGCAAGATAATCCACAGAATGACCTGCTTTTGTTATCTCTTCAATGATTCTGTCCTGGATCAGAACACCTCTATCCGGTGAAAACATAAAAGTAAATCCTCCTGTTCTGAAGAAAGGCTCAGTACTTTTTCCTTCCAGAAATGAAATCAGCTGAGTATGCTCATTTTTATTCAGAGGAAGCTCGATGAAACCGTTCCAGTCATTTGTGATCCCCGGATAGGAAAAATTTCCAGTGCCTAGAAATATTTTTTTCTCATCTGAAATAATGATTTTTAAATGATGAATTCCGCTACCAGACCAGACCCTGTATGATATTCCGTTCTTTTTCAGAAGACTGTAGTCGGTATTTCTGTCCCCTTGAATCTCTATTCTGACGCCTCTCTCAGATGCCTTTTTCAGCTCTGAAATGATTTCAGGATGATTGAATGAATATACATAAAACCGCAGACTTTTTTCTGCATTTCTTACAGTCGAGAGAATATGATCTAGAACATGTCTCTTTCGGACAGGATCTTCAAATTTCCCCGGATACGAAAAAAAAGCCCGGGTGCTGTAAGAAGGAAAAACAATCTGCTGAAGGGGAAGTTTTTTCTTTTTGACCGAACAGGACAAAATGAAAAGTGCCGAAAGAACAGTCAGTATTCTCAAAACAGAAATCCTCCCGAAAATGAAATCATATCCCCAGTCACAGATATGTTCTTCTGAGTCCATAAATGTGAGTATCTTATTTTCATGAAAAAATCATTTTCCTTATATTCTGCAGAGACTGCTCCCTCCGCAATGAACCAGGGTTCAAAACTGCTTCTCTTCAGGCTGCTTTTTCCGTCTGAAGAGGAGGAATTGAGATAAGGATGAATGCAGTCAAATTCTGTAAGATAATGATAATTCCCGCTCGAATATCCTGCAGAAAATCCGGAGAAAAGTGAATTTCTTCTGCCTCTGACAAGGGAGAACCTTTTCTCCATTCCTTCTTCGGTGACCCAGGCAGACGGCATAAAACCGAGAGTCTGAAAAAGAAGTACTGACTGCTCAGGACCGTTTCCTGTGCCGACAAAACCGGATTCGATGATGTTTCCTGCACTGTCTCTTCTGTCCGTGTCAGGAAGAAAAAACTTCAGATTCATCCGAAAACCTCCCGTATCAATACCACCACCGACCTCAACTGCCTCACCTGAAATCGGAAGTGATTTATCCTTTCTGGTCTCATTCCATTCCGTCTTGTCAATGCCTCTCGACAGAAGAAGCCTGATATATCCTGTAATGATATTCCATTTACCTCCTGCCTCTGCCCCGGCATTCCAGAGATAATCCGTATCACCTGAATTTTTCCTGATTTCATCTCTTGAGGAATGACCGAAATTTCCGAGATTCAGATACTGCAGAAAAAATCCCACAGTGAATTTTTCATCATTATAAAACATTCTAATTCCGTTTCTCTGCCTTCTTCCTGAAGTAAATTCAGCGTCTGGGGTTCTTTTCAGTATGTCATTTTCCAGTAAAGGAAAACCTCTGTACCAGTCGAATGCTGATATATTTAATATTATTTTATCATTAAATCTGTAATAACCGCCCAGTCCTTCCATTCCGTCAGTCCATCTGGACTCAATAAATTTTTCTCTGAATGATTTTCGGCCTGCATAAATACCAAATTTTCCGAATCCTGCATTTACAAATGAATTTTCCGAAAAATAGAAATCTGTTTTTCCGTTTCTGAAAAGAATCCTTGCACTGAATTCTCCTGAATAAGATTTTTCTGCATCCGTCTTTCCGGAAATTCCGGGAATCAGGAAAAATCCGTTTTCAGATTTGGGATTTGAAACAGATCTGTCTTCACGGATTCTTGTCCCGAATCCGGAAGTTTCGAGGGTAAACCTGCTTTCAGCAAAAACTGCAGTACTCAGAAGAAAAAAAATCAGAACCATTTTTCTTTCCTGTAATCGGATGCAAAAGAACCGAATCTGTCCTTTTTCAGAAAAACAGCTTCATTTTTTTCAGCACTGATTCGAAACCGGCTTCTGTCGAATCTGTTTCCGTAAGAATGCATATGAATTCTTGTACCGGAAATATTCTGAAAAAGATCAAGGTTTTCGTCGTTTGAGATTCCGTTCCCTATTGTGCTGTTCGATGAACCGCTTACAGTCAGAATCAGAGTCGGAGAAATTCCGTAAGGTCTTACCCTGGGAGAAATACTGTCCGGATCAAGAACATAGGCACACTGCCCAGGACGGATCACCGAGTCTGAACTGAATTCAGCTGTATTCAGTTCAGAAGGCAGACTCATAAATCTCTGCAGATACGGGATCAGCATATCCGAAGAATTTTCATCCTGAATTTCAAGCCCGATGACTGAAACAGAAGAGTTTCCTCGACTGCAGAGAAGCACCCATTCATCATTCTGATTTTCCGGATTCGGAAAAACTGCCTCTATATACAGCCCGGAACTGTTCAGAATTTCGGAAGTCGAAGAAGAGGCAATGCTGAGATACTGAAGAGAAGAGGATGAGGATACATCTGCTTCACGGAAAAAAGGCTGTCCTGAATCAGAAAGCAGAGGTATATAGAGAATTGAATTTGATGCAGGAAAATAGGACTGAACGGATATCTCAGTACTTCCGGACATATTTACTGAATATATATAGAACTTATCATTTTCCCTTTTCAGAAAACTGCTCCATACATTTTCAGTACCGGGGCTTGCAGCAGTTTCCATCCTGCATCTTTCATCCATCCTGAGATTCACTGAACTTTCCGATACTGTCCAGACAGATCTGATGAAACTGTTCACTGCACTTGCTCTTTTTTTCTGAGGCGTCCTTTCATCTGCTCCAGCCGTTTCCAGATCGGGAACGCCTGAGTTTATTCCGTTCAGTGTAATATTTTTTAATTCTTTTGTTATTTTTATATCCGGATCAGAGACAGTGAGCACTTCCGGAAAACATTCGAGGGGGCCGGAAGAAAGAGTCTCGTATGCAGTATTCCTGAGATAAAAGATCCATTTTCCCGGGACGGAATTTTTTTCGTACCCGATTTCCGCTGATCCGGGCCTTTCCACTTTCAGTTCAAGGAATCTGTCTTCTGAAACGGATACTCCACTCATATACGATCCGAAAGGATTTATTTCAGATACTGCCGCCTGAGAAATCAGCGGAGCAGGATTTTTTTCTCCCGGACTTCCGCTGTTCGTATTTCTGAATTCTGAAAGAAAATTTCCGTCATCCGTTTCGGGATGCAGAATCATTTTATTATCATGAAAAATGACTGAATGCAGTGATCCTCTGCTGTCAACGGAAGCAATGACAGTTTCCGAATCTGTTCCTCCAAAAAGGATCTTTTCCTCAGAAGAGGATCTCAGAAAAATGGAAGCAGAATATTTCAGAAAGGAGAGATTTCTTCTGATCAGACTTTCCCTGTTTCTGAAATAACTGTCTCTGCGAATCAGTAAAATCTCTCCCTTTTTTACAGGTCTGGGAGTAAAACTCAGAGGAATATTCTTTCCATCTGTAATGATTTCCAGTCCCGAAATATCACATACTCTTTCACCGCTGTACTCAAGTTCCAGATATTTTCCGTACATATCCGTTCTTCTGGAATTTCTGATCCCGTCCGCCTGAATTTCGGAAAGACGAAAATCCAGAACACTGCATTCATCTGAATTTTCGTAACCTTCTCTGTGAAATCCGGGATCAGCACAGATTTTCCTGTTCCTGTAAAAATTGTTTCCTGAACTGCAGGAATGCCTGCCTGATTTCCTGGAATAAAATTCATCCTCCCATTTAAATACTGATCCTTTCAGACTGAATTCATCCCGAAAACCGCCATTTGAAAGAGAAATGACAGCTGAATCTTTTACCTCCTTCCAGGAAAAACCGGAAAGTTCCATTCCGTAAAGGGGAGAATCTTTTTCAGTGAGAATCTTGACAGCACCGGGGAACATGAATGCATTCGGAAAAACTACTGACTGAGATTCTTCCTTTATCTTCAGTGAAATGTTTTCAGTACATATAATGTCCTCTTCAGACGCACTGATTTCGATGAATTTTTTAGTAAAAGAATCTGAGGAACCCATCACTTCCGTGATCTTCAGCTGATCATTTCGGCAGCTCTCACTGAAAAGCCGGTTCTTCTCCTCCACTGTCCTGAAAAATTTCTGCACTGATTCAGACTCATTTTTTCCTGAAGGAATTTTAATTACAAGATATTCTGAAGATTTCCTGCTGCCTCCTCCATACATAACAGGAAACAGAAGTCTGATAAAGTCCGACGTTTCAATCAGACTGAAGTACGGAAGGGAATAGGAAGTCTCTGCTGTTTTTTCAGAAACGCCTCCGGCTGAGATCAGTTCTGTTCCTGCATTGAGACTTTCCCTGATCTCATTCTGCATCAGTCTGTCTCCGGCAAAAACTCTGACTGGATTTTCAAAGGAAAGACTTTCAGAAATTTCGCTCAGTTTCTGATAACTCATTTCATAAAGCAGTCCTCCTGAAAAAAAACTTCCGTAAGGTCTGTAAAGTTCATTCTCCCTTCTGAAGCTCTGAATAACCTCATCTGTCTTTTGAACATTCAACTGGTTTTTTTCGGCACAGATTTTCAGAACAGGACCCAGTTCTCCGGAAATAAATTCATCCGTTTCAGAATGAATGCAGAGGAATTTTCCATCTTCATTCAGGGAAGGACCCCATCCCCTGTACTGAGATACAGTATCATTTTTATGGGACTGTCCGTAATAAAGATAATAACCTGCCTGAGCAATGCCTGGAGCGGGCGGAAACTGTTTCTTCTTTTTTGTGCAGAATGAAAGAAGGATAATCAGTAGAGGAATTATTTTAGTCATCAGTATACACTGTATCGAAAATGAACGGAACGTCCGTTTTTCTTTCAGCTTTTTCTCATTTTTTAAAATAAAAGCTCAAAGATGAAAAAGTTGTATTCAGACAGAAGCCGACTTAAAAAAGTAAGAACGAGTTCAATTGCAGAAGGTAAGAATGAATTTCATACATATACTTACAAATATTTCACTTGTCCTTCCTCTCTTCATTTTCTTCCAGCAGGGAAAAGCTGTACTGAGTGAGGATTTTCCTATTTTCTTCGGACTGACACTGCAGGCAGTCGCAGGTTCGGTCATTCTTCTGTATGCAAGAGGATATGAGCACAAAAATCAGATAAAGATTTTCACAGGGTATCTGATTTTTTTTCTGGGGCTTTCCGGTTCCTATCTTTCCGGAAAAAGTTTCCTTCTCCTTTTCTTCTGGGAAATTTCCACGATAGGAGCCATCTTCATCTATCTGGGAGGAGAATTTTCAGACAAGGCGATCAAAAGCATAGTCAATCTTTTCCTGGCAAGCAGCATATCGATGATTCTCCTCTGTGTGTGGATATTTCTGCCTGACAATGACAGAACAGGCTTTTACTTTCTGCTTGCTGCACTCATGCTGAAATCTGCATTTTCAGGACTTCATTTCTGGCTTCCTCCGGCACATTCCGGTCCTCCGGCACACGGATCGGCCGCATATTCAGGACTGATGATCAATCTTCCTATACTGCTTTTCAGCAAATACTCTGCAGGGATTCAGGATCTGAAAAATGTGGAAATACTGATTCTTTTTTCAGGGCTTGGGGTTTTTATGGGAGGGGTCACTTCATTTTTCAATACAGACATAAAAAAATCCCTCGCGTACAGTACAATCGAAAACAGCAATTTTCTATGGCTCTGTGTACTTGCTGCCGAGATCTGGGGACAGGAGCAGAACCCTGAACTGAGAAGTCTCGGAAATTCATTTCTTTTTCTTTTCTTCACTGCAATGGCTCATCACAGTCTATCTAAGACATTTCAGTTTCTTTCCTTCGGTTACATTGCAAAAAAGGCCGGAAGTACACTGATAGACGAGTGCAAGGGATTCGGAAGAAAACTCAATCTTTCCTTTCTTGCAAAGTCAGCCGGCACCTTCAGTTTCTTAGGAATACCCGGCTCTCCCGGATTTATCGCAGAATGCAGTTTTCTTTATCTGGCATCCGTCATCATTTCCCTTCCTGTATCCAAATCGGAAATCATTCTTCCGACTCTCGTATTCATTACAATCGGTCTTGCTGCAGGTTCAGCCGCCCATATGAAACTTTATCTTTCCATGAATCTCTCTGTTTCACCTAAAAAAGACGAAACTGTCATTCAGTCGGAAACAGTGAATCTTTCTTTGAATATTTTGGGATATATGATCATTTTATTTACACCGGTGCTCGGGGCAGGACTTCTGTTTTACGGACCTCTCAGAAATTCTGTGCCGGTCTACTTTTCAGAATGGATGCTTGACATCTGCTCTGCGGGAATGGCTGTAATCGTAATTTCTGCTGTTTATGCCGCCTTTGTCAAAAAAGACAAAGTGGAAAGCAGAGTCCTCTGGGACTGCGGAAACAATTACAGAGGAACAGAGATTTCCATCCCTGCCTCGGTCATTTCCGACCCGCTGTTCCGTTCAATGGGAACCTACCTGCATACTGATGACGGTGAGTCTAAAATTGACAGAGGTTTCTTTTCAATTCTAAAGTCAGTCCTCAACCTGGGCAGATTCTGGAACAGAATCCTGGAATCGGGCGACCTTGCAAATTATCTTTTCTTTTCAGCAGCGGCACTTCTTGTTTCCGTTGCAGTTCTTCTTGTGTATCAGAGTGTTTCAGGATTCAGACTATGACAGAAAAAATCATCAATATAATTCTGCAGATATTAGGTTTTATTATTATTCCTGTCTTTGCAGGAGGGATTATCCGTAAAATCAGGGCGAGGGCTCAGGGAAGAAAAGGGCCTCCTCTTCTCCAGAACCTTTATGATTTTCAGAGACTGTTTCAGAAAAGACCGGTAGACGGTCCCTATTCCGGAATATTCTGTGAAAATGCACCGGCCTTTTCACTTCTCGCTTCACTTCTTGTCTGGGCATCTGTCCTTTTCGGATGGCCGGTCATGCTCTCCATTCCTTTTTTCCTGGCACTTCAGAGAATTGCAATGACAGGTTATGCAATGGAGACAGGCACTTCATTCGGAGGACTCGGAACATCCAGAGAAATTCTTCTGTACGTTTCAGCTGAGCCTGTAATCATTATGATCATTCTTGTTGGACAGTCAAAACTGAATCTCGACTTTTCAATGGAATCAGTAATTGTAGGAATTCTGTTCATTTCTGCGGGACTGGTGGCAGTTCTTGCCGAACTTGCAAGACCTCCTTTTGACGATCCCAGAACTCATCTGGAGCTCACTATGGTGCATGAAGCTATGCTTCTCGAAGCCTCGGGGCGAAGACTGGCTCTATTTGATGCAGCCTACCAGATCAAAATTGCAGCCCTTCTCTATCTGCTGATCAGGCTTGCACTGGATCATTCCAAGCTTCCTTTTGCAGAAAACCTGCCCGTATATGTCTATACTCTGGCTGGGTTTGCAGGAACAGTTTTCCTGAGTACACTTACAGGATACTGGGAATCTTCAAGCATCAGAAGAAGGTGGGACTGGGTCCCTGAAATTATGGGGCTTACATTTCTGTTTCTTCTGATACTCGGAACCCTGGTAAAAATAAAATGAAAAATTCAGAGGATGGGAAATAATTATGATCTTTGATATTGTATATCTTCTGCTGCTCCTGACCGGGATCATCATACTTATGGAAAACAGACTGGGAAGAGTCATTGCTCTCTGTTCAGTTCAGGGAATCCTTCTCTGCGGTCCTGTTTTTCAAGTCTACAGTCCTTATGAATTTCATGCCTGGGCACTGACTGCACTGATTCTTGTGTTCAAGACATTCCTGACACCTTATATACTTTTTTATTATCTCAAGCAGGTAAGGCTTTTTGAGCATGTAAGGCCGAGATTCGGCTATCAGGTTTCCATTTTTCTTTTTCTGATCGGTCTTTTTGCAGCCCTAAATATCAGCAGATCCATTCATGATATGCCGGTTCAAATTGACAGGATCGGCCTGATTTATGTTATTCTGCTCATCTATCTCGGAATCCTTACTTTTATTGCAAGCAGGCACTGGATTGTGCTCATCATAGGATTTGTGATGTTTGAAAACGGAGTGTTTCTGCTCACTCTGATTCTTCACAAGGGACTTCCTTTCGGAACAGAAATTGTATCTTTTGCAGATGCGTTTCTTGTCATAGTGGCGGCAGCAGTGCTTCAGAAAAAAGTGGATACATTTAAAAACATTTCCGGGAGCAGAGAATGAATCTTCAGTATCTTGCATTATTCAGTATCCTGATATTTTTCATCAATTTCCTGAACATTCTTTTTGCATTTACAAAAAGTACAGCCAACGTGGCAAAATGGTCAGTCATTGTCATTCTGTTTGCGGCAGTTCAGATACTTTCCTGGTTTGCAGGCGACTTGGCACTTCAGTGGGTACTGATCGAAGCCTGTACCCTGTTCGGTGCACTTCTGATTTCCATGAGCGAGAATGAAAAGTCGACGGCAGTGGCATGGAAATTTCTTCTTCTGAATTCATTCGGAATGGGTATTGCGTTTTTAGGACTTATCATACTCTCTTTCGGAATTCATTCTGTAGTGACTATGGATACAGCAACTATCATGAATAATATTGCGTTACAGCAGAATTCTTTTGTGGAAATCGGAATCTGGCTTGCTGTATTCGGATATTCCGTCAAACTCGGACTTGTTCCCAATCAGTACTGGGTCAGCGACACATATTCCGAAAGCCCGAGTCAGATCTCTTCTCTTTTCGCATCCATGATTCCTGTATCCGTTTCGATTGCACTTCGTCCGATCATCCAGATGGACATACTGATGCAGCACCCTCATCTGAACGCAAGACACGGACTTTTAGTAATGGGAATCGCTACAATGATATACAGCATACTTACGCTGTATCAGGCAAAGGACATCAGAAGAATAACATCTATGATAGCTCTTTTCCACAACGGTGCAATAGGAGTATTCCTGTGGCTGAACACATCGGATGAAATATTCTATCTGGCACTGACAAGTCTTGTTGTGATCAAGACTCTGATCTTCAGCAGTATGGGTATTCTGCGACTGGACATTTCGAGCAGATTTCTGAATGAAATCAGTCCGAGCGAAGGAGTCAGTTCGGTATCTAGAATTCTTTTTCTTGCCTCTGTGTTTATGGCTTTCGCACTTCCTGTATCGCCGATGTTTCTTTCCGATATGATGGCTTTGAAAAACGCGGTAAAACATTCCTATTACTGGTATACTCTGGTGCCGGGCTTAGGGATCTGTTTTTTTGCCATTACGCTATATAAAATTCTTCCGGTGATGAATATTGAATCAAGAGGATTCAAGCCCGAAAACAGAACAAAAATCACAGTCAGGGCAATTCTCGCAGGTGCAGTATTTATTCTGGCTTTTCTTCTTTCTATATTCGGTTTTTATATGTTCGCATACAAGGGGCTCGGGAATGTCTGAAACTTTAAAATTCAGAAAAATCACTGGTGTATTCAGAAAAAAGTCTGACGGAAAAACTGTGCTCTTTGAGCAGAATTCAACGTCGGTCTCGATGAAAGAACTGAACAGTTTCAGTATTGAAATTGCTTTAAGAGACGCTGAAATTCCTCTTGCAGTTCTCAGGCACAGTTTCGGCATCTCAGGATCAGAAGAGGATTACAGCATACTGGATAATTACAGAAGCATGAATGACAGAGAAAGAGAACTTGCAGTATGCATCAATTCTGACGGGACTCTGAAAAACCTGGACTATCATGAAATGCGGCTGCCTGTGGATGAAAGAAGTTATTCGCATCCAGTTGGGCCGATTCATGCCGGAATTATTGAACCGGGGCATTTTCGGTTTTATGTCACGGGTGAATACATACAGATGCTCCATATCCGGCTGGGATACCAGAAAAGAAATGTATACAGTTATCTGAAAAACAGATCTGCACTCGAAGCTATGCCAGTAATTGAATCCACAGCAAGTGATTCTACTGTGTCCTATGCGACTGCAGGGGCAGAAATATTCGAAGAGTCTGCAGGAATAAAAATTTCAGACGATATGAATCTTTTCAGAAAAGTTCTTCTGGAAGTGGAAAGAATCGCAGTACATGTGGGAGACATCGGTGCAATTGCAGGCGATATCGGATGGTATCCCCTTCTGGGAATCTGTGCCACCGACCGAGGAATACCCCTTGGAGTGATGGAAGCACTGACTGGCTCCAGGTTCGGCAAAAGTGCCATTTTTCCGGGACAGATGAAAGTGAACAGAAATCTTACAAAAGAGGATCTGACGAGACTTTCCGGAAGAATCAGGGAAGTGTATGACCGTGTTTCCAGAGAGGTCAGAAGAACTCTTCATTCCACTACAGTCAGAGAAAGACTTCATGACTGCGGACTGATTTCCAAAACACAGGTGTATGAAAACGGATTCATTGGAATGGCGGCAAGATGTACAGGTGCAGTTCAGGATCTCCGCCTTTCGGATTCGATCTATACTCAGACCGGACTTACACTCTGGAATGAAGAACATTCTGATCAGCTGACCGGCGATGCATGGTCAAGACTTTATCTCAGATTTGCTGAATTTCAGAACAGCTGTGAATGGCTTATGAAAGTACTGCCTCTCTTGAATGTCGGCGTATCCCCGGAACAGGGATTTTCCATTTTAAAAATAAAAGAGTTCAAACCCGGTCTTTATTTTTCTAGTGTGGAAGGCTGGAGAGGACCTGTGCTCATTGCTTTCTTACTGTCCAAAGAAGGAAAGATTCAGGACAGTTATATCCGCGACCCTTCCGTTCTCAACTGGCACGCACTGGAACTTGCGGTCAGAGGTGAACTGATAGGAGACTTTCCTTTGAACAATAAATCATTTAACCTGAGTTATGTAGGAGTGGATCTGTAATGGGACTTCTGGAACTTAAGAATCTTTTTTCCAAACACGATACAATGAATCTGGACAAGGCTTCTCCAGTAAATAAAAATGCGAGAGGCATTCCTGTCCCGGCAAGTAAAAACTGTTCTGCGTGCAGAGACTGTGAAACATACTGTCCGACAAAAGCAGTGAGAGTTATTTCAGAAAATAAAATACAGTTTAATTACGGTGCATGTCTTCAGTGCGGAATCTGCACTGAAATCTGCCGGGAAAATGTTCTGAAAAATTCAGGATTCAACTGTGTATTTGCTCTGAACAGAAACGACCTCAGTGTCAGTTTTACTGACGCCGATTTTACCCCTGTCGAATCCGAAATACCGGATAATGTAAAAAAATTCAGAAAACTTTCCGGAAAAAGAGGATTCAACTACAGAGAAGTTGCTGCCTCCGGAAACAATGCAGTGGAATGCGAACTGAATGCGAGTTTCAACAGTGTATTCGACAGCGAAGGACATCAGTTCAGAAGCGTAGCTTCACCTAAACATGCAGATGCAGTCGTTTACAGCGGCCCGGTCGGAGTGAATATGCAGGG
>JBPOJG010000282.1:0-1959 GCA_052033835.1 Spirochaetota bacterium
GCTGAGTTAATCCTACCGGATCGAGTAGGAGGAGCTTTCGCTCCGTCCTCTCACACCACCGTACGTACCGTTCGGTATACGGCGGTTCGCCAGCTTTCACGATATGTTTCGTATCTTTCAACGAGTATTTCCAGTCCCTGATTCTTCCAGTATTCGATTCCCATCGCCTTGTGAATCAGCGGTGAACTGCTGATTCTCCAGCTTCCTTTCCTTGAACAGCCTGTTCTTATCGCTTCCTCTGCCTTCAGTCCCAGTCTCATTAATCCTCTGATTCTGGCTTTCGGGTTCTTCCACTCCTGCCACTGACACAGACGCATGCGTCTTCTCAGCCATTTGTCAAGATCCTTTATCTGGGATACAGCATCATTTAATGAATAATATCCCAGCCATCCGACAAGATACCGATTCAGTTTCTTTATCCGTTCTTCCATTGGAATGCTCCATCTGGAATTTGTAAGTATACAGATTTTATCTTTCACACGCTTCAGAGATTTCACAGATATGATTATCTGCAGTATCTTTCTCCGTGCAAAACTGAAACCGAGAAATTTCCGGTTCCCGGGCTTGTCCACTGCACTCTTGGTTTCGTTTACTTTAAGTTTCAGTTTCTTATGCAGAAATGCTGTCATGCCTGCCTTTACTCTTTCACCTGCCTTCCTTGACTTCACATATATGTTGCAGTCGTCGGCATACCGGCAGAACCGGTGTCCTCTTGATTCCAGTTCCCTGTCGAGTTCATTCAGCATGATGTTTGCCAGAAGAGGACTTATCACGCCGCCCTGAGGTGTGCCTTCTTCATTCGGAATGCACACTCCGTCCGTCATGATGCCTGCTCTCAGGTAATTCCCTATCAGATGAAGAACCCGCCTGTCCTGCACTTTCTCCGCAGTCAGACGCATTAAAATATCATGATTTACAGTGTCAAAGAATTTCTCGAGGTCTATGTCCACGACATATTCATATCCCTCTTCTATATACTTCTTTGCCTGTCTTACTGCATCATGCGCGCTTCTGCCAGGACGAAAGCCGTAACTGTGCTCTGAAAATTCAGGATCAAATATCGGTGTCAGTTTCTGCAGCACTGCCTGCTGTATGAACCTGTCCAGCACGGTCGGTATGCCCAGCATCCTTGTTCCTCCGTCCGGTTTCGGAATCTCGACTCTTCTTATTGTCCCGGGTTTATACTTCCCCGACAGAAGCTTTTCTCTGATTCCTTTCCATTCTCTGAACAGCTGTTCCTTAAATCCTTCCGTCGTGACTCCGTCCGTTCCCGCAGATCCTCTGTTCGAGATCACTTTATTATATGCCTCGATCAGATTTGCCTTGCTCACGATGTCTTCCATCAGGTTCATATTACACTCTTTCATATATACTCCATATCGCCGGACTCCTCTGCCATTCTGCCTGACTGATCCTCCTCCTCTGCTTCGATTCCTTCTGGCTTCACCATTATCACCTCGGGCAGTTTTAATTATTTCCGGTTTCAAAGAATCAGTCCGAAGCGCCTGACAGTTTCCTCCGCTTCTGACGTTCAGTCCTTCAATGTCTCAGTTTCTTTTCGCTCTGTCATTGAGTCTTTCTCCGTACTGCCCTCATGGACAGTAAGACATTCATTCCAATCTGAATACATCTACTATGACCTCTGCTGACTTCTGTTATTCACAGACCTCCCCGGGTAAGACCGATAACCTTCATTCCATATACTCGCCTGATCTACAGCTCTGCCTCTTGACCGTATCGGATTTCGTCTTGACCCGCAGACTCATCCAGACAGCCCTGCCTCATCAGGTTCTTATGCATCGAGCCGGAACTTTGCCGCCGACTTCCTTCAGATTCCGCCTCACGACGGACACCCTTGTCTTAAGCTAATGGTTGGTACAGTCAACCTCCATAAGGGACTTTCACCCTCCAGTTATCGAACATGCCGGGCGCACAGGTTTCAAGGGACTATCGTCCCTT
>JBPOJG010000297.1:0-1589 GCA_052033835.1 Spirochaetota bacterium
TGAACTGTCTTTAAAAAAAGCGGAAGAGCATGCAGATAAAATCCTTTCGGTCCTGTTTCTGGAATATCCGGTTACAGAAACCATGCATAAGGAATTTAAAGAAAAGCTGACGAGTGAAATACCCGATAAAACATTACCCGATTATACCTGGCTGTATGGCAAGTGGATGAAAAATGATAAAGAAGCGGAAAATGAAACTCAACGCAGGAATTTTACCGATAAAGTGAAAGCCATTGAAGAAAACAGGGCAAAAACCATTTTGAAGGCAAAGCCTGTAGAGGAAGTCGTAAGCGTGGAAATTGATAAGAAACAGCAGGAGGACTACGTCCTGACACACAATTTTGAAAAGGTGGAGACGGCGGAAGAATTCAGCGGCGTCTGGAGGGATTTTGACGGCGATGACGAACTCGAAAAGCATCAGGATGCTCTGGATGAATTGAATATGAAATATACGGTCAGGACAGATGACACCTCACACAGTGTTTATCAATCTGATTTTGTCGAGAATACTACGTTATCAGAAAGTGATGCTCTCAAATCAGAAGATTATTTCATTGCCTACGATGAGTGGGATTTCAGCAAGAGAATGTACAAGAAAGATTTCTGCAAACTGTATCCTAAAATCCAGCAAGAGAAGAATACGGCTTTCTATGATGCCACTATCTCTGCCAACACTTCTGTATTGGCGGGTTTGCGAAAGATGCTGACCAGCATTAATAATAAAATGCAGCAGCAAAGAAGACAAACACAGGGAGATGAATTTGATATCGACAGTGTTACGGACTTGTTTGTCGATGTTCATACGGGACATACGCCTTCTGAAAACATTTATATTTCAAACAGAAAGAAAGAAAAAGATATTTCTATATTATTGTTGCTGGACATCAGTTTATCCAGTGATGGTTATGTGGACGGAAACAGGATTATTGATATAGAGAAACAGGTGGCCGTTTTGTTCGGGGAGATCATTCATGAGTTTAATATTGATTTTGCCATTCAGTGTTTTTATTCCAAAACGCGCAATTATTCTACCTATTTAACCGTAAAGGGATTTGAAGATGACTGGAATAAAGCAAAATACAGGATTGGTTCTGTTGTGCCCAGCGGCTTCACTCGAATAGGCACAGCGCTGAGGCATTCAGGGGCTTTGCTGGACGCCAGAACTTCAAAAAATAAATGGGTCATACTGATTTCTGACGGAAAACCCAATGATTACGATAAGTACGAAGGAAAATACGGCATACGGGATGTCAGACAGGCATTGCACGAACTGAAACAAAATCAGGTCAATTCGTATGCACTGGCAATAGAAGCTACGGCAAAATATTATTTACCTCAGATGTTTGGTCAGAATCACTATCAGATTGTTTCTTCACCATCGGATCTGGTGACATCACTGGTGAAACTATATGAAAAAATAAAGTATCAGACATAAATCTGTTTAAGACGACAGCATGAGATGAGGATATGTTGAAATGGTACTCGATTCAAATAGAAATTAAACAGGAATAAAAGAAACAAGTGCATGCGAGATATTCATATGAAATATTAAACACATGATAAAAATAACCAAGATTGTGCATTTCGAG
>JBPOJG010000267.1:0-63596 GCA_052033835.1 Spirochaetota bacterium
TCAGTTTTGCAGATATGTTTTCTTTTTCGGAATTATTTTTTATAAGTTCCGGAATTTCTTTGCCGAAAAGTTTAAAACTTGGAAATAAAGAGGAATTCAGGATTTTGGAATAATCCCTTTTTCTATAATAGAATGGAGAAAACTCAGACCTATTTCCATTACCGAACTCAGGAACAATCTGAAGTCGGACAATCCGAGGTCGGACAATCCGAGGTCTTTGATTCAGAGGCTGATTTCCATTTCACAAGACTTCTGGAAACTCTCGCAGAAAATTCATTTGATCTGAACCTTTACGAAGAATCAAAAAAAGAAGCAGAGAAACATATCGAAATCGCAACTACTCAGTAAAAATACTTTGTAAGAAAATTTATAGGGAAAAGTTTAAAAAAACGGATATTTGTAACTACGACGCAAAGTATTGAAGCAGCTGCCGTTAGGCTGAGTAGTAACAAATAATATACAATCCTATCTTCCGCCGACTGGAACAACTGGAGCTGCGCCTCCGCCGATAATCAGAGTCTGTCCTTTAAAGTTTGCGATGGCTGAGGGAAGTTCACGAAGATACTGTGCCTCGGCTTCTGCTTTCATCAAAGGAATCATAGTAGGATTTGCCTGCATTGACTCGTTTCTCTTTTTGGCAGTGGCAACTTTGATTTCCTCGGTCTTTAATTCATTCTTTGCTTTCACCAGTTCATTTGCAGAAGCTACTATACTGTCAGCAGGTGTAATGTTTCGAATCAAGACTTGAGAGATGGTGATGGTTCCGTCCAGTTTTTCATCCGCCAGTGTCTTAATGGTGGTTTCCTTGATTTCCAGCTCCATTGCAGCACGGTTGTCGGCCATATCCAGCGCCTCGTATTTGCGGGCGGACTTATAGATCGCATTTCGTGCAGAGTTGAAAATGTAGTTGTACATCAGATATATATCACCGTCGTGAGTTTCATGGAAAGACTTGTTCTTGCTGTTGTAAATTTCTGCAACCTGAGACTGATTGATATTATAAATGATTGTAGCATCAAAGTCTTTCATTGTGCTGTTGTCTTTTGCGAGCGGCGTCAAATCGTCAATCTTCACTGCAACTTCTTTCACAGGGAAAGTTATCACAGAGCCGACGATGGTCTGGTTGAAGGAACCAGGAAGCAGCTCTTCATTTTTCACTTGTTTGTCAAAACCGATTCGCAGACCGACTTCACCAGTTTCGATACGGATGCATCCAATACTGGAAAAAATTGCACCAACGATAACAGAATGTTTCAAAACAGATTTCATAATAAACTCCTTAATGTAATATACAGATTTATAATCTCACCTTACACACTTCGTGTGTAGGTGAGTTAAAGATGCAGTGAGCCTGCCGGCCAATGCTGTCAAATTAAAACAACGCAGGAGCAATGGTTTTGGAAGACGCTCCCACAGTAAAAATTGTTTCCAAGACGATTATTCTGAGTCCTTTCAATTTGAGCAACCTTCTTTTCTGATATCAATCCGACTGAAGGAGTAACTTTACCGCAAGAATATGACTGCAAAGTCCTCTCGCCGTTTCATGATTTGTATACCAGGTACATGTGCAACGTGGACGGTTATCTTCGATTTTGACTCTGTGAGTGACTTCAAAAGATCCTTTTACTTCTGCTTCAATAAGACCTTTATCATTCTGCAGTATAATCACTTTTTCTTTTTCCAAAACTTTTCGTGCCTTCAGTATTCTAGGATTGAACGAAAGAAGCCGTTTCAGTTTAAATGGAAGTTTTCTGTAATAATGCCTTCTGTTTTCGGGATCAAATCCGAGAAGACCTATCGAATACAGAGATGCCAAAGCATTTTTCATAGTGCTTTCAGTGATGCCGTTTTCCAGAGCCAGTTCTTTGGGATTGAATATTTCATTTGTTTTGAAGAGACTGTTGATTCCAATAATCCATTCTTCCGGAATCTCGGAAGTCAGACTGTCCAGATTTTTCCCCTCACCTGAAAATCCTCTGTAAACTCCTGCAGAGAATACAAAGATCATATTTGTATCCTTGAAATGAAGATTGATTGCAGAAGACTGTTCTTCGGGATCTTTATAGACGGACATAGATTCAATGAATGGAATCATTGTTCGAATCAGGTTCAGTCTGTGAACACCGCCGATCCTGACAGAGTTTCCTTTGGAAATTGGGGATAAACGGTATCCATTTATATCCTCCAGAAGAAAATAATCAGACTTGACAGCACCTGAAGGCAGGTCTTTAAAAAGTTCAATTGTCTGAATTTTATTCAGCTGAAATGCAAATTCCATCTGCGAAAAATAATACTGAACATTGGCAAGTCCTTTGATCCATCTGTCAGGCAGGCTGACTTTTTTTTCTGTGACAGACGAAATAGGAGTGGTAACCTTCAGATGGTCATACCCTACGCCCATGATCATATTTTCTGATCGGCTGACTGTATTGAATGCACGGATGATCGGATCATTAAAATCTACATTTGTACACCCAGATGCAAGAAACTCTCCGTCTATTGCATCCTTCTGAACATCTACTCTGACATATACACTGTTGCAGGAAGAAAATCCTTCGAACCGTATCTGACTGCTTCCTACGGATACTATAGGATCTCTCATTGCTGCTCGCTGTTCCGGCTTGATGGAAAAGTGGGATTTTACTGTTCTGGAAAGAGCACTTAAACATCTGGATATAATGAAAGAATATCTAAATTTTCCATAAAAAAAACATGGTATATTTCGATCTTCTTCAATCTCCGTGCAATGTGAAAGCAAAAATTGTTTTTCTGATTGTTCTTCTGTGCAGGCGGAAGGAACTGCATAACTGTATTCATATGCGGACAGTATCATATCAGTCGGAAAGTTCTTCAAATGCTGAAGTCAGTTTTTTAAAATTTACAGGCAGTTCTTTACCTTCTGTCGATTGAATGCAGTTTTTCAGGATTTCCAGATGAAGGGATTTCTCTTCCTTTGAACTTCCTCTTCTGTCAATATATTCCATGAGGCGATTGACAGGCCCGTATTTATCTGAAATCATTTTTCCAACGATGCCTGAAAGATACTCTTTTTTTAGAAATTTCTCTTCTATAGAAAAACTGATGTATTCAGCGGCAAGCGCCCTGATCTGTTTCTTTTCAAAAAGAAGACAGGCGCCGACAAGAATCCAGCCTGCGTGGTGTATGCGGATTTTATTTTCTGCAATAAAACGTATTGCGTATTCCACCCAGTCGCAGTCGTCTGCATCATTTCCAGTCGCAGATCCGGGAATAAAACGGGACAGAAGAACATCAGCATAATGAGGAACCAGACTTAAATACATAGGATCCAGATTTACTGACTTGTCTGAAACAAAACAGGACGATGTATAATAAAACTGCTTAGGATATTCCGCCGGTTTTTCCTTATTCTTTTCATAGAATCCCTGAAACCATGCATCATGATGATCTAATGAAATAATCGGCTCTTCCTTTTTCTTTTTTGACTTGCCTGATTTTATGCTGAATTCGGGAAGAAAAGGATGTACAACGGAGGGGTAGTCAGCAGCAGAAGTTTTTTCAAATTCTTTATATACTGCCTCAGCATCCCTTGTTCTTGCACATTGTGTCCATAAGGCTAACAGTTCCTTCTCTGCTTTTATCTTATCCTGAATTCCGAAAAGATACTGAATAGCAGATGAGTAATTTCCTTTCAGCTTTTTTATTCTTTCCTTTAGACCTGCAGAAACTTTCTTTTCAGAAATTCGATTGCAGGCAACAATCAGATCATCCAGATCAGGCTCCTCTTTGACCTTTTCATATTCTTCCAGCCTTGAGATCAAAGATTCCGGATCAACATAAAACGGCTCTGCTGAAGGAGTTGATAAAAACGGAAGACTGTTTTCTTTCTGCATTTTTCTGTGAAGCAGGATCAGTTTATTTCTGAAGAATACATTCCAGGATTCATCCTTTTTCTCAGAAAAGGATTTTGTTTCTCCTGCCCAGTTCTCAATAAACTCCAGAAGATATCCGCCATAATCAGAATTCTCCAGCTGTTTTCGATACGGTTTGATCTGTTTGGAAAAATCGGAAGGAACTTTATTTTGAAGCTGATTCAGCCCTTCAGTAAATATTTCAATGCTCCAAATATTGTCTGATTTGATGGCCTTTCCTATGTAAAAAAGAAGATCATCCCAGTTTTTAGGAATTATGACGGATTTCATTTTTTACTTCTTCCTTTAATTATATTTTTTGAATTTATATTTTCGCTGCTCTTCGATTTGTTTTCATTCAGAAGAACAGCTTTCGCTTTTTTCTTAAGAGTAGAATCATAATCAGAAACAATTTTCTGAAGGATTTTTTCATCTTCCATTTGAACAATGAGCTCAGCCGTTTTGATCTGAACTTTTTCGGAACTTTGAACAAACAGAATACTGAGATCCTCTGCAAGACCTTTTTTCAGTTCTGTAAAATTCTGAACTCCGTATTCAATCACAGAGAGTATGCTCAAAATGGATTTATCCAGTTTTTCAATGGCAAAAACGGACTGGACATTGGATATATAAGATTTGAAATTGAATCCCTTTTCTTTGAATATCTTTGCAGTCAGGCTCTGAGAAAAATTAGTGATGTTGATGTTTCCGGTATTGAAAGCAGAAAATATCAGATTCTGGTTTTCCAAAAGTTCTGAATTGGAAGGAGTAAAAAGTTCCAAGATCGAACAGAGCCAGATCAGATGAGGTTTTTTCCAGTTGTTCAGAAGAGACTCAAGAAGATGTTTAATGATATTTCTGTCCTGTATTGCTTTTTTTTCGATCAGAATCTTGAAGACTTCAGTCCAGTAAACGCTTGCCTTCACGCTTAAACCGTTTGGATATTCTATTGTCTCACATTTTATTAAATCCAGGATAGGGATTTCATACTTATAAAACTGGAGAAATACCTTCTCAAGTATATCCCTGTTTTCGATCAGATATTCTGCATCCTTGATATGATTGTTGTCAAATCCGTAAAGTGTAAAAAAAAGCCTTACGAATATAAGTTCATTAAATTTTATCCAACCTTTCAGATGAAGATTCCAGATCAGTCTGAAATTCTGCCAGAAATACTTGCCTTCATCGAACTCGTCTTCCAGATACCTGTCCAGATAATTCGGTGGAAACTTTTTAAAATATTCTTCCAGAGGTTCTGATCCAAGCACAGGTTCATTGATATACCAGTGGAGTGCAGTCAAATCGTTGAAATATCTTGTTTTCTCGATATCACTGTAAGATCGGATGCATACAATAAAGAGATAGTTTACGAATGGATTGTTCAGCAGATCTCTTTCTGCGCCCGTGAGCTGAGTCAGCTCCTTCATAACAGAATAACGCTGCTCGTCTGTTAATGAAATCCCGTATTCCAAAATCTGCTTCCAGTTTTTTGATTTTATCAGTTTTTTTAAAGAATCCAAATCTATCCCCTTGCAGAATATTTTTTAATATTCAGATTTTTATCACGGTATCGCTTGCCCTGCTTTGGCTATCCTGATCCCAATTTTACTGATCCGTTGCAAGCTGCAAAACTGCTAGATTTTCCTAATGCATTTATAAAATTCCAGACCTCAAATCATACTTGCGTAATGTGAGTTAATCAGTCCGAAGTCAAATTCCCGAATGGAAATCATCGTCAAGATCTAACCGAGTCAATATAAACATTATGCTTGCTCTGGCAACTTTTTTTCCTGAACAGTGCCGATTATACCAATTCAGTTTATATAAACTGCTGCAAAAAAAATGCATAAAGGATTGATTTTTTCGAATGCTTCGTCAGAATGTAGTAAAGGATGAGAGAGATCTCCAAATCATCATGGACAATTCGTTTATAAAGTCAGTTTTTCAGAAATTGGCAAACAAAGTCGATAAGCTGGAAAAAACCACCGAGGATGTTCAGGACGAGCTGAATGCAAAACGTCAGGCTAGAGACGAATGGTTCAAATGGCATTTCGACTGGAAAAGTGCCTGGGTTTCTGAATCCAAAGATATGACCGAAGAAGAAAAAGAGAAGAAGAAAGTGGAAACCTCAGTTACGAGCCGATATAAGGCCTTGGATCTTTAGTTTTTTACTGATACCGAATCAAATACAGTTTTCCATAAGTTCTTCAAAGTATCCTGCCTTTCCTCCGGTGTGCTGAGGAACACAGAAATACCCCTGTCTTCTCTGGAAATTCTATACGTATGATATAATAAGTATTTTCTAAATTTCCCATCATTGTCGTTTCTGTAAAATTCACTGTAAACCGCATTTTCTTTCTTTTCAGAAGTGTATTTTATCACAGATTTCTGCCGGCTGCTCAGTCCTCTCTCATTTTCCCAAAAGTTCTTCAAAAAGTTTTCTGTGACTCGATCGCTTTTATGATTTGACAGATTGAGTGTAAGAATAATTCTTTTATGCAGTGGATATGCTTTCTTTTTGGAGAGAAAATCCAGCCAATCCTCCATCGAAAAATCTTTCTGAATTTCATCTTCTATGGTGAAATACATTATTTTATAATTATGCCATTTTCCACGGCTGATAAACTGCATTCCTGTTCTGGGAACAAACTGAAGAGGAATTTTCATTCTGAGTCCGTATTCTTCAGATTCGAGAATGTAATAATCGGGCATCCTGCAAAGATACGGATCCGATTCTGCGTTCAGCTCCTCCTTTCTGTCCTCATACAGAGAGAGAATGCGGTTCTTCAGTTCCACTGCCTTGTGCAGAAGTTCCTTATTTCTTTTTTGAGTATCATCAGGCTGGTTTCTGAAACAGAGTTCCATTCCTTTCAATATTCGAAGTGCTGAAGCAAGTTTCTTTTTTTCAAAAAGCGAATGCGCCTCTTCCAGATGAATCTCTGTCTGAGATTCCGCACTGGGATATTCTGTATACTCACTGTCTATCCTGAACAGAATCTTTCCATCCCAGCGTTCCTCATATTTCCGGCCATAAATGTCCTTTTTCTGAACTGTATGCAGTTTGATCGGATGCCTGCTGTCATCTGTCGTTTTTTCCGGGATACTGTCAGCGAAAAGAAGTGAGAAATTGAAGACTGTAAAAAAAAGAAAAAAATAAAATTTATTATAATTCTGAAAACGCATCATACACTGGATTCTTCAACTGTGCTCAGTAATTTCATTTTTTAAGCAGTTATTTCCCGATTCTGAGAAATTTTCTGTTTTTTCGGACAAACTCATGAAACTTCTCAATCATATCAGTCTTTTTTCCCGACTCATTTTCACAGGAATACTGTATGTTTAAATCAGCATTTTCAATGTTTTTTTCCGCTTCCTTTCCTTCACCGATTTTATGTTTATAATGAAGATACTGCAAAAGGCCTGCAAATTCACTGTTATCGTCATTCATTGTCTTTTTTCTGTTTTCGGAAAGAAATTTTTCTGCTTCCTTAAAATATGGCTTCAGATATTCATAATATTTTTTATGAAATGTTACCTCTTTGATTCTGCTTTCCGGTGAAGATTCCTCTATTACAGAGTATTCAGGAAATCGAATCTTTCCCATTCCCTGATAGGAAGGTTCAGTTATGGTACATGTATTTTTTTTTAATGTCAGTTTCAGTCCATAAAAAAGCTCGCTGTCTGTCCTGATTTCTTCCTTCTTGTCACCGTCAATGTCAACAAATGAAGGCTCAGAATATACAGAACTTTCAAGGATAATAGTCTTAAGCTCACCGGCCTTCACATAAAAAAACTTCAGAACATTGCAGCACCCGCTTTCTCCTCCGGAAAAATATGTGACTGAAAAGTACTTTCTTACCCCATTGGTATAAAAACTCTGCGAAAAATCATAGAGATACTCTTCTCTGAAAAGTTCTATTCCGTTTTTCTTTTCCTTCATAGAAAGAAATATATTCTCTGCAATGATCTTTTCAGCAATAATCCCATCCCATTCAGCCAGCGTTTCCGCCCATACCGGGAAAATACAAATCAGGAAAATAATAATTTTATTTATCATATTTTTCATCCGCGAGGAGTCAGATTTTGAAAGTATTCTCTGATCGTTTCCGCTGCCTTGAAAGGACTTTCCTGACAGACCCAAAGTCCAATTTTTTCATATCCTCCGATCAGCTGAGTAAATGGAAGAAATTCAAGGTAGAGACCGGCACCGGGACCGTTGTTTACTGTTACATTATAAGCTTCTTCCTTGCCGAAATTGTGAAGGAGCTGAAGGAGCACTCGGACAGTCTCCTGCCAGGCTACAGTGACCGCACTCAGTTCTTCATCACTCAGTTCATAAAGAAACTTTTTGGAAGTGTCTTTCAGAACCAGGAAAATATCATATGGTCTTCTCATAAAATAAGGAACCAGAAGGACTGCAGGTCCATAATCCTTAACTAGAAGATCTTCCGGATTTTCATTCAGAAGAAAATTTGTGAAGTTCAGCTTATGACTTACATAAAAATTCCAGTTATTGTAAAACTGCTTAGGCATAATATTGCTTGCAACAATCTGCTGGTGACCGTGTGCCAATGAACCGCCTGCAATTTTTCCATAATTTTTAATGATGGAAACATATCCGTAAGTAGGCTTCTCTTCAGATGAAAATTCAGAAGTAGGCATCAGATTTCCCGATTCCAGAAGAAGTTTTCTCTCAAGTGCAGCAAGTCTCTGCATAACTATCTTCAGATCTTTCACAGGCATATTGTGCCAATCGTGCGTGTGAATAGAAGAAGTCCACTGGAGAAAATGCAGTCCGAAAGAAACGCTCCCCATTCTGTTATGAGGATCATCATCAAAAGGGAAAAAAATCGGAAACATATTCTTGTTGATAAAAGTGAATCCGCTGCTCAGCTCAGCAATGTCCATTATGCCGGTTGTTTTTCCATTGCAGATGGGACAGGCATTTTCAGGAAGGGCCTGTTTTGGTTCTGGATCAGACCTATGCGGTCTGGTTGCTCTGGAGGAATTATAGACAATGAGTTCTCCATTTCTTGGATCGATCTGAAACACCGATTCAGGTTTGTAATTGCTTAAAGAATCTTCTTTTTGGAAGAAATCGTATATTTCTCTCATTGTCAGTTCTTCAATGGAACTGGATTGAAGAACTGCCTTTACTGCATCCATATTCAGCTGCTGTAAATTGTCCATATCATCCAATTTTCAGTTTTTAAATATTCTGTGTCAAGAACCTTTTTAGCTGAATATAGATTTAGATTGATACTATTGCAGGCATCAAAACAGTTGAATCAATGAACGATAATTCTGAATTGAAAATAGAACCAAGCCGAATTGCACAGGACTGGCACCATAAAAACTGCTACGGGTGCGGACCAAATAACCCGAAAGGCCTTCATCAGGAGTTTCCATTCGATGAAAATATCGGGGATGTAAGGTTTATCACAAAAATTGAAAGCTCATTCGAAGGTGCGCCAGGATTCATACATGGAGGGGTTCTTGCCTCTCTTCTGGATGAAGCTCAGGGAGTTCTATGTTTTCATATAGGACATTTTGTAATGACAGATCAATTAAATATTAATTATTACAAGGCATCTCCTCTGAACGAAGATCTTGAGATTCGCGCTTTCATCAGTTCAGTAAGAAAAAGAAGACTTTATACAACAGCCGAAATTCGCCTTGTCAGAACTGGAGAGCTGCTCTGCAAATCCAAGGCAAAATGGTACGATATGCCGGAACGCATCATCCGTAAAATGTTCCATCGTTCCCCTCTGTCAGTGGAGAAACTGATACAGATTATGGAAGAAAACAAGAAACGAGGAAAACAGATACGGAAAAAACTGAAAATGACAAAGCCGGTCATTCAGTCCAATGTTCAGAGCTAATATTGAAGATTTGTTTGCTTTTATCATGATGATAAAATAAACAGTGTTTTCTATTGTCTATATAATTTAGGTTCTATTGTCTGACAATAAGTTGTATACTTAGGCAGACTGCAGCCAAAACGACTAACAGCAGCTGCAGTGATGTATTATCATATTCCAAATTAACTGCAGCTTCAGAATTCAGAAACACTGATTTTATTAATTTCCTATGGAAAAAACCAAAGACTTCTAAATATCAATATACATATGAATTCAAATCTGTTTTCGATTTAAAAGTCCCGAAAAAGAACATTCAAACTGCATTCCATTAAATGGAAAAAATAATATTGACAGAATTATTCTGCAGATCATTCTCATATGAAATTTTTCAGAAGGTAATCCGTGCTCAATTATTTATATAGACAAAAAGTTCTGATTAAGGTCATTTTCTCCCTCTGCATACTGCTGACCGGATTTCTTTTTTACATTGTTTACTCATCTTACATTTTAGAAAAAATGAAAATCAAGGGGGAACTCTATTCCGAGATTATACAGGGAAAAGATATCATTGCAGACATACTTCCTCCCCCGGAATACATAATAGAATCTCAGCTTTATGCTTACCAGCTTTTAAGCGAGAAAAGAAAGAATGAAATGTTTTCGATTATTGCAAAACTCGGAAAGCTGAAGAAAGATTATTATGACAGAAATCAATTCTGGAAAACATCACTTGAAGAATCTGAACTAAAAAAAACTCTTACTGCTGAATCATTTCAATATGCTGATCAGTTTTATCATATACTGGATTCAGAGTATATTCCAAATATACTGCGTAATAATTATATTATATCTGAAAAAATACTGTTGGAAAAACTTGTTCCTTTATATGAAAAACACAGAGAAGCTATAGACAGAACTGTAATTATTGCGGAAACTTTAAATAGAAAGAATGAAGAGAAGGCAGAAGAGTTTGTCTCGCATAACAGGATTTTTCTGTTTCTTGCTGCACTGTTTTCCATACTGATCAGTTTCTCTCTGGCTCTTTTTACAAATATCAAAATGCTCGTAACTCCTTTAAAAAACCTCTTAAAGGCTGTAAGAAAAATGGAAAACGGGAATATGCAAGTTGAACTGAACTTCAATGAATTTGGGAATACCAAAGATGAACTGATTCTGTTCAGCCAGTCTCTCGGCTCTGTAATCGAGAAAATTAAACTGGTGATCAGAAAGAATCAGGAGCTCGTAAAAGCCTTAGTAAAGTCTTCAAAGGAAATTTCATTCAGTTCAGATCTGTTCAATGAGTCAATCCAAAGTCAGTCAGTATCAAGCGAAGAAATCTCAGCGGCAATCGAAGAAATTGGATCCGGAATACGTGCAGTAAATTCTTTCAGCAAAAAGCAAAGCTCCGAAATTAAAACTTTCGAAAGTCAGCTGAAACTTTTTTTCCAGCTCATTGAAAATTTAGGAAAACACATAAACAGTCAGACTGCTATCAGCGGGCGAATTGCAGCCGACTCAGAAAAAAATACTGAATCAATGAGAATGATGAATGACAGTCTTCAAAATATACTGAAAAGTTCTAGAGACATGTCAAGTATATCAGAAATAATTAAAAATATATCAAAACAGGTGAACCTTCTCGCTCTGAATGCTTCAATAGAAGCTGCCCGTGCAGGTGAAAGCGGAAAAGGATTTTCAGTTGTGGCTGATCAGATTTCAACTCTGGCTGAAAGAACAGCATTCAGCATTCGAAAAATCGATTCTATATTGGAAAACAACGGCATTGAAATTAAAAACAGTATTACCTATTCAGATGAAGCAATTAAGACAGCAGCAAATGCACGGTCAGGGATCAGCTCAATGGCCAAACTGATTGAGGAAGAATTTAAGATTATTCGAGAGCATCAGACTGTAAATGAAGCAGTTCAAAAGGGAATGCTGAATATGGAAAATCTTTCAGGTCAAATTGAGCATTCAATGCAGGAACATTTGAAAGCAATTGAGGATATTGAACAGTCAATGAACAATATTATCGAAAAAACTCAAAAGAATGCAATAGCTTCAGAGGAAATCAATCAAAGATCCTCTTCGCTTCTGCATATTTCAGAGGATCTGAATATTGAGATACAGTTTTTTAAAGTATAATTATATTTTTAGTATAACTTTTCCGACGGTAGTGCCGGACTTGAAAAGATACAGTGCATCGAGGGCTTTTTCAAATGGAAAAATATGACCTATTTTTTGAGGTTTCAGCTCCAGTTTCAGAAGACTTTCGAGCATAGATGAAAGTTCTTCAATTTTATCCCAGAGCCAGATCAGATTAAATGCCATAATAGACTTATTTTCAGTGGGCATATGAAGTGGGTCAATCATCGGTCTGCTCAGATAGTTGAATGCTGTGGTAAACCAGTTCGGTGAACTTCCTGTCGGAGTAAAATTTGCAGACCCGTAAGTCACAATTCGTCCGCCCGGAGAAAGAAGTTTGTAACTGTCCTGAAAAATGCTTCCACCGCTGCATTCAAGTACAAGATGAAGATCCCGTTTATTCAGAATTTTTTCCAGTTTGAATCTGAAATCTGCGCCTCTCACAAATCCCTCCATAAATCCTTCCTGTTTCAGAACTTCCAGTTTGGATTCATTCCCGACACATCCGATTGTATATGCTTCAAACTTTCTGGCAATTCTGTTGGCCAGTATTCCTACTCCGCCAGCGGCACTGTGAATCAGCACAGTCTGACCTTTTTTCAAGTTCCCAAGTTCTATCAGTGCATAGTACGCTGTCAGTCCCTGCGCAATGAATGCTGCACCTTCTTCCATTGTCCATCCGACCGGAATTGGATAAGCATATTTTTCATCTATATTTAAATGATCTGCATAAGCGCCAAATCTGGTAACCCCCATAACTTTATCCCCGACGTTGAAACGGCTGACGTCAGATCCTTTTTTAATTACCGTTCCGGAATATTCCAGACCGGGGATAAAGCTGCCTTTAGGAGTTGCACTGTAAAGTCCAGTCAAGGCAAATATGTCCGCAAAGTTCAGACCGACTGCTTCCGTTCTTACAGTAATTTCTGTTTTTGATGGGTCCGGCAGATCTTCTTCAATCAGTTTCAGATTGTTCAGATCACCGGCTTTATTTATCCTGTGGACTCTTCTTTTCACGTCTTCCGCCTTTCTTCTTCACTGCAGTCTCTGTTTTTTTCTTTGAGACAGCTGATTTCTTTTTGGTTTCAGTCCTCTTCTTCCTCTCAGTCTTCTTTTTGGATACAGACTCTTCTGCAGTTTCCGTAATTTCATCGGATTTCTTCAATTCAGTCTTTTCTATGAGTTCTTTCTTTTCCTCAGTTTCTGATTTTTCGGGTTCCGTGATTTCAAGCTGTTCTGCCTTTTCCTGAAATTCTGCAAGTTTTTCAGTGTAAACAGATTCGGAGACTGCTTCCATTTTCGGGAGGCTGGTATCAAAATTGATTCCTACTCCTCTGAGAGACTCATCTTCTTTCTCGGCAAAGAATTTTTCCAAAAGTGCAGGCAGCAGAGTCAAGGCTACAATCAGAGTCACCCCGATTCCAATACTTGCAGCTACACCAATCGAATGCAGTCCTCTGTGTTCTGCAATCAGAAGTACAGACCATCCTACAAGAGTAGTCAGAGTAGATGCAATGACAGCAGGCCCCACTTTGGAAAGTGCTGTAATGATGTTCTTTTCTTCCATATATCTGAAATATATATAAATTCCATTCTGTATTGCATATCCGATAATAATTGGAAATACCAATATATTCATAAAATTTACTTTCAGATTCAGAAGGCTCATAATCCCGAGCATAGTCACTATTCCCAGAAGCAGAGGAGCGAGAGAAATCAATGCTGCAAGAATGTTTCTGTAAAACAGAAGAAGGATCAGTGTTACAGTTCCAAATGTAATGAAAATTGCAGAAAATGCCTCCGACTGAACGATCAGAGCAAGTCTTGCGAAAAGAATTACACTTCCGACAGTTCCTGCTTTTTTCTTATGTTTTCTCAGATCATTGATATTATGAAAAGGTCTGTGATCGGTAATGAAACCGGCTGTTTCCGGAAGTACTCCGACCTTGATCAGTTCAGCCTTGGTGAGAGAGTTTGCAGATTCCAGAATTATTCTTTCTTCCTCTTCAGTGAATTTTTCATGCTGATAATCCTTGATCTCTTCATTTTCCATTTCAGTATCCTCCTTCCCTGCAAAAAGAAGGGAAGAAAGTGTCCTTTTGCTGATGATCGGATATTCAAAATGACCGACTGTTTTGTAGAAATGGATCAGATCCTTTCCATGCCAGAGTGCAATCTTGGGGTATACATAAAGCATATAACCCTTTTCCTTGCTTTCCGGAACTTCCTTAAACTGATTGAAGAAAACCTTGGGAACATCCTCCCAGGAAAATTCTTCGACATCCAGATATTTTTTTGCAGTCGGAATATGCTTCTGATGTTCTTCTTTGATCATTGACGGCTGAATGGGTTTGATCTCATCCTTTATTTTGGAAAGAAGCTGCTTATTCTGGATCTGCTGCGATTTTGAGGGAGCGAGATTCCAGAGAGAAACTACCTGATCTACAATACTCTCCATTTCCTTTGGAACAGGATTGAAAAAATCGTAAACAGCTTCAGATTCTTCCAGGGTGTTGACAACAATGACCTGCGGATCCGAACTGATTTCAAATCTGTCTGCAATCTCATCATAGAGAAGAAGGGATTCCTGGTTTTCGAGAAGCAGGTCTCTTCCGCTGTAATTGAACTTTATAAAAGGCGACCAGATTCCAAGTATTATGATAATAATTATGCTTATTTTCAAAAGTTTCGCAGGATTTGCAAAAAGTCTTTCAAAAATGGAAGAACCTTCTGTCCTTTTTACATTTATCATAAATATTTTCTTAGAAGAAGGAACAAACTTGAGAAGAAGAGCTATCTGTATTGCAGTCACAAAATACATACACACAGCAATGCAGATAATTCCATAACAGGCAATAAATCCAAACTCACTGAATCCTCTGAATTCAGAAAACATCAGAACAACAAATGCGGAAGTGGTAGTCAGTGCAGAAATGAAGGATGCCATTCCAGTGTGATAGATTGTCTCCTTTACCGAAGAAAGAAAATCCTCTCTGACAGTATATTCCTCTCTGAATCTGTAAAGAAACTGTATCCCATAGTCAATTCCAAGTCCCATCAGAACTGCAGCCATAATACTTGTAATTGTATTCAGCTGACCTATGAAAAATCCGGTCAGACCGAAAGTTATCAGAATCCCGGAAATAAGAGAAAGGGTAAGTATGATTATAAAAACAGGATTTCGGAAAAACAGAACAAGGAGGAGAATGATTCCCAGAAGAGATGCGATGGAAACAGGTTTCAGTGCATTTACCAGACTGTCATAATCGTCAAGATTCAGCTTGTATGTCCCTGTATATCCGACAAAAACACCTCGCTTGTCAAAGTTCATTTCCGCAACGATTTCCTTGATCCTTGCATCAAGTTTTCTCGTGTTTTCGATATTGGTAAAAGAACCTTTAGGTTTCACTAGAACAAGAATCATTCCCTTGTCTGCAGAAATATTGTATTCATCAAAAATATCTCTTTTGGCAAGTCTCTGGTATTTTCCAATGATATCGTTGAATTCAGGATTGTATTCCTCTCCTGTCAGGTTCATATAAAACGGATTGAGTTTTTCCTTTTCGAAGTCTATTTTCTTTTTGATTCTGCCATAAACTTCCTTGAGATCGTGAGGACTCAGATACTGAGGAAGTCTGTCCTGCATAAAGGATACATTGTATCTATAAGATACATATCTTATATCCGGTTCTACTGTGAGTCTGTCATAGAGATCATCGGCTGATTTTTTCAGTTCAGCTTCGAGAGCATTATAGTATTCTTTGTTTTCCTGCTTTGTCTTCTCTGCAAGTTCGACTTCTTTCTTCGCTTCCTCCAGTCTGCCTTTTTTCTTCAGCTCATAGGATTTATACAGATGGTCAGTCATCCCTTTGGAATCTTTGGACTTCATCGCAACAATGTAGAATCCGTTTCCTCCGATCATTTCGACCACTTTCTTGGTCTGTATGACTTCAGGAAACTCTGGCGGAAGAAGATCTATCTGATTACTGTTGATCGTCAGTTTTTTTGTCTGAAGAAAAGAAAGAAATAAAACAGCAGCAAGTGCGACCGCACTTAAGACGGGACGCGCAAGCAGAATATTGCAAAGCAGAGAAACAAATTTTTTCATTTTACTTGGATGCCTTCTTGATAGCTTCTACGAGTCCTTCAAAACCCTTACTTTTAAAAACAGGTTCTACCTGAGTTGTCCTGTATGTATCGGATGCAAGTTTCCCGTCGCTCAGAAAATCTGTGATCAGATACTGACCGTTCTTTTCCTGAAGCACCCAGGAGAACTGAATTTTTTCTGAACCTTTATAAAGGATCGAAGATGGAACCTTTGCTTCTTTTCCGGAAATGACAGGTTTCTCATAGTTGATATCTATCTTGGAAAAATAGTTCAAAGCAAGAGGAAATGATTTGGCCTTGAGATATCCTTTTACAGCATCTTCAAGCTCTTTCTGCTGATCCGCACTTAAAGAGTCATAGTTGTTTTTCAGCAGGTTTCTTGAGTAGGTTTTGGTATCGATCATTGCAAGAGCACTGTCTGTTTTCTTGTAACGGATAAAACCGATAAGTTTCTTTACAGAAGATGTCGGATTGGCTTCAGCCTGAATGCTCGCCGCAAAAAAAATGAGGAAGATCAAAAGGAAAAGTTTTTTCATGTGTACCCCTAGATTTTCCAATTTCCTTTTGCGGAATCGGTTTGCAAGGAAGTATTTTTACCCCTGTTTGCTTTTCTCGAGAAGTCCTGTCAGCTGCTCGAGAAGTCCCGAACTTGTGCTGAGATTGACGGAACCGATCTTTTCAAGAATCTTTTCGAGATACTCAAGTTCCTTCAGTTTCATCAGAGTAGGATTATCGTCCAGAAGTTTTGCTGTGTTCAGAAGACTTCTTGTGGAAGCAGTCTCTTCTCTTCTCGTAATCAGATTTGCCTGAGCTTTCTTTTCTGCAATGAGAACAGTATTCAGAATATCCTTCATTTCTCCGGGCAGTATGACATCACGTATCCCGGCTGAGATAAATTGTACACCAAACGCTTCTTCCTTGCTTTTCAGTATTTTCAATATCTCGTTTCCAATATCATCTTTTCTCTGAAGAACATCATCGAGTTTCTTCATACTGATGAATTCCCTCAGAACAAGCTGAGCCTCAGTATAAAGTGAAACGGCCAGATTCTGAATTTCTGAATGAACTTTCAAATGATCCTTGATTTTGTACTGGCTGGTGAAATTCAGTCTGAGAGTGACCTTCTCCTCCGTCATAATTTCCTGACCGGAAATATCCATAGTCTGAATTCTAGTATCTGACTTTTTGACTTCAGGATAACTTCCCGAATTCTGCCAGAAATAATACAAGTTCGGTGATAATAATTTTTTAAATTCTCTGTTTACATAATATAAGCCGACTTCATAACTTTCTACAATCTGCCAGGTTACAAAAGATACGAGAAGCGGATGAGTCAGGAGGTTTCTGTCTATTTCCTCAGGAATTTCAAAGTTTCTTCTGTCATAAATTCTGAATTCCAGTTTGGAACTTGTCTTCCAGTAAGAATGTCTGCCTGCCTGAAGGACTTCTGTCAAAATTCCGTCTCTGAAAAAAAGACAGATCTCATAATCCTTAACTTCCACCGTTTCGAGCTGACTGGCAATTCTGGAATCCGCAAGCACAGAATTCAAATGCACGGAACTGTTGAGTTTTTGGTAGAGAGAGTGGACTTCCACCTTTTCTGCGAGAAAATCAAAAAGAAAATAACGTCCCGGCAAAAGCAGTCTGCTTAAAATTCCTTTTCTGAAAAGAAAACCTCTCTGGTCCTGACTGATCTGAATGTACATAGGAACAGATTTTCAATTCGTAAAAAAAAGTCAAGCTGTCGAGTCGATCAATAGCTCATTCTGACAGCGGCCTGCATTATATTTCGTTAAAAAATCCTGCCTTTTTTGAGCCGACACAGTGGAAACAGACGACAGGTATTCTGCTGAAAAGGTTCTAAAAACCGAAAACAAAGAGTTTATTCTGTAATATTTATGGGATGTCAAAAAATGAGAATTTTAGAAAAAGAAATTTAAAAAGTGCTTGAATCCAAAATTAAACCTGATTTAATTTACAATGCTTAATATCCTTAGATATAGCAAAAAAACGACTATGAAACTTTTTTCTGAACTGCTGCAATCTATTTATACAAACTTCTTTTCCTTTGATATGATTCTTTGTACAGCATTTACACTGCTGGTAGGGCTTTTTCTGATTACACTGCCCGGAAAATCAAAAAGCACTGTTCAGCTGGCGATGGTTTTTCTTCCGATTTCCTTTTTCAATCTTGCCTATGCGTATTCCACATTAGTATACCACCCAGCAGCAGCATTTCATCGGTGGGGAACGGTTCTGCTGATTTTCCCTACGATTCTTCATTTTACGCAATGGATTTTTTATTATCCTGAGGATACTCATCCAAAAATCAGAAGAAGTTTTTTATTTGTACAATATTTTCTGGGATTGAGCCTTTTTGCTGTATTTGCTGTACAGACTTACAATGCTCCTAAAAAATTTCATTTTACTGGGCATTACTGGGATTTTGACGCGGAAAACATCAGTAAATATGTAGGAATTATGATCTTTGCCTATGCACTGCTCGTCATTCCAGTAACCCTTTGGAAGTTCAGTAAGCTGAAAGGAAGAAAGGAAAGATGGGTAGTGCTGAAAATGTCAAGCGGAATGCTTGTTTCCACGCTTGTGCCTGCATTTACAAATGTACTGAGTCGGGACGGAGTGATGGACAGAGGCACTTTCATGGTGCTCTTGGCAACGATGACGATTCTAGGTTTTTTCTACATTGTACTGGTGTATTTTAATAATACTCAGGACAAGACAACTTTTATGGGAAAAATTGTGGGTATTTCCCTAGTAAGTTTTCTTCTGATGATGCAGGGTCTTTCCTTTGTCACAATGAAAGACAGAGAGTATGATTATGATACTCTCAGGCTGGAAAATGCAGGCCGTGCTTTGGAAGGAGGAGAAAAAAATTCTGATATACAGTATATCCTGAAAATCAAGCCTGAATCAAATTCTCTTCTCACTGAATTTGATACTTCCAAAGTGGAACATCTGGATCTTCCTCTTGTCAAAGTCGATCTTCTGAATACGGTCATTTACGAAAAAATAAAAATGATCCCGGAAGAAAATTTTAAAATCTCCGTTTCCGATTTTCTCAAATCCAGCCATCCGGAATTTAATTCTTACAGACTTTCCATTGAACATTTTATGGAAACCTATGCAGAAAAATCCAGAACTACTCTGAAAAAAGAAACTCTCATTTTTATGGACTCTCTAAATAAGGCGAGTTTCATTCATTCCAATAAACTCAGCGCCATTCCTGAGAAAAATTTCTGCGAAGATGCAAAACTCTATATTTCCAAGCTCAAGGATAAGGAAAAATTCTTCAGAGATCCTCTGCTTCAGAATATGCACGGGTGCAGATGGAAAGATGCAGATATGGATGTCACTGCATTTCGTAAAGAAATTTATAAATATTTTCGATATTTAAAACCCGCCGGTCACAGACAGTACAGAAAGAGTCTGGATGGATATTCTCATTATACTGTATTTACAAAATATGATTCCAAAAAGGCGGAAATTTCCGAAGTCGGATTTTCCTATCTGGAATACAGAAAATTTATGCACGAATCCGCTGAAGATCAGGTATTTGTTCTTTTCGGAGTTCTTTTCGTTCTTCTGGCAGTTTATCCTTATTTCTTTCAGGGAAGCCTGATTACTCCATTAAATTCTCTTTTGAACGGGGTAAAGAAAGTAAACTCGGGAGATCTGGATGTTGCAGTCGATGTTAAAGTGAATGATGAGATTGGATTTCTGACCGGTTCTTTCAACAGTATGGTGGATTCCATCAGAGACGGCAGATTGAAACTTGAAGACTATGCACAGAATCTGGAAAATAGGGTTCAGGAACGGACAAAAGAAGTTCAGGAAAAGATGGAAGAAGTTCAGAAGCTGAAAATCCAGCAGGACGGAGACTATTTTCTCACATCACTTCTCGCAAAACCATTATTTTTTAATGCAAATAAATCTGAATATGTGAAAACAGATTTTATCGTAAATCAGAAAAAACAGTTCCAATTCAGAAACAAGATCGGTGATCTGGGAGGAGATATCTGCATTACGGGAAATCTTAAATTCGGTATACCTGCGGATCATAGACGATACACAATGGTGATGAACGGCGATGCGATGGGCAAGTCCATGCAGGGTGCCGGAGGATCTCTTGTAATGGGAGTTGTGATGAATTCCATTATGGCAAGGTCTGCTTCCAACAAAAGAGTCATGGATATGAGTCCGGAAAAATGGCTCACTGATGTTTACAATGAAATTCATTCTGTATTCAAGACATTTAACGGGACAATGGTCATTTCGGCTACGGTTGCACTGATTGATGATTTGACAGGGAGAATGCTCTATTGGAACGCGGAGCATCCATTTTCTGTACTGTACCGTGATATGACTGCAAGTTTCATCGAAACCGGTCTGAATCTGAGAAAGCTTGGACTTGAATCAGAGTATGAGTTTCAGATTTTCGAGTTTCAGATGGAAAAGGATGATGTGATTATTCTGGCATCCGACGGAAGAGATGATATTGATCTGACACCTCATGAAGAAATTCGCACGATCAATGATGATGAAATGCTGTTCCTGAAGATTGTGGAAGAAGGAAAGGGAGAGATCAATGACATTGTGCACGTTCTCAAATCCAGAGGTGAAATTACAGATGATCTTTCCATTCTGAAAGTCACTTATATCGGTGCTCCGGAAATTCAGGAAAAGCAGAACGGGCATTACAATAAAGAATATCTCACTCAGAAAAGAGATCTAGTGAAACAAATCAATCAGCTTTATGCAGAAGGGAGAGATCTATATCATTCAGGACGGGTCACAGCAGCAAAGGAAAAAATTCTGGAAGCATACTGCATATCTTCAGCATATCCAAAACTGAACAGACTGTATGCACTCCTCTGCTACAAGACAAAGGACTATATGACTGCCTTAAATCTGATCAATGGTGTGCTGGAGCAGTTTCCAAATGATGTGGAGATGTGGCATTATCTTTCCAGAACTCAAAGAAAACTGGGGAGCATTTCGATCGCTCTGGAATCGGCAGAGAGAGCGGAAAGTCTGAAACCGGGAACTCTGCAGAATGCACTTCATCTGGCAAGGCTTTACAGAATGCAGGGAAACTTGGAAAAGACAAAAGAATTTGCTGAAAAAGTACTGGAATTAGATTTTGAAAATAAATCAGCCCGTAAAATACTGTCAATGTTGTGATAGATTTTTACTACAGAGTCGGCAGATATTCACTATACCTGCTGTCCTTTCTTCTTCTGCTCGTTTTTACCAGAATTTTCCTGTTTCAGATTTACAGAATCAGCGGGAATTCAATGCTTCCCACTTTGAAACACGGGGACATTGTTCTTGTATATAAATATAAATTTCCGCAAAAATTAAACACTGCAAAAGAATTTACTTTTTTTGGCCGACTGAAAGTGAACAGGCTCGATCAGGTGCTCTTTGAGGCTCCAAATGGAGACTATTATGTAAAAAGAATCATCGGTCTTCCCGGAGATTTTTATGCATTCAGGGGAATGGAAGTTCTGATTGATTCGAAACCTCTGAATGAAACATATATTCTCAAACCGGAAAATTTTCCGATCCTTACTCCAAAAGATATGCAGACTGGAAATTTCTACAATCTTCTTTCAGAAGGAAGAATTCCACCCGGGTACTACCTGCTTTTGGGAGACAATAGAAAGATTTCGTATGATTCTAGAGACTTGGGGCTTATTCCGGAAGAAAGGCTGAGAGGAAAAGTGGTATATGTTTTCTCCCTTTAATACAGAAGAAATGATGCCTGTCCGTGTCACGAAGGAGCACAGGACAAGACTCATAATTTTTCTCGGAGCTTTTGCTGTCCTCCTGGCTGTCCTCTTTGGGCGAGTCATTTATCTGACCTTCCTGAATAAAAAAATTACTGAAATGAAGAAAGAAGTTCGAGTTCATCGAGGAATGATCTTTGACAGAAGAGGTCTGGAACTGGCTCTTTCTCAGGATGCAACGACTATCGGAATTGATCCTGCAAATGTCTATGAACCTGCATTTACAGCAAATAAACTTTCTCCTTATGTCAAAATACCGTCGTCAAGAATTGAGTCGATGATCCTCGAAAAGGACAGATACTTTCTTCTGAAAAGAGAACTCGATGATGACAATGCGCAGAAGATAGGCGATATGCATCTGCCCGGTGTGCGAATGGAAAAAGAATACAAAAGGATATATCCTAATGGAACACTTGCATCATCTGTCATCGGTTTTACAGGGATGGACGACAATAAGGCTCTTGCAGGAATTGAGCTGATGTTCAATGACGAACTGATGAGGAGGACCGAAGACGATTCTCCAAGAGGTTCGGATATTTATCTTTCGATTGATACACTGATGCAGTATAAACTGGAAACGGCTTTGGGAAAAGCATTCGAAGAGACCAGATCGAAAAAAGCTGTAGGGATCTTTATGGATGTGACAAACGGAAAGATCATTGCTATGGCCAGTTTTCCGAATTTTGATCCAAACAGATATTATGACTATCCTCCTGAAGCAACTGCCAATTGGGCAATACGGCATATATATGAACCCGGTTCCACGATGAAAATCTTCATTGCTATGGTGCTTATGAATGAAAAGAAAGTCGGTCCGAATGAAAAGTTCTACTGCCCGGGATATGTGGAATTTGGAGAGAGGATTGTCAACTGTACTGAACAGCATGGTCTCGTGGATCTGGAAGAAATTCTGCAGTATTCCTGCAACGTAGGAATCATTAAGGCTATCAGCAAACTTCCGGACGATGTACTTTTTAAGTATCTGGATAAAATGAAATTCGGTCAGAAGACAGGATTTTCCAATTATGAGCAGAAAGGATTTTTTCCTGCATTAAAACAGTGGAATCCGAGTACTTCCTATTATCTTTCCATCGGACAGGGAATTGAAGTGACACCTCTGCAGCTTGTCACCGCGGCCTCAGCCTTAGTCAATGGCGGAAAGGTTCATACACCTGTCATTGTATCTCATATCACTGATATTTACGGGGAAATTACAAAAAGATATACTTCCAATCCTGTGCAGCTGGATATTTCCGACGCAACCACGAAAAGCATCCTTTCTGCGATGACAAAGGTGGTAAAACTTGGGACCGGAAAAAATGCATATTTGAAAAATTTTTCCATTTCCGGAAAGACAGGAACGGCTCAGAAAGCGAAACCGGGAAGGGGATATAAGGACGGACTGTTCACTGCATCCTTTCTGGGCTTTTTTCCAGCAGAAAAACCTCTGATTACAGGTCTGATTCTGTTTGATGAACCCGGAGGAAGTATGCACTCCGGAGGAGGAATCGCTGCTCCTGTGTTTCGAGAAGTGATAGAAAGTATTGCACCTTTATTAGATTTTAATGATGAATCAAATTCTTATAAGCTGAATACTGTTCAGAGAAAAGATTTGAAGCCGGACGTAAGAACTGTTCCTGACTTCAAAGGAAAAAGTCTGAAACAGGCAGTGGAAATTCTGCAGAAATATGATGTCAGGTATAAGCTTGAAGGTTCCGGCTTCTGCGTAAAACAGTATCCTGAATCCGGCAGACCTTATAAAAAAGATTCTGTATGGACACTGCATTTCCAATAATTATATATTCATGAAATAATTATTTTTGATTTCGACTTGTATTCCGATAGCTAGGTAGTCCAGATCTGAAGTGAACGAGCGTTTTAATGACTCTTTTTCAATCGGGATAAAAGCTTCGTAACTCACCTTACGCACACAGTGCGTAAGGTGAGTTACGAAAACGTTGTATTGCAAACTAGAATGCGAAACAGTCTCGAAATTCCCCCGCGAATCAATGAAAATGCGCCAAGGCACTGCTCTGTAATTCCGTTTCGGACTTTCAGAATTCAAAAACTGCAAGGCTCAAAAAGCAGCTTCTGGAATTTACTCAGCCTAAACTTGAAACTGAATCACTGTATCGTCAAAATGAGATTTTGTTTTCAGGGGTTCACACTTTTTTTATTTTAAATAATCTGTATATTAAAGACAATGTATAATATGCTTGTCGATGGACTGAGAAATACTGCCTACGGTTCCGCAAAAAGTCATTATAGGTATTATTCTGATGAACTTTGATATTCGAACTGGAGTGCTTCTTATATTTTTAGGTTCCTTTATCACCAGTATCGGCCTTTTTGCATTATCAGCATCGTATAAGAAGAAACTGGATGTCCGTAAATGGGGCACCGGTTCTTTTTTGCTTTCTTTAGGATGGCTGATTCTGTCAATCCTGCGAGGCACAATTCCGGATCCTGTTTCGATCATTCTAGGAAATACACTGATTCTTTCGGCAATCCTTTACTGGCTTCATTTACTGTGTAATTTCGTAGGACGTAAGATCCGTTCAATCTGGCTGATTTCTATCATTATTTTTTATATTCTTTATATTTCATACTTTACGTTAACTGTTCCAGACATTTCCTATCGAATTATCCTTGTCTCATTTGTTACAGGAACTGCAATGTTTATCAGCAGTCTTCTGATTTTCTTCCATACGCAGAAAAAACAGTACAGCCATATGTTTACAGGAACAATCTATCTAGTATGTGCCTTGATTCTGTATTTACGATTTGTTTATTTTATAATGAATGCAGTTCCTGCAAATCAGTCATTCTTTACACCAAATATTATTGAGACTGCTTCCTATATTGTTTTTTTCCTGACTGTATTGGGTCTCCCTTTCGGGTTCATCCTTATGTCAAATGACCGTTATCTGCAGACTATAGCCCAGGCAGAAGAAAAAATTCGCAGACTTTCTGCAGGAGTGGAGCAAAGTCCAGTTTCCATAGTATTTACTGATCTCAAAGGAAATGTGGAATACGTAAATCCTGTTTTTACTGAAATTACCGGATACACTTACGATGAAATTATTGGGCAGAATCCCCGCATTCTGAAGTCCGGGCATACCGGTAAGGAAGAGTACGAGGATATGTGGGATACAATCACAGCTGGTGAAAAGTGGAAGGGAGTTTTTAAGAACAAAAAGAAAAATGGTGAATACTACTGGGAATCGGTAAGTATTGCACCTATCAAAGATGAAAACGGGCGTATCATAAATTTTATCGGGATCAAGGATAATATTACTCTGGAAAGAGAAATGAAAGAAAAGCTGATTGAGAATGAAAAAAAACTCAGAACACTTTTCAATTCTCTGGAAGTCGGGATCACAATTACGGATAAAGAAGGAAACATTATTGACTGCAATCCGGCTTCCGAAAGGATATTGGGAATTTCCAGAGAAGAGCATATGACTAGAAACTACGCCGGCAAGGAATGGAAAATTTTACGGACAGATTATACACTAATGCCTGAAAAGGAATTTGCAAGTGTAATAGCATTGAAAGAAAACAGAACTGTTGCAAATGTAGAAATGGGAATAGTCAAATCAGATGAATCCATAACTTGGATCAATGTAACTGCCATTCCTCTGAATATTCCGAATCACGGAGTCGTAATTTCTTATGCCGATATTACTGAAATGAAGAATAAGGAAGAAGCTCTGAATCGTATATTAGATCTGTACAAGGCCGCAGAGACACAGAATCGTCTGATTTTGAAAAATGCAGGGGAAGGTATTTTCGGACTCGATGAAAATGGAAGAACCGTATTCTGCAACGATGCCTGCTGTGAAATGCTCGGATATACGGAAGAAGAGATGATTGGAAAAGAAATCCATCCATTGATCCATCACAGCTACATTGACGGAAGTCAGTATCCTATAGAAAAATGTCCTATGTATGACTGCGTTACATCGGGAAGACAAAGCAGAAATTCGGGGGAATTTCTTTGGAAAAAGAATGGTACTCCATTTCCTGTAGAATACATTACAACATCTATATATAGTAATGATAATATTATCGGTGCTGTAGTGATTTTCAGTGATATTACTGAAAGAAAGAAATATGAAGAAGATCTGAAAAAAGCCAAGGATGAGGCCGAAAGGGCCAATAGATTGAAGAGCGAATTTCTGGCGAATATGAGCCATGAAATCAGAACCCCTATGAACACAGTCATAGGATTTGCAGAAATTGTCAGGGAAAAAACATCTGACAATTCGGAGATTCAGGAATATTTGGAAGGAATTCAGAAAAGCGGAAAGACTCTGGTCAGTCTAATTAACAACATATTAGATTTATCTAAAATAGAATCTGGATTGATGGAAATCAGTAAAAGTTCAGTCAATCTAAAATTGGCAGTAAAGGATACAATTCAGATTTTCAGTCTGCAGGCAAAAGAGAAAGGTATTCGACTTTTTGAAAAACTTCATCCTGAAATTCCGGATGGACTTTATCTTGACCGTACAAGAATAGGACAGATTCTTCTAAATCTGACAGGAAATGCGATAAAATTTACTGAAAAAGGTGAGGTCTGTATTTCTGTGACCGCAATTCAGTCCGCAGATGATAATGATTTATACAGTCTGCTCATTGAAGTGACTGACACTGGAACGGGTATCAGAGAATCGGAAATTGAAAGGATATTTCATCCGTTCATTCAGCAGAAAGGTCAGGACTTGAGCCGGTACGGAGGCTCCGGCCTTGGACTTTCCATAACAAAAAGGCTGACTGAACTGATGGGAGGCTCCCTGTCCGTAGACAGTAAACCTGGAAAAGGTTCCAAGTTTACTGTTCAGCTTGAAAAAATACACAAAGCGGAATTCGTTAATATAAAATTAGATAATAGAGTATTCAATATTAACAGCCCTGTGCATCTTGCCGGAAAAATACTCCTAGTGGAGGATGTATCGAGCAAAAGAAAGGTTGTGAATGGACTTCTGAGAAACACAGGTATTCAAATACTGGAAGCGGAAAATGGAAAAAGAGCAATAGAACTGCTGGGAAAAGAGAAAGTGGACCTGATCCTGATGGATATGCATATGCCGGAAATGGGAGGTCAGGAAGCGTCAGTGATAATCAAAAGCCATTCAGATTGGTCATCCATTCCTATCATCATTCTGACCGCCGATGCAATGAGTGACAATATAGAAAGTTTTAAGGAATTTTCGGACGGTTATCTGACTAAGCCTGTCACAAAAGAAGATCTTATCGTTACTTTATCGAAATATCTGAGTGAATAAAAAATCTACAGTATATAAGCTGCTTAAGTCAAGTCAGCTCTGAGCATAAAATAACATATTATATGTAACTATATTAATATCAGATTAAAGCCCTTCCATCAGTGCCTTTCGGTATTCTTTTAACTTCAGTACTTTCTTCATCCTGCTCAATGACAATTATAATCAATATTCCAGAATTTAGATTTAATGATTTCCACAATTCTATGTAAGGTTCAATCTCATCAAAATTACCGATCCGGTCAGTCAAGTATCTGTAAAGCTCCCTTGAGGGAAGGACTAATACACCGGCACTGAGAATATTCTTTACTAATCCAAGCGCCATCTTGTTCAAGGCTCTATGAGTCGACGAGATATTTCCTGTTTCCCATTCTATTGCTATTTTCTGTCCTTTGTAATCCAGCAATAAATCCAAATTGCCAGGCTTTTTCCTCGATGCAATATCTAGAGGCTTTTCGGATTTCCATCCCTTAGTGACCAGTCTTTTAACAAAAGTATCCTTTATCGGTTTAACACCATTGCCCATACCTCTCTTTTTTCCGCTTTCAGGATAGATTGTAAATTTTCCAGATCCATGAGGCCAGTCAACTTCTTTAACTTCCTTTATTATCTCATCTTTTAGAAATGTCCAGTCTTCAGATTCTGCAAACCTGCCTTTTTCAATTAACGTTTCAATATGGACAACTTTCATTTTAATTCAGCCTTCAATGAAATCGAGGTTCCTGTGAGGAGAAATATCATCACTTTCTATTCTGTCTTTTATATCATCGCAATAGTCGATTTCTATCCCAATCCAATTTCTATTCTTATTTTCGCAAGAAATATAAGTTGTACCACTGCCTCCAAACGGATCAAGTACGATATCACCAGGGAGAGTGCTCATCTCTACAATTCTGTCAGTAATCTTTGTTGAAAGAGCATTCGCATTCCGATTTTTAGACTTAAATTTTCGATGACGCACTGGAGGGATGTCCGTCCATACATCTTTAAGATTTACTCCATTTGGGTTCATAGCTTTTCTGTGACCGCCATAATCTTTTATTTCCCCGTCGCAGTGCCTGCACTTATCTATAGGTGTCCTGATTTTTCTGAAAACATTAGGTTTTCCTTTTGAATAATAGAGCAGACTGTAATGACTGGGATATAATCTTCCTTGGATAGGTAGAACCATATTCAGTTCGATGGCAATCCAATGCCGAAAATCCATTCCTAGTTCCAATAAATAATTTCCAAATATAATATTCCATTTAGGAAGATTGTACAAGAATATAGACCCTCCTGGTTTTAATACTCTCACGCATTCCCGTATCCATTGCTTCGACCAATCAATATAATCATAGTCAGGCCTGCTGTCATTTGTTCCCTTTCTGTATATTTTCCCAATGTTAAAAGGAGGATCTGCAAAAACAGTATCTATCGAATTCTCTCTGATTTTTGGGAGAATTTTCAGACAATCCTGATCAAACAGTATGCCTCGATCAGATTCAAAATAAGGCTCAACATTTTCATTGAATATTGCATCCCAATTAAACTTTTTTATCGGATATACTAATTTTAACTGTTTCAGAGAAGACATAATGCCAGCATTTCCGCTTTTAAATATTTACTCAAGAGATTTTTGATGATAATTCTTTCAAATTCTTCTGACATATCTTTCATCCCTCAACAGTTTTTACTGTCTCAATATTTTAATGCCGGTAATTTGATATTACGAAAATTTGCAATGAAATTGTATACCAAAGTGGGCATTGATGAGAGTATGATTGCAAAATTACAGAAAGTCGAAGGAGTTCAATGCTTGCAGTACTGCGGCATTATTCGAAATCTAAAATTACAGGAAGTAAACGTATATTTAGAAATCACTCATTTGTCAGAAAAAAATACAATCCATCCACTGCTTTCTTCATTCTGGAGAAATCCAAGGTTTCGATTGTATCCGTTTTTTTATGATAATTCGGATTTCGGAGAAATGAGGTATCGGTAATCATAATTGCAGAATAATTAAATTTCCAATAATTTAAATGATCTGAAAAATCTGTTCCGGGAATATTCAGGTCTGTTGACAGATATTCAAAAGGAAGATCAGCGTGTTTTTCAAATATCTTCGATATCTTTTTCAGCCAGACTTTCTCTTTCCCTCTGCCGATGCCAGCCAGAAAATTTCCTTTTGAAGGATAAAACGGTTTCAAAAGAACAGATGGATAATCTTGAGAATTTTCCAGATCAGAGTAATATCCTATCATTTCGAGAGAAATCATCAGATCGATTTTCCGGCCGGATTTAAAACAGGATTGAGCATGAATGAAACTTCCCATCTTCTCTGTTCTGAAAAAAGGAGGTTCCTCCAGAGTAAATGCAGAAAAAATTATATTGTAATGAATTAATTTTTCAGAAAATTTCAGAATTCTTGCAAGTTCAAGAAGTCCCGCTGTTCCGGAAGCATTGTCATCAGCACCGTCCTGATCTCCTGCTGAATCGTAATGAGCACCTATCAGAACTGTCTTATACGAATCAGATTTCTTTATTTCTGCATTTACATTAAATACTGACTTGCCGCCGGCACTGTATTTCTGCCTTTCCGGACTGAGTCCGTATTTTTTCAGTTCATCGAAAATATAGTCCCCAGCCTTGTTCAGTGTTTTGATATTTTCAAAGTTTCTGTAATTTTCAGAAGATACAAGCCTGCTGATATGTTTTCTCAGATATTCTTCTTTTGATAATATTATATCATTATTTTGGGATATGATTGGCAGTATGAGGACAAGGAAGAACAGCCAGAAAAATTTCACTTTTTTCTCATATTGATGTACAGACGGAGTTCGGAAGATTTGGATGCCACTTCAGGATCCCTGCATTCTGCCATATCTTCGAGAAGATAATCAATCTGCTCTATCAGAAAAGATCCTTCACCGAAGAAATCGTCGGCAAGTCTGTCAAACTGCACAAGCATACATTCCGCAATTCTTTCAAACAGTTCAGGATAGTCCGAAACATTTCTGTCGCCTGCATTATAAATGGAAAGCAGCAGATGTCTCCAGCGAAGAAACGCTCTCTCATTTTTATCTTTTGTATCTGCACTTACAATCCAGCTCAGAAAGGCATACTGAAATTCTTCCATAAAATTGTCAGGGTCAGCACTATGTGTTCCCTTGAAAGCAGAATCAAATCTGGAACTTAAGAGCATATCCGATTCATAAACTCTGGGAGGAAAATTTTCCTGTTTCAGATGTTTGGTCAGTGAGAACCAAGGAGCAAAAAACTGATCGGGATAAGGGCGAAGGACGTGAGACATTGAGCCGCTTTTTGCAAGTCTCGTGAAATGTGCAGCCGATTCTGGAAGATCTTCAGTAAATTCACTGTTCTCTGAGTCAAACAGTTTTACAATCACCTGACCGGGGTTCAGATAACACCAGAACCCATGATGATTTCCCCCAGACCGTATGCTGACATAATGAGGGCCGGAAGGGACTTCGCTAATGCCTCTGAATCCCCCCTGAATGGAAAATCTGGCAAGGTCTATCTTGACTTCTTCCTTTGGAATATCTCTTAGAATTATGATTCCGGAATGCATATCAGCTCATCCAAATTCTCTCAGGTCTCGGATTCATGTCGAGTATTTTATCATTCCTGACTAAAAAACCCAGTGAATCAGTTCTGATAGGAATTTAAAAAATCGAGCAGAGTGCTCTGAAGTTTTTTCAGATGCTGATCGCCCGCATTATCAAAGGAAATATTGAAGGTAGGACCGAAGAAATCGGCAATAAACAAATCAATCCTGACTCCGTCAAGGCCGCCGGATTTACTTTTGCTTATAATGATAGGATCATGAAAAAACCATTCCAGAGGATCAGATTGCAGATCCTTTGAATGAGGCTTTTCCGCAATCTCATCCTGCTCGTAGACCAAAGCGGATTTATAAAGAGTCTTGTCAGTTTTGTCCATTTTCAGTGAAGCGACACTGATTACCGGAAGCCTGGATGCAGAATAGTCAAATGCACAGCACCAGATTCTAGAAACTTCTGCTTTCTTTCCGTCAATGATATGATGACCCGGTCTGAGTGAAATCAGCCCCAGCCCTTCAGCGAGTGAATTTTCAGCTTCCTGCAGTCTTCTGATATTCGGATATAACATCCTATAAATACTCCTTCATTTCATCATCGCGTTCAGTTTGTTGTAATTTTCAATGATCTCTTTGGTCTTCGCCAGCCCGCTTTTGTTGATGTCCGGATGATACTGCTTCAGAAGTTCTTTGTATTTCTTCTTCAGTTCTTTTTTTCCATGATCTGCCTGAAGGCCAAAATAATTATAAAGTATTCTTTGTTCCGGAGTCAGAACTGCGACAGCACGTCTGACTTTTCTTTCCCGTCCGTAAAGTTCAAAGTAAAATCGGTCTCTGTATTCTGTCTTGATGGAACGGAGCCTGTCATTTCTGATCTTGCTTTTTACATTCAGAAAATTCTTTAGAATGTTTTCAGCATAGATATCCGCTTCAATTTCTTTTTTGTCCAGAAAGGAATCAACGGTTCTGGAAATAATAAACTCCATTGCAAACTTGTCTTCAAAATAAGAATCAAATGCGTCATTGAATTCTTTGGTGGACGAGGCCAGAAGCATCAGCAGTTCCTTGTCCAGTTTATGGAGTTGAAATATTTTCTCAATAGAATCTATAAAGTAAGTCAGAAGCTCTTCTTCAAATTCATCGGAAAAGCAGATACCTCTTCTTTCAAATTCCTTATCAGTGAAGCCAATATCCAAAATTTTATCAATGAGATGAATAAGATGAATTACTTCTTCATTTGAAAAACCCTTCATTGCAGTGAGATTGAATCCTGCATCCTTCAGGCTGTAGAATATTCTGTAATAGTCTTCTTTCTTGACAGTAAGTATTTCAATAATTCTGGAATGCTCCAGATACCAGTCTTCTCTGGCCTGAGATTTGATTTCTGAAATTATATCAGCGATGATTTCAAATGGGTCACGCTGTACCAATGAGGGCTGCAAAATCTTTCTCCGATAGAAACTTGAAATAGTTCAGAAGGCCGGATACTTTAAATACCTTTTCCTGAGGAGCGGGGACTTCTACCAGATAAAATACTCCATTCAAGTTTTTCATATAATTGTATACTTTTATCAGTGCGCCAATTCCGGATGAGTCTATATATTTTATATTCTGCATATGAACAGCAAGTTTGGAATGAGGTTCCTTTACTGTTTCCTCGATAGATGATTTCAGGTCTACTGCAGTATAGATATCCAGACTGCCTGTTACTTTAAATATATGAAAATCATTTATAATTTCATGAGTAAAATTCATCATAGATATTTTTGCGAGTCTGTGTAAAAGTCTGCTGGTTCGACTTCGCTCACCAACCTTGGTGCTCACCGTCGAATCAGAATTTTACACAGTCCCAGAATTTTTTTAGTTAAACTCGTTCAGAGATTTCCAGATGACCATACCTTTCTGGGTAAAGTCATGCTCGATCAGCTGCTCCAAATCTCTTACAGTTCTTCTTACGTTTTCCTTGTATTGTCTGACCAGCTCAAGTTTATCGAGATGGTTCTGCACATCATCAATTCCATAGGTTCCGATAGGATTGGAAAGTTTATGTGCAGGAGGAAAATGAAATACTGTCATTTTAATGGATTTTGGATCGTCAGAGAATGGATTGAAAAGCTCTTTGACGACTGTGTTTGTATCTTCCTGAGGTCTCATTGCTCCCTTACGAAATACGAACTTAATTCCGGAAATTTTCTCGCCAGCAACCTGGATTTCGGTAGTCTGATTCATTACAAAAATAAACTGTTCACCAGTCTCATGTTTAATGTAAGCCAGTTCTCGTCTGGAAAACTTTTCCTTCTGGATCATTTCTTTTTTATTCTTAGCGATAAATGCCATAATTCCGCCAAGTTTTTCGTGGAAGAATTTGATGTCATTTTTCAGCGCTTCCATTACTCTTTCTTTTTCTTTGCTGAGAGGTTCAATTTTTACAGTTCCGTCAGGGTTGATTACTGTGGCTGTATCTGTAGCATAAACTGATGTGCAGAGAGTAAGAAGCAGTATAAGTGCTTTGAGTTTCATTTTTTTATTCCTTGATTTACCAAAAATCAGTACAAATTTAATAATAAACACCATAAATACAAGCGATTTATTCAACGTACCCATAATTTTCTCTGCTTTTTCGTAAGCTTTTCTGCCGATAGAAACTGTCAATACTTAATGCGTTTTGCTGAAATAACAGCATTCCCGAAGGCAGAATTCTTTCTGCTCAAAAACGATAGAAAAATGTTTACATTAAGTCAGTTTAACGATTTTTCGAACGATTGGGATTTGCCGATATTACCGCCAATGTTGTCAGTGTCTATTTTGACATCCCCTCTTTCTCTGCAAACTCTTTGAACAATTGCAGATATTTTTGGGATTGTTTTTTAAATGCTCCGGGCATAAAAAATCCTATCAGTTTCATAAAACCTTTAAACTGAAACTCATTCTCAGAAATATATTTTGTTTTATTTTCAGATAATGCGAGAAACCTGTTTTTCACGATATTAAATACATTTTTTGCCTCATAGGTTCCGCTGAATTCCTCAGGCAGATTGCGGACAGTTACTGTCTCAATCATTTCCATTTCACCTTTGCCCATTTTAAAAACAAGCCTGGATTTTGCGCCTGGCTGTCCCGGTGTTCCGCTGACAGTTTCAAATTTCAAGAGTCCCGGCTGCCATTTTTTTAAATTATTCGGATCATCAAACAATTCAATCACCCTGCCGATCGGTAAATTTATTTCTATTTCAACGGTATATTTCATTTCAAGTCCTTATGCGATAAAAGATTTCTCTTTGTATCAATCACCGCCATTCAAATTTGCTATTGAGGAACGTCCATCGAGAAACAAGTTTTCGTCGAGACAGACTCTCAATTACTCAAGATTTTATTTCAATAAAAACAGTCAAGTTTAATGAAAGGTCTTTTGATCTGAACACTGTTTAATAAAACATTTATACTTCCTCTTATGCTAAGCAGAATATATAATATTGACTTAGTATCCAAGGCAGAAACCATTGTATAAGTTGGAGTAAACAGAAATGGATCTTCCTAAAGCCAGAAAAAAGAATTCAACTGCTCTCATCGTAGAGGGTGGGGGTATGAGAGGCGCATTTGCAGGCGGTGCCTTATCTGCTATGTGCAGATATTATCCATCCAAAAATTTTGATCTGATGCTCGGTGTATCTGCAGGTTCCTGTTCGCTGGCGTACTACGCAACAGAGGACAGAAGAAGTTTTCCTTCACTGAAAAAAATCCTGGAGATCTGGCAGAATGAACTTCACGGAAGCAGATTCATCTCATTCAAAAATCTTCTGAAAGGAAGCACTATTTTAAATCAGAAATATCTGATTGATCATCTGATTGCAGACAAACACAGAATCAATATTGAGAAATTCAAAAGAAAACTGAAGATTCCATTTTACATTGCAGTTTCCAATCTGGAAAATATCAGAGCCGAGTATATTAAGATAAATCATGAAAATATATTTCAAGTGCTGAAGGCTGCCACTTCTCTGCCGATTGCTACAAAGGGAAAACACCTTCTGAATCAGATCCGATATTCAGACGGCGGGATTACTGACCCGATCCCGATCAAAGCAGTCATTGAAGCGGGATATAAAAACATTACACTTGTATTAAATCATCCCAGAGATTATTTTTCCGAACCTCTTCACAGACTGATGGCTTATCTTTCTTTTCCTTTCCACAGATCTGTCAGAAAATTTCTGAAAGAAGAACATCACGAAAAATACAATGAGGCAAAACGAATTATTCAGAATCCTCCTCCGGGGGTAAATCTCGAGATTATTGATCCGGAAAAGAAAATTCCAGTCAAAATCACAACGACTCGTCAGAAGGATGTGATTGCTCTTTTTGAACACGGCTGGGAAAGAGCTGAAAATTTTTTCAAAAGAAAATAAAATTGGATAAAAAATAGATTGCAATATATCCTTTTCTAAAATTCACAGTCTAATTACTAGTAACGGGGACGACACTGGTTTCGACTGTTGTCTGCCTTGGTGCAGTGGCATGTAGGGGTGAGAGTCCTCTTAAAAACTTTCACGCGAACAAACGCAAACAACGAATACGCTTTAGCAGCTTAATAGCTGCTTTACGGGAAACAGTCTTACACGTCCAGTGGGCTGCGTACTGTCACTAAATGGACGTCTGAACTGCCTGGTTTACGGCTTGGGGTGGAACAGTATTAAAGTCGTTAGGTGAAGAACTCCTTGTTGCGGGTAAAACTTCTCTGAAATTCTCATACACAACATAAACATGTAGAGGCTGTATTGACGCGCAATAGGACCCGGGTTCGACTCCCGGCGTCTCCATTTTTTTCAGGTTCCCGAGTCGCCAATTTTCTTAGAAATTGGTTTTCTTCCTGAAAAGCCTTCATTGTATCCGTGTTCAAAAAGAAGATTATCCTCTCCTAACTTCCAGCAGAAATAACCGTGTCCATTATCAAAATCCACAAGCCAGAGACCTCTGACTTCAGCACCGATTTCCTCAACAGATCTTTCCCAGTCGGACAGAAGAAGCTGAATCAATTCCTCTTTTTCCTCCTGAATATTTTCAGGCCAGATTCTCTGTTTGAGTTCCTGATTGAAATCCAGAAAGTCTTTGTAAGTTTTTTCAGTCAGTATGATTATTTTTGGGAGGACAGTAGAGGCCTCCCGGTACGTCCAAATTCTACTTGCCATACAGAATTTTTTTAAGAAAAGAAATTCCGAAAATTGCTGACGCTGTGTACGAAATAGCGGACTGGCTGGTCTGCCCCTGAATGGAATACTGATTGGCAATATAAATAAATGATACTGTCAGAAATGCATAAATTGCAGTGTGTCCAAGAAGAAACATTTTGTCCGTATGCTTTTCGAGTTCTTTGTTGATGACGCGGATTCGTCCTCTGTTCAGGTTGATGAGAGCTTTCTGAAACTCGATTGGAATAGACAGGCTTGCAAGGGCAATCTCGGAGCCTTCTTTTTCAAGAGTATCCCATACATCTTTTTTGTCCTCAACCAGTTCATAAAAATGCGGTTGAGAATATTCCAGAACTGTTCTGTACGGGTCTAAGATCGCTGCCGTTCCGACCAGTATCCCGAAAACTCTTTCAAGCATTACATAATTATTCGGAATCTGCATAATCTTCATCAGATCGCGCAGACTGGTGTTGATCCCTTTCAGAAACAGGGAAATATCTTCAGAGTCCAGCTGATCAAAACCGATGTTTTGAAAATAGTCCGTATTTGTAATAAAATTACTGAGTCTAGTCAGAGTATATTCTGCAACCTGTTCCATCTTTTCTCTGTTGACGGAAGAATCAAAAAAGCCCATTTCTCCCATTGCTTCAATCAGAGAATAATAATCCTTTTTGGTAGAGGATATAATGATTTTCTTCAGGGATTGTGAAATAGTGGACGGCACTTCGCCGACTGCACCGAAATCGAGGAAACAGAGTTTTCCCTGAGGAGTATAAAGAACATTTCCCGGATGAGGGTCTGCATGAAAGAAATGAAATTTAAATATCATCTGAATATAAGCACGCAGAAGAAGATCGAGCGGGCGTGATTTTTTTCCGCCTGGCTGCTGCTTGACCTCAGTGATTTTCACCCCTTCAATGAACTTGGTAACTAGAACTCCTCGTCTGGTATGAGTATCATAAACCATCGGGAAAACATAGTCTCTCTGCCCTCTGAAAAAAGATGCCATCTTACTGATGGACTCTCCTTCTTTTTTGAGATCCATTTCGCGCAAAACCATATCCTTGACTTCTGTATGGATTTTTACATATTCAAAAGTGAAAAAGTATCTGTTGATCCATTTCATCAGGAAATAGATTGTCTTCAGGTCTTTGTGTACGAGCTGTTCGATTCCAGGATAAAGAATTTTGACCGCAACCTTTCTTCCATCCAGAGTTGCCTTGTGCACCTGTGCTGTCGAAGCCGACGCCAGTGGAGTCTGATCGATGTCGGGGAATACTTCCTCAATGTTCTTTCCAAATTCGTGAAAGAAACGTTCTCTCATCACAGGAAAAGATCTGGCAGGAACTCTGTCCTGAAGATCCTTCAGATTTTCAATGAATTGCGGCGGAAAAATATGAGCTAAATTGGATAAAAACTGTCCGGCCTTGATGTAAACTCCGCCGAGTTTCAGAAACAGGACCTTTGTTTGGAGAGAAAGTTTTGTATAAAGTTTTTCCTCTTTGTCGAGGGATTTGCCCTTGTCAAACAGGCCTGCATATACCTTATAATGCCAAAGAAGCCGAATCGCCCAGCGAAATACAAACCAATATGCAATCAAAAAACGTGCAAAATGGCTTTTCTTTTGGTACACCAATGCTTCTGCTGGAGGTATTATGTCACTTTTCTGAAAATTCATCGCTAAGTAATACCATTTGTTTGCGTACAAGCCCGAATTGCAAGGAGAAAATACCCGTTTTTGCTGAATTTACCTCCCAAATCTAGTGAAAAAGTTTTTGATTCAGATCAACTGTTCAAAGATGACGCCCCTGTCAGCAAAATCACATTTGAGATTAGGAATGAGTATAAAAATTGATAAACAACTAGGAGAGCTGAAGAAAACGACACTTTCGTTCAGAATTCTTGAACCACCTGTCAACTTTAGGGAGTAAACCCACCTTACACAGATGTTTATTCTAAAGAAGAAACTAGCGTTCAGGGAAGTTGTTCCTAGTAAGATTACTGTATATTTATGTCTGCTGATTCTGCCCACGGACTTTTCAAATCCGACAATCATCATAGCCTGCCAAGTTACAATATTTTATAATCAAAATTTTTGCAGAATTTCGTATTCAGCAATAGTATTCTTTCTGTACCAATCGTGAGGAATGGACGCGAAGAAAGAATAAAAAATATCCTTTATCCTGTCCAGCTGAGAATCTTTCAGGAGTGTATAAAGTTCAGCTGAATTCCTGTTGACTTTCTTATTTTTAGAAAGAGCCGAAAGAATGACACTTGTCAGGCTCATCCTGACTTCCTGATTTGGATATTTTAAAATATAATATATTTTTGCCCCGTAGTTTTTCTTTTCTGAAATAGTCAAATATCCTGTCTGAAACAGAAGCACTTCCAGTTCAATGCTGTCTACATCAAACACCCCAATCTCTTCATGAGTAACTTCAATATGTTCTATATTGACTGTGTTGTAGCCGTTCTTCTGAAGCCTTGCGACACTCGGCTGCCGGAAATCCAAGAATTAAAGATGCAGAAAACTGATGCAACCTGACAAAATTGCACTGATTCTTTAAAAACTTCATTCGATACGACTGGATAAAAACAGTAAAATCAAGAATTAAAAAAAATGATTTGATAATAAAGCATATATATAAACAATAGACGAATTGAGAATGAAAATCATCCGCACTGAAGTGAAAATTACTGCATCTGCCGAAGAAGTTTGGACAGTGCTGACCGACTTTAATTCGTATCCGGAATGGAATGTATATTCCAATCAAATAATGGGAAGTCCAATGAGCCTTTTTCCTTTTATAGCCTGGGATTTTACAGTTAAAAATGTATATCTCCCATATTTAATGATTATTGAATATGCTGAATTTCCATACTTGATCAATATGAAAGGAACAGGACTTCCGGATTTTATTTTTCGGAACGAACATTGTTTCAGGATCAGCAGAACATCTGATGCATCTGTTCTCTTTTCGCACACTGCAAGCCTCTCTGGTTTAGTAATGGAAATGACTCCTCCTGAATCTTTCAGGCATATTGAAGAAAATCATCAGGAAATGAATGAAGAACTGAGGAAAAGAGTTTTAAAGAAGAGGGCTGAATGAAACTGTCAAGTCATATCTCAAATATCAGAGCATATTATGATACTGTAATTATAGGATCAGGCTACGGGGGATCCATTGCTGCTGCACGGTTTGCAGAAAAGGGATACTCTGCATGCATCCTTGAAAAAGGGAAAGAGTATAGTAAAGGCGATTTTCCCCGCTCCCTGAGGGAGTTTTCATTAAATATTCATTTGAACAAAGATATTCCTTTTCAGAAAAAAACAGGACTTTTCGATTTCAAAAACTATGAAGATCTCGATGTACTTACCGGATCAGGGCTGGGAGGGGGTTCATTAATCAATGCAGGAGTCATTGAAAAACCGACTTCGGAAGTAATGAAATCACCTGAATGGCCTCAGGAAATTAGAGATTCATCGGACGGTCTAGGCTCTTTTTATGAACTTTCCGGAAAGGTTCTGGAAGCTCAGTTTTACCCTGAAAACAGAGAGGGTTATGCACTTTTAAAAAAATACAAAACATTCAAATCATTAGCGGAAGCGGAATCAATTGAATCAAAAAAAGTCCAGCTGACAGTAAACTTTGGAGCTGAAACAAGAAACAGTTACGGGACAGAACAGGGACAGTGCACAGGGTGCGGAAACTGTTTTACCGGATGCAATTACAATGCAAAAAACTCTCTTGATAAAAACTATCTTTCATTAGCAAAGAATTTCGGGGCGGAAATATTTACTGAAATTTTTGTAAGCCATATACAGTATTTAGAATCAGATAAATTATATCTAATATATTTCAAAGAGATCAGTTCGGAAAAAGGTTCAATTAAGGACGATTCTTTCAGAATAGTGAAGGCCAAAAATGCAGTCATCAGTGCAGGAGCCATAGGAACAGTTGAAATTCTTCTTCGGTCCAAGGAAAGAAATACTCTTCAGATTCCTGAAACAGTCGGGAAATATTTTTCAGGAAACGGCGGCTTCATTTCAGGCGGTATCAGTGTTGATTTTGATGTAAACCAGATTGGAGTAAAAAAGGGACAGTATGCCGAAAGACGTGTTCGGGAAGAAGACAGGCGAAAAAGCACTCCGCGTTCAAAAGAAAGAAGAAATAAAATAAATAATTATATTATAAATTATTTTTATAAGGAACAGATAGGCCCTACTATAACAGCAATGCTCGACAAAAGATCCGGATCAGACAGAAACGGAATGGGTCATGTAATTGAAGATTCATCTATCCCGGGAGCAATTGCAGACACTATACCTATATACTGGTATGCAGCAGTTCTTAAGAATTTTTTTACAGGGGAAATCGGCCTCAAGGATCTGGAAAACATCATAGAAAAAAATTCCATACTCTATAAAAATGAAATTTTGAGAAAAACAATTATTTTTCTGGGAGTAAGCCATGACGGCAGTCGCGGAACACTTTCTCTCCAAAAGAAGAAGGAAGGGAAAATACAGGAAGCAGAACTTTTTTGGCCAGGGTATATCAATCAGAAAAACATTCAGAATCTGAGAACGGATATGAAGAATCTCATCGAAAAGATGAACGGAATTTTCCTGGAATATACTGACGTAGGTACCAGAAGACCTTTATCTGTGCATCCTCTTGGCGGATGCCGAATGTCTTCAGATATTCAAACCGGTGCAGTAAACCACCGTTGTTTACTTTTTTTTCCGGACAAAACTGACAGCAAAAGAGTTTACGAAGGACTTTATGTTATGGACGGATCGGTAATCCCCCGTTCCTTGGGCATAAATCCTCTCTGGACTATATGTGCCGTTACAGAAAGAGCAATGACACTCATCCCTTTGAAGGAAGACAGAAGGAGTCTAATTATGAATAATGTATTAAATAATGATAAGAAAAAAGGGCTGAAGTTTACTGAATTTTTTCAGGGTTACGCATTCAGTAATTTTGAGAGGGATCATGAATGGAACTGTGAAAAAGGAAAAGAAATAGGGGCCGCCGGAGTATTCAATATTTTTCTGGATCTCGAGGTAACTGATATGGAAGAATTCTGCATCACAAGACAGGCAGACAGGATACAGGGGTTCGTTGAATCTCCCTTATTAAGTCTTTCCGGAAAACTCAGAATTCTGCAGGGTTCGCATTTTCAGTTCAAAGAAGAAAAGGATAATGAATATAATAAGTATTTTGAATACAATTTTCAGCTTGTAACAGAAGAGGGGAATAAGTATAATCTTTCGGGCAGGAAAGAATTATCATTAAAAAACATCCTAGAATCATGGAAAGAAACTACTGAGATGAAGTTTGAAGTCACTGATGAAGACGGCAAATTAAAAGCAATAGGAATGGCTTTCATTTCATTGGAAAGTTTCATCCGAAATAATCTGGGCACAATGCAGTCAGTCAAGGCAGAATCTGCATTTGACAGTCTGGCAATCAAAGGGAGTTTTATAAAATATTTTATCAGTCAATTTTTAACGGTATATGCCCCTGGTCATCTGCTTCGTTCCGAGAAAGAACTGATTCCTGAATACAGACCTGAAAAGCCAATGGTTATCCTGAATAATACGGACAGCGGAATCAAGGAGCATATAATAAAAACCGAAGACGGTCTCCTTTTAAAGCTGACTCATTTTCCTCAGAACCGGGCTCAAAGCAAAGGTTCGGTTCTCATACTGCACGGACTGACTTCTTCAAGTGAAATGTTCAGTATGGCTGAGCATCATAATCTGCGTGATTTTCTTCTGCAGAACGGATATGATGTATGGCTTTACGATTTCAGGATGAGCTGTAAATTTCCGTATAACCAGATTCAGCATGATTATTCCTTTGAGCATACTGCTCTTTATGACATTCCTCCTGCAATATCTTTCATTCGGGAAAGAATTCCTGAAAATGAGAAGCTTCACATCATCTGCCATTGTCTTGGCTCAGTCAGTTTCTTTCATTCCCTTGCCGGCGGACAGATTTCCGGTGTCAATTCCATCATTACAAATTCCGTTTCTGTATTCTGCAGACTTCCCCCAATCGCAGTATGGAAACTTGAACTCTTGGTGAATTCCAGACTGCTTGAGGACTGGGTACGAGTCCCTTGCATCGAACCGGCATCTATGAAAAAAAATGACTGGCTTCTGAAAATCATCTCGCACGGTAATTCTCTTTTTCACAGAGAATGCGACAGTTCTGTCTGTCATATGCTTTCCTTTATGTGGGGAACGGATTCTTCCGCACTTTTTGAGCATAAGAATATATCCAAGACGACCCATGACAGACTAGAGGAACTTTTCGGTCCTACAACTTTGAATTACTACAGACACGTACTGAAGATAGCGAAAGCAGGAAGACTGGTCAAGTATTATGAAGATGATGAAAAGTTTTCAATGCTTCCTGAAGACTGCTGGAAAGGACTTTCTGAAAATAGAATACCCATACTATTTGTAACGGGAGAAAAAAATAAAATATTCTGGGATTCCAACATAGCAGCGTATAAATATATGTCTTCCATCAATTCAGTAAAACACAGACTGAAAGTTTATTCAGGATACGGACATCAGGACATTTTTATGGGAAGAAATGTTTCGAAGGATATCTTCCCTGATTTCCTTAATTTTTTGAGTGACATATAACATATATTTATATAGTCAATCAAATATAGCAAATGTCTGATATTTGCTTATCCTGTTGAGATAAAAGGCAAGGATTGATAATGCTGCCTTGAAAAATCGCGCAGAAAAAAGCAAAACCTGAGCACGACGGGATAGAGTTATGGAAGAAGAATGCTGCTTAGACTCCCTATTTTCAGAATCAGTCATTTATTTTTTCAATTTATCCGCAAAAATTCATCTATAATCTGATAAAAGTCTTATAGAGAAAACTGAAATATTTCTTGCATTTTCCGAAAATGAAAAAATAATGAAGTTATGAAAAAACTAATATTGTACATTATTTCTGTTCTATTCTTTCAGGTCAGTCTTTCAGCCCAGAAGACAGACCCTTCTGTAACATATATTCTGCCTATTTATAAAAATGCACCTTTAAGTCTGAAGAATCCTTCCGAATACTGTCTGGAAGATGAAAAACTTTATACAGGATCTGAATACAGAGCAGGTGAGCTGAACATTTTCAGTGCGGATGAAAAGAAACCATTGAAAGCAGATTTCCGTTTTGCTGTCATTTCAGGCAAGATAAAAAAGGATATGAATTCAAAGCTCAAGTTAAAGTCGGACTGTCCGGCAGGTTACGGTGAAATGGAAAGTTCTCAGCAGCTGAGAAGCGACTGGGTATCCAAAGAAACCGGTTTTTCCATTGGACGAAGCTCAAGAGATATTATGAAAGAAATTTCCTATATTGAGGTTCAGAAGATTTCCGAATACAAAGGATTTGAACTCAGGAGAACAAAAAAATTCGGATACTCCTCTGTGTATTTCAAAAATTCCCTGAGCACCGATATTCCTGAACTGACAATCACGACTCACTATGAGTCTTCAGGAAGGGGAAAACCTTACCCCGACTACAGACATAAGACATATACCAATATACAGAAAGGAGAAAAGATCTTTTTTGAAGTTCCGCACAAATATGCAAAGGAAAAAGAAGATAAAAAAGATCCTGAAAACGCTGTCAGTTTTCATCTGCATTCCGTATCTGTAACTGCGGTTACTCAGGACATAAAAATTTCACTGGAAATTATTAAGGATTATGATGAATAGCAACTGGAATCCGGCTTGACAAAGTCATATTCCTTATTATGATGAACTCGGTGAAAGGAATGAGGAAAAATGATTAAGGATACAATCAGCAATATAGAAAAAAACATTCAGGAATCCAGCAGTATCAATGAGGAAAAAAAGAAAGAACTTCTGGGTCTTGTAGATTCTCTGAAAAATGAAGTTCTGAATCTTTCTGAAACGCATCATGAAAAAGCTAAGTCGTTGGCAATTCTAGCCAGAGAGACAACTCAGGCAGCAGTGCAGACAGACAAGAACGAGAGTCAGTTCGATCATCTTCTCAGTTCCCTTTCCAAGAGTGTGATGGAATTTGAAGTTTCTCATCCAAAACTTGTAGGAGCGGTCAATTCCATCTGCACTTCCCTCTCGAACAGCGGATTCTGACAGAAAGAACTCGACAAATTCATTCTGCTTTCAGAAACCTGTATTATGAAACAACCTGTGATTATTGACGGTGCAAGAACGGCCTTCGGAAGCTTCGGCGGTTCTTTGAAAGATCTCGGCTCAACTGAGCTGGGTGTAATCAGCTCTAAATCAGCTTTGGAAAAGTCCAATGTAAAGCCGGAAGAAATCGGTGAAATCATTTTTGGAAATGTTGTACCTTCTGAAAAAAATGCGATTTATCTTTCCCGTCATATTGGACTGAAAACCGGTCTGACTGTGGAAACACCTGCTCTGACTGTAAACCGTCTCTGCGGTTCAGGAATGGAAGCTGTGATCCTCGGTGCAAAAAAAATCCTTTTGGGTGAAGCTGAAGCAGTTCTGACCGGCGGTTCTGAATCAATGAGTCAGGCTCCTTATGTAGTGAGAAGTGCAAGATGGGGAGTGAAGTACGGACCGACTGAATTTGAAGATATGCTCAATCAGGGTCTGACGGATATTTATGTAGAACTTCCTATGGGGATGACTGCAGAAAATCTGGCAATGCAATATAATATATCCCGCGAAGATCAGGACGAATGGGCATCCATTTCTCAGGAAAGAGCAGAGAGAGCAACTGTGGAAGGTCTTCTCAAAGCAGAGATCGTTCCTGTTACAATCGGCGGAAAAACTCCTGTTGTTTTTGACAAGGATGAATTCATCAGAGGAAAAGCAGCAAAAGACAAAATGCCCGGTCTCAAGCCTGCATTCAAAAAAGACGGAACAGTCACTGCAGGAAATGCTTCCGGAATCAATGACGGTGCATGTTCACTGATCGTATCTTCTCTTGACTTCTGCAAGAGCAAAGGAAAAAAACCTCTCGCTCTCATCAAAGGGTACGGACACAGCGGATGTGATCCTGCCAAAATGGGAATCGGACCTGCTCTCGCCATTCCAAAGGCTCTCAAGGCTGCAGGAATCAGCCTGGCTGACGTCGGTCTCATCGAAGTGAATGAAGCTTTTGCTGCTCAGTATCTTGCTGTTCAGAAAGAACTGAATCTGAATCCTCAGATCACAAATGTGAACGGCGGTGCAATCGCTATCGGACACCCTCTGGGAGCAAGCGGTGCAAGAGTCACACTGACCCTCGCATACGAAATGCAGCGCAGAAAAGTGAAATACGGAATTGCATCCCTCTGCATCGGCGGCGGTCAAGGCATCGCAGTCGTTCTCGAAAACCCAGAAGCTTAAGGGCTGGGCTGAAAGCCTTAAACGAACAAGGTGTTTCGCATTTATTCAGATGCGTAACGCCTGCGAGACTTTTGCATTATTTACTTGCCTGCCTATATCTTTTCCTGTGTTATGATTTTATGATATCTGAAAATAAGCTGGTTCGGTTTGACTGGGCAATCAAACACCTCCTTAGAGACAAGGCCAACTTTGATGTTCTCGAAGGTCTCCTGTCTGCACTTCTGAAAGAGGAAATTACGATCTTGAACCTTCTGGAAAGTGAAGGTAATCAGGAAGTGGAAACCGACAAATTCAACCGGGTAGATCTTCTTGTAGAAGATTCAATGAAACGGAAATTTATTATCGAGGTGCAGAACAACCGGGAGACTGATTATCTGGAAAGGCTCCTGTACGGAACATCAAAAGCTGTAACAGAAAGCGTCAATCTGGGAACGGGGTACTCTGATATAGCCAAAGTCATTTCTGTCAGTATATTATATTTTAATCTTGGGAAAGGAGATGATTATATCTACTATGGTCGAACTGACCTTTTGGGAATCCACACCAACCATCCTCTTGTCGTAAAAGAACAGGTACAGAAGGCAGAGAATTTTGAAATTAAGGTCAGGCTGCAGACAAAAAATATATTTCCAGAATATTATCTGATTCATACGGAAAAGTTTGAGGATGTGGTCAGTTCTCCGATTGATGAATGGATCTATCTTTTGAAGAACAGTGAAATAAAGGAAAGTTTCAAATCGAAAAATATAGACAAGGCAAGAGAGAAGCTCCGTGTACTGAATATGTCTTCCGAACAGAGGAAGCAGTATGAAAGATATTTAATGAATCTTGCCTCAGAAAAAGATATCATAGAGACTGCCAGGCAGGAAGGTATGACCCAAAAGGAAGACATAACCATCGAAAGAGCTCTCCGAAATGGAAAACTTTCACCCGAGGAAATTGCCGAAATGCTGGAAGTTTCTTTGGAACGGGTTTTCGAAGTGAAAAGAAAAATTTCAGAGAACTGAATTTTTCCATTCCGCAGTGTCGATGTTGTCCGAAAAAACCTACCATTTATATTCCGTTCAATGACCTGACAGGTAAATTACGTCTCATAACCGATCCAATCAAGATCATTTTTCGCCCTACAGCTTGAAAAAACATTGACAAATTTATAATAATCAGTATAAAGAAGTCATGAGGAAAAAAACTTTTCTGCTTCTGTTTTTTCTGTCGTACTGCAATTTTAATACGTCTACAGACAATATTTCTGTATTGAATTATCTGCGTTCTCTGTATGTTCAGAGTCAGGAATGCAGTTTTGATGTATCCAAATGGGATGACTGCAATTATGCGCCTTGAAGGGATCATCAGTGCCTGGAGTTTGGGGTTCAGGGAACTGCGGGAGCGTTTTCGAAGAAGCCGTCTCCTGTGTGCAGTGAAGGAAACTGTGTCTGAAATTTCTGTCAATAATAATCCACGCCAGAAAATCAGCATTTTGATTATTGGATATATTATATTTATACTGCATATAAATCCGGTATTCGCGCAGGAAGTCGTAACTCCGCCATCTGAAAAAGCGGAAACTGCTGCACCGGCTGAAAATCCTCCGCCTGTCTCCGTGCCCAAAAAATATGAACTGAAAAAGAAGGGACTTCGAATCAAGGATCTCGAAAGCAATCAGGGAAAAAGATATGCTGTCATTATAGGAATCAATAAATATGAGGACATACAGATTACTTCTTTGGAGAAGGCGAGAAATGATGCAAAAGTCATTGCGGACACTCTGAAAAAAGACGGAGAGTTTGAAGAAGTATTTTTAATGACAGATGATATTGACAAGTCGGATTCTGAGCGAAGGTATCCGACAAAAATCAACATCGAAGAAAAAGTAGATTCTGTGATCAGAAATGCACAGCCTGAAGATCTGATTGTATTCTTTTTTTCCGGACACGGAATTTCTGATGTTGACAATCATTCCTATCTGATTGCCGCCGATACAATTTCGTCCAATGAACTTCATTCCTCAGGTAAGGAAAAAAGATATGCCACCGCAGTCAATGTGTCTGAGCAGATTGCAAAGTTCAAGACAAAAGGAATCAAAAAACTTCTTGTAATGATTGATGCCTGCCGTGAAAAGATGAGCACCACTAGAAATATGAGTCGGGAAGAAATTCTGAAAGAGTATGCCGATTCTGAAATTCTGGCAACATTCTATGCAACTGGTTCAGGCTACTACAGTTACGAAGATGATGAATCAGAATACGGAGTATTTTCCAGATACGTCGTGCAGGGAATGGAAGGAAAAGCGGATTCCAATACAGACGGTGTCGTCACTTTCACTGAATTGAAAAGCTATGTGGAAAAGGGTGTCAGCAAATGGTCACTGCGAAAAAACAAACAGCAGAAACCATTCACCAAATTGGACAACGAGATGAACGGTGATCTGGCAATCACATTTTCAGGAAAAAATTCCGACAGCAGAATCAATGTTATCGGAACCAGAGACGAAAAACGTAAAAATCTTTATAAATCAGCAGTTCTCCCCGGATGGGGACAGTTTGCCAGAGGCGACAAGATTCGCGGCGTTCTGTACGGAACCGCTTTTTTTGCCGGTCTGGGTGCACTCGCTTCCTCTTACAGTCAGTTCAATCACTCTAAGGAAGATTACGTCTCCAAGAGAAATCAGGATCTTCTTTTCAGCACAAACCAAGTCGCATACGCTCAGTTCGGGCTTCTCAGTTATCTGAACACTCAACACGCAAAATCTGATATACAAAATCATGCAAATACAGGAAATCTGATACAATTTGGGATATTGGCCTTCTACACATGGAATCTGATTGATGCCTATTTTCTTTCCAAACCGAAAGACCCTGATTCTGCTTCCACGTTGAACAGTTACAACCCATACGGATTTCAGCTTTACAGCCGACAGACCATCCTGCCGACCGGAATCGACAGACAGATGGAGATGAAATATGCGTTTGAGTTTTAACCTCACCCCGGCGCTGCCACCCCTCTCCACTCCTAACGTCGTAGAGAGGGGCTGTGGAAAAAGCTTTTCCGTTTGCAAAGCATCCGGAAGTACACTTCAGTGGCCGGGATTCCAAAGGGACGAAGTCCCTTTGGCCCTCCGGGAGGATCACACTCAGCTTGCGAAGCAAGCTGCAGATAGGACAGCAATAAATAGTTATACAAAGGGAGACACACTATGAAAGATTATCTTTTAAAAAAATTTTGGGGCGGAGTTCTTTTTTCTTTAGGAATTGTATCCACAGCTGTGATGGCAGTGGCGGTGACAGGAACAATCACCTCATTTAATTCAGGAGAGAAAGTTTCTTCCAGCAAAATAAACGAGAACTTTTTAACACTGAAGAACGCAATAGAAAGTATCCCAGAATGGACAAAAAGCGGAACAGATGCAGTATTTTCCGGAGGAAATATTTCTGTAGGAACTGCAACGGCAGTTTCCGGAACGAGAGTTACAGTGAACGGCAGAATCTCCTCAAGCGTTCTCGGGGTCTATTGTGGGAATACTTCAGGAATTGGCACAAGCGGATCCTTTACAAATGGAAGCACTGCTGGAGCAATCAGCTATAACGGAAAAACAGGATACAGAGGTGCGAAGGCGGCCTGTGAAACTGGCTGTAACAATACAAATGCCCATATGTGCACAAATCATGAAATAGCAATCAGCAGACAATTGGGAGTAAGTATTGATCCAGCGACACAGTGGGTTTCTGCTGGAATGTTGGTTTTTGATGGATCCTTTTATATAACTGATTGTGAAGGATGGTTGAATTCTTCATCACGCGGATCTATCAATATAAATCATGCAAGTGGCACAGTTTGGGTAGAAATGTGCAGTGTTTCTCGGCCTCTAGCCTGCTGTCTTTAAAAATAGGAAATAAATTAATGAACAAATTTTCACCAAAGAAAAAGACAATGGAGTTTGGGATTATTATAAAAGACAGATATATTTTCGTAATTAGTTCGAAGCATTTTTTCAATTTCCCCTGTAGGAGAATTGCTGTGACGAATCCAGATCAGTTTCGGAGGAGATCCATACACAGAACTCAAATGATGAAAATCATCGTCACGGGTAACAATGATGAAATCGTTTTCTTTGGCATATAACCAAATGACTTCGTCACTGTCTGTTTCTTTTCCGTATACTCGAGGATGTGTAGAACCCGGATACAAATCAGCAAGCCTTGCAGGAAGCTTATGGGACAAATTGCAGTCGAATAAGAGTTTCAGTTTAGACCACCATCGTAAACTGCTCTCTGTCTACAATATAAGCGAAGCAGGCAAGAATATCTTCCTTTGTCAAATCAGGAAAATCATCCAATACTTCTTCGTAGGTCATTCCAGAAGCAAGGTAGCCGAGCACATCATAGACTGTAATTCTAAGCCCTCTGATGCATGGTTTCCCGCTTCTTTTCCCAGGTTCTACTGTTATTGTCTTTTTCCAATCCATACTGCTAATTTAAAATTTTTAAAAAGAAAGTCAAGGATATCTTGGACGAATGTGAACTGTATTTTGATCAGACTTTTCTCCATCCCTAATGAAATAACCTCATCATCCTCGAGGATGAAAACTCCCTGCAAAAACTGGGATACCAAAGGGACGAAGTCCCTTTGGCCTTCCGGGAGGATCACACTCAGCTTGCGAAGCAAGCTGCGGATTTTTAATGTATTACATTTATAAGAACAAAAGGACACACTATGAATGAAGAAGAACTGATAATACGAATCCAGAAACTGGAAGAACAGATTGCAGCGATAACTCGCCCTTCGGAGAGAAATTGGATAAATTATATCCGCAGATACAAAATGATTTTGATATCATTATTATTTATCCCATTCGGAATACTTCTGGCCGCATCGGTTACAAAACCTCATACGTTTTCTGCCGGCGAAAAGGTTTCTGCCACGAAGATAAATGAGAATTTTGATGCTCTGTATGCGAAGGTGAATGAGAACACACCCACCGGAACAATTCTTGTATTTGCCGGAACAAATGCCCCTTCCGGATGGCTATTATGCAACGGCTCTGCCGTCAGCAGAACAACCTACGATGAACTTTTTAAAACAATCGGTACAGCTTTCGGAAACGGAGACGGTTCCAGCACATTTCATATCCCCGATTTCAGAGGAAGATTCCTGAGAGGCCTGGACGGAACAGCTGGCAATGATCCGGACAAAAATTCCAGAACTTCTTCAAACGGAGGAAATGCAGGAAATTTGATTGGAAGCGTTCAATTGGATGGATTTCAAGGGCATTGGCATGGTCTTTCAAGGACGGATATTGTAACTGCAGCCGGCGGCAGTTCTTGGAATATTCCAGGAGGCGGAGTCTCTGCCGGAAGCTTAGTTTGGATAACAGATCCAATCACAGACGGAACCAACGGCACGCCAAGATATACAAGCGAAACACGTCCGAAGAACGTGTATGTCAATTTCATTATAAAGTTTTAAACCTATCCCAGCCTTCTTGAACCGTATGCTTTCTTTATCAGCCCTTTCCTACAAGGAAAGGGTGGACTTTTATCTCAGATGGCTCTTCCCCTTTCCGCGTCGGAAAGGGGACTGGTCGGATGAGTATCCTCTTCGGGAAGACTAGGGGATAGGCAAAAAAGCATTCAGGATTCTCATAGAGCAATCGAAACCCGTCTTAAAAACGTATATGTCAATTTCATTATAAAGTTTTAATACCTATCCCAGCCTTTCTGCAGCATATGCTTTCTTTAACCGCCCTTTCCTACAAGGAAAGGGTGGACTTTTATCTCAGATAGTGCCTCCCCTTTGTTCGGTCCCTGAGCAGCGGCTTCCGAGCTTGCGTGTCGAAGGGCGGAAAGGGGACTGGTCGGATGAGTATCCTCTTCGGGAAGACTAGGGGATAGGCAAAAAAGCATACAGGATTCCCAGAAGCAATCAAACCCGTCCTAAAAACGTGTATGTCAATTTCATTATAAAGTTTTAGTACCTATCCCAGCCTTCTTGAACCGTATGCTTTCTTTATCAGCCCTTTCCTACAAGGAAAGGGTGGACTTCCGTCTCAGACGGCTTTTCCCTTTCCGTTCCGGAAAGGGGACTCGTCAGATAAGTATATGGAGCGGATAAGCGAGGGGATAGGCATACATCGGCCTTGGGATACGCAGAATAAGCAAAAATCGGCTCAAAGGCGGAAATGTGCAAGAGATATTTTTCCATTGCATAAAAAGAAGAGTCAAAGTAAATATCTGAACGTGAAAAATGTAATTATAAATTCCAGTGCCAGTCAGGAAAAGAAAGAGCTTGCAAAACAATTCCGGAAGAATATGACACCTGCAGAAACTCTTTTTTGGAAAAAGGTAAAAGGAAATAAATTAGCTGGACTGCATTTTAGAAGGCAACAAGTGATTATCGGATTTATAGCTGATTTTTACTGCCATAAATACAGACTAATTATAGAAATAGACGGGCCAATCCATCAAAAGAGAAAATCGCAGGATGAGGAAAGAGACAGAAATTTAAATGAAAATGGGTTCCATATTTTGAGAGTTTCGAATGAGGAAGTGGAGAAGAATTGGGAAAATGTGAAGCATTTGATTCTAAAATTTATATCTGTCTTAAATCTAGAAGATTGAGTATTAGCAATCGAAACCCGTCCTAAAAACGTGTATGTCAATTTCATTATAAAGTTTTGATACCTATCCCAGCTTTTCTGCAGCATATGCTTTCTTTAACCGCCCTTTCCTGCAAGGAAAGGGTGGACTTCTACCTCAGAAAGTTCCTCCCTTTTTTCGGTCCCTGAGCAGCGGCTTCCGAGCTTGCGTGTCGAAGGGCGGTCCCTGAGCAGCGAAGCGTGTCGAAGGGCGGAAAGGGGACTCTTCGGATAAGCTTCTGCAGCGGATAAACTCAGGGGATAGGTAACTGTCAAGTCCTCGAGGTTTTCGAAACCTCGAGGACTGAAACTTTCGTATAAATTATGAAAATGCCATTCTTTTTTTAATGACAAATACTACAGACCATTTTTAATTTATCTATCAGGTTCGTGGAGAAAAAACTTATGAGTTCAGCTGCAATCAGTATGGAAGCCAAAAAAGTGGAATTAATTGCTCAAATTACGAGAATTATTGATTATGATGTTCTGCTCGAACTTGAAAAGTTTTTATATTCTTTTGAGCACGATACTGAGCATTGGAAAAAATTAAGCAAGCAGGACAGGCAGAAACTTGAAAAAGGCCTGCAGGATATAAAAAAGGGGAAGGTTCTTTCTCACAGTGCTGTTAAGAAAAAAATAGATAAATATATTCAAGAGTTATAAAATGTCCTATGATGTCAAATGGTCAGAAGAGGGATTTGCTGACTATCAAAGTATATTAAAATACCTAAATGAAAACTGGGGCAAAAATTCAGCTGTAAAATTTGAGAAAATTGTATGGAGAGAAATTGAAATCATATCTGCTATGCCCGGAATTTTTCCTTATATAAATAAAGTCAAAAATTAAGAAGATGTGTTTTGGTTAAACAAGTTTCTCTTTATTATCTTGAGATGGAGGCAGAGAAAGAAGTTTTCATTGTCAGGCTATTGGATAATAGAGTTATTGAAAAAATCAAGAAATTATAAGAAAAGCCAAGTTAATTAAGAGTTAAATTGGGATTTTCAAGGGACGATAGTCCCTTAGCGACTTCAAAGCTTGCGAAACCTCCGGTAGGATTAACTAAGCTCGCTTTAGCGAGCTGCGGGTTTTCTCAGAAAAATTAATAATAGAGTTGTTGAAACTAATTTTTCAACATCTCTATTTTCAGTTTAGACCACCATCCTTGTCCACAATATAGGCAAAGCAGGCAGGAATATCTTCTTTGGTCAAAGAAGGAAAATCATCCAAAATTTCAATAATAATGAATTATCGGATGAAAAGTGTGAGAGGATCAATTCCTGATACATTTGTAACACGGCAAAAACCAAGGCGGCATACCGTTTCTTTTTCTGAATATTTTTTTCTGAATTTTTGAAATGCAGGCATTCTGACTGTGTTCAAACCTCAAAGCAGGTTCTTTTCCCTTGACTTGACGGTTTCTCAAAAAAAACTTGACCTATGATTGTAAGTTTTGTGCAGACGAAGGGCGGAACAGGAAAAAGCACCCTTTCTATCAACACTGCTTTTTCCAAAACAGCTGAAGAAAGATTCCAGTCCATAGCCCTTGTTGAGCTGGATCCTCAAGGAACACTGCAGAGCTGGTGGCAGTCCAGAAACGATGAAGGTCGAAACCCAGGCAAGGTATCCTTTCATCACATATCCAGTACACAGAAAGAGGTGATTCAGTCAGGAATTACTTCCATTGCAGAACACAATGAACTTCTCATTCTGGACATACCGGGTGAAAGTACAAGCAAACTTCATACAAAATTTGCCTGTGCTGTATCAGACAGAGTTGTCATCCCGATGAGGACCTCAACAAATGATGAAACAGCATTCAGAGACAATCTGCTCCCTGTGATCAAGGAAATATTGAAACATGAACCGGACAAGAAAGGCAATTTTCAGATTCTCCCTGCGTTTACAAATGCACAGTCAAACAGACAGAAAATCATTGATTACTTCTCTGACATTCTTCCTGAGTATGTACGCTGTCTTCCGGTAGTGTATCCGATGCGTTCGGTATATGAGAATTTCAACAGAGAAGGGATGAATCTGATCGAATTTGCGAAGGTTCTCGAAAACAACAAAAAAGCACATTCCTCCGTTCAGAAGGCGGTGGATGATATTGAAGAAATTGCTAGATCAATTTTCTTCAAAGTGGAGGCAATAGATGGCAGTACCTAGGAAAAGAGTAAAACTGGATTTGGAAGAAGCAGCAAAACAAGCGGAAAAAGCAGCTCAGTCAGTCGAAACGGCAGAAACCTCAGAGGAAAAAGCGGCAAAGAAAACGGCCGCAAAGTCAAGACCAAGAAAAAAGAAAGTAGAAGATGCTTTTGATGTAGTGGATAAACTCGGAAATGCTGAAGTCAAACTTCCCGACATTCACAGAATCCCCCCTCCGAAGGATCAGGGATTTCATATTCAGTTTAAACTGGATCTGATCAGTATAGAAGATATACTGAATCCGGACAAAAATGCAGATAATAAAAAGGACAGCAGTATTGTATTTGATTTCACAATTCCGTACATCTGGAATCTGCCGGTTTTCAATGAAATCACCAAGACTGTAGTCAATGAACTTAAAAGACTGAAGGTAATTCAATGAAACTGTCCATTCTCTTATTATCCATTTTCTTTTCTTTAAGCGGGTTGTCTGCTCAGACTTTGACTCCAAAAGTTCTGAAGGGAACAGGCTCCTTTTATGCAGATCAGTTTAACGGAAGAAGAACATCTTCCGGAGAAATATTTGATATGATGAAATTCACTGCAGCTCACAAGGAATTTCCGTTCAATTCAATTCTGAAAGTCACAAACACTGCAACTGGTGAATATGTTTTAATCAGAGTCAATGACAGAGGTCCGTTTATCGCAGATCGAATCATAGACCTTTCTTATGCAGCCGCTGACAAGCTGGGTTATGTTCCGATCGGACTTCAGGAAGTGGAACTGGAATTTCTGGGAATCGGCAAGCCGGAAGAAAATCCTCCCCAGGCGATAGAAGATCTGGAAGCTTACAAAAAAACGCTCTCACCGGGTCTTCCTGACGATTATCATCAGCTGTATCCTACCGATCCTGCAAAACTGATTATGGATGCAAGAGCCAAAAAGACTTACAAAGATCTTCAGGGCAATACAGTCAGAACTCCAAAAGGTTTCGGTCTTCAGATTGCAGTCTATGCAAATGAAGATTATGCCAAGACACTTGGCGCTGATATTGTATCAAAAGGATTTTCTAATGTATATATTGAATCATTCTATAACAGCAAGAATGGTGTTACATATTACAGAGTGATTTACGGTGAATTTGAAACAATGCAGATGACAGTTCCAGAATCAAAGAAGCTGGTAGAAAAAGGATTCGACGCACATTTCATTTACACTTATCCGAAAGACTGATGCTGGATAGACATCGAGGTTTGGGAAACCTCGATGCTTCTTGTGAATTTTTCTCTGATTCTTGAGATTTCTCAGATTTGAGTTCTAAAAGAGTATTTGCAACTAAAGAGTAATTATTTATGCATCAGAATTAAGCAGTTTAGTCAAGTTTTGCACTTTTCAAATGCAGCATCAATTATTAAAATGCAGATTAATTGAGAATTAAATGAATGATTTTTCCGAAAAATAGGTTATAATCTGATTATGGCTACCTCAGACCAATTAAAAGCATTACTCAAGAGTTATGTAGACGGTGACGAAGATCGGTTTTATTCTATTGCTATGCAAATAGCCGCAACGGAAGCAAGAAGCGGACATGGGAAGCTAGCACAAGAATTAAAATCAATGATCGATGAAGCGAAATCTTTATCTTTACTTTCCAAGAAGAAAGAATCTCCGATTCCAATTATCAGACCTAAAGGAGAGTTGTCTGAGATTCTAGCTGTCTCTTATCCCAAAATTCGATTTGCGGATATGGTATTAAAGAAAGAAATTTTTTCTAGAATCGAAAGAATTCTAGAAGAGCAAAGACATTATTTCAAATTACAATCACATGATTTGCATCCTCGTAGGAAGATTTTATTTGTAGGTCCTCCAGGTTGCGGAAAAACAATGACTGCCTCTGCATTAGCGGGAGAGTTGGGATTACCGTTGTTTGCCGTTCGATTAGATGGACTGATGAGTAAGTATATGGGTGAGACCATTGCAAAACTCCGCTTGATTTTTGATTCAATGGTAGATACAAGAGGAGTTTATTTGTTTGATGAGTTTGATTCAATTGGAACAACTAGAAATTTCACAAATGATGTTGGTGAAATTCGTAGAGTGTTAAATAGTTTTCTTGTTTTTATGGAACAAGATACTTCAAATAGTTTAATTTGTGCCGCAACTAATAATCAGCATAGTTTAGACCATGCCTTGTATCGTCGATTTGATGACATATTGGAATACGATCTTCCTGATGTAACACTTATAGAGCAAATCATTAAAAATCGAATTCGTCTTTTTAAATTTATCGGTTCTTTAAAGAAGGTTACAAAGGTAGCCGCACATTTAAGTTTTGCTGATATAATTAAATCCTGTGATGATGCCATTAAGAAGACTGTTATTCAAGATAAAGATGAAATATCAGAAGCGGATTTGATTCAATGTTTAGAAGAGCGAAAAGGATTTAAGAAAACAAAGGACAAAGTAGATTCCTAATGGCAGAAGAAAATTATAAGCATCTTCTTTTAAGAATCCAAGCGGATACGGGCAAATATACAAATCCGAGTACATTTATACCTAGTGAAGAATATTTAAAAAGCAAAATAAAATCTATTTCAAATCGAGGTGAACATGGAAATGGATTGATTGCTGATTTAGAAAAAGCAAGAGCTGAGTTTTTAAATAAAATCAACCAAGAAAATCAAGAATCTTTAGATTTTCAACCTGGAATAATAATTACTTTTGAAAGTTGGGAAGGCTTCGAATTGAAATTTGAAAGCTTAGAAGATGGTAGAGCAAAAACAGAAATCCTTTCTGTCAAAGAAGTGAATAAAAAATTTTATACTACTGTCAGAGTTCCAGAAGGAAAACTGGAAGTCTTTATTAAGAAGTTACAAGATTATCTTGATCCAATTAAAGAGAATGAAGAAGGCAAACCAAGCAATCTGGAATTGATTGCTAATATAGAAAAAATAAAATTATCCGCTTTGGAAAATTTTTGGTCAGATAGTGAATCATTTCCAGATGACCTCGAAAAAAAATATTTCTTGGAAGCTTGGCTGCGAGTTGGGGATAACAGAGATTTAATCATAAATCGGTTTAAAGAGCAAGCTAGAAAAGCAGAAATCTTTGTTTCTGAAAATCCATTACTATTTCCAGAGACCTCTGTTTTTTTGATTCGAGCTTCCATGAATCAATTAAAACAATCAGCATTAATACTCGATTGTATTTCCGAAATCAGAAATTACAAAGATACTCCAGCATCGTTTTTAGAAATGAAACCATTAGAAGAAATGGAATGGGTGGAAGACTTACAAAATAGAATTTCTTATGCCGACAATCATAAAGAAATTGCAATTTGTATTTTAGATACAGGGGTAAATTACTCTCATCCGCTACTCAAGGAAAGTATTTCTGAAAAAGAAGCTGATTCTTATCACCCCAATTGGGGAACAACAGATCATACTGGTCATGGAACAGAAATGGCTGGACTTTCCCTTTATGGAGATCTATATCCTTTGCTTATCAGTAAAGAACAAGTTGTTTTAAATCATAGCCTTGAATCCGTTAAAATACTACCGCCTAAAGGAAACAACCCAGAGGAATTATCTGGTGTCATTACAAAAGAATGTGTTTCAAGAGCAGAGTTAATCGGAATTGAGAAGAAACGATTCTTTAGTATGGCAGTTACTTCAGAAAAAGTAAAAATAAAAGAAGGAGAACCCAGTTCTTGGTCTGCTTCCATTGATCAACTTGCTTTTGGAAATGAAGAAGCAAAAGAGCCCAAGAGATTGTTTTTTATCTCTGCTGGAAATTTAAAATATGAAGGTATTATAGATTATCCAAATTCTAATGAATTAAATACAGTTCAGAATCCTGCTCAAGCATGGAATTGCATTACTGTTGGAGCTTTCACTGAAAAAGTTGATATTGAAAAAACTAGATATCCTGAATTAAATGCAATTGCAGGCAAAGGAGAGTTATCTCCAACTAGTACTACTTCTCTTTCATGGAATGAATCAGATTGGCCAATTAAGCCAGAAATCGTTATGGAAGGTGGAAATTATGCGAAAGACAAAACAGGATTCATAACTAACAATGAATCACTTTCTTTGATTACTACAAATAAAGATTTTCAGAGTAAACTCCTTACAATGAGTCTTGATACAAGTGCGGCAACAGCACAAGCATCCCGATATGCGGCATTAGTAGTATCAGAATATCCAAAATTTTGGCAAGAAACAATTCGAGGGATATTGATTCATTCTGCTGATTATAAAAAGTTAAATAAAGATTATCCACAAATACAAAAACTAAACCAACAAAGTAAGATGAATATTCTTAGAAAATTTGGGTATGGACATCCAGATTTAAAAGAAGCTCTGAGTAGTGGAAAAAATTTCTGTACACTGATTATTCAAGATGAAATCCAACCGTTCATTAAAGAAGGGTCAATAAAAACAAATGAAATAAAATTTTATAATTTACCATTACCCACAATCGCATTGAATCAAATTCCATTTGAAGACGTTGAACTAAAAGTTACTATATCCTATTTCATTGAACCAAATCCAAAAAAGCTAAATACCAAATATTCCAAAACATATTCTTCTTGTGCATTAAGATTTGAAACCAAAGCAGCGACAGAAGAAATGGATGCATTCAAAAAAAGAGTAAATAAAGAGAATCGAGAAAAGCGAGAAGACGGTAAACAAGAATCTGGATTCTCAAATCCAGAAAGTTCTGATTGGGTATTTGGCGCGGGTTTAAGAAGTTACGGCTCTATTCATTCGGATGTTTGGTTAGGCAAGGCGGCACAATTAGCAAAGAAAGAAAGTATTTGTGTTTATCCTGTTGGCGGTTGGTGGAGAACAAGAAAGAAATTGGAAAGATATAATAATAAGATTCGCTTTGCTCTATTGATTACAATTAAAACTAATAGTAATGCGGTTGATATCTATAATGAAATAACGAACAAAATCAAAATTGAAGTATAAATTATTAAACAAGATGCTCAACCGAGTATACGATTATTAATGACTTGAGAAAAGGAAGTCAAAACTGATTTTTCTGTTTTGTCAGTCTTAAAAAAGGAACACTATGAACATATCATCCATACAGCTTAATGAAAAACTGAAAAGAAGAGAAAAGGGAGAAGAACAGTTTCTTCTTCTGGATGTCAGAAATAAAACCGAGCAGGACATCTGCACAATACCCGGCACTGACATTCTGATTCCAGTAAAGGAATTGAATTTCGAGATACAAAAACTGAATGACTGGAAGGATAAAGAAATTGTAGTCTACTGCAAGTCAGGAATCAGATCAAAGACAGCGGAAGGCATTCTGAAAGAATATGGATTTGAAAAAGTCACTCATCTAAGCAAGGGAATCTTGGAGTATATAGAGACTGTGGATTCGGAGATGGCTTGGTACTGAAATACTTACAAATTATAAATAGGAAAAAATACTGCCTTGACAAAGCTGGCCTGTGTGCAGCCATTAGAGTGGACACAGCAGATTTTAAGTTATGACAGACAGTAATATATCATCCTTCCTGAAACAGTATTCCTTTGATGAGGAACTTTTCCCGCTTACACCGGAGGCATCTGCAAGAAGATACTTCAGAGTAAAAAACTCCAAAGAAACAGCAGTCCTCTGCATTGATCCGAATTTTAAGAGTGAGGACTATCCTTTTCTTCTCGTTCAAAGATTTCTGAAAGAAAATCATTTCAGAGTTCCTGAAATCATCGGTCATTCTTCTGAATCAGGACTCTTTCTTCTCGAAGACTGCGGCGACACGGATCTCAGTTTTATCAGTGATGAGAATGAATATGAAAAATATGTAAAAGATTCACTCGATATCATTTTGAAACTTCAGGAACTGAAGCCCATTCCGATCATTGCATCGAGGTCCTTTGATACTGCCAAACTGGAATTTGAGATCAATCATACACATTCGGGTTATGAAAGGCTCAGGGAAAAGTATTCATTCAAATCAGATCTGAATTTCAGGATTATGAATTTTATGAAGGATACGGTTTCGTATCTGGCAATGTATCCGGAAAAGAGAATCACTCATAGAGACTTTCATGCCAGAAATATTCTTCTCCATAAAAATGAACTCATTCTCATCGACTTTCAGGATATGATGATGGGAGTGCCTGAGTATGATCTGACAAGCATTCTATACGATGCCTATAAAAAAGTGGATATGCCTTTCAGAGAAAAATATTTTCACTATTTCACTTCAAATCTGCAGGGAAAACATACCAAATTCAGAGAACGTTATCTGTATCAGTCTCTTCAAAGAAGTTTCAAGGCTCTAGGCACGTATATAGTGATGTTCAATGATAAGGGAATGGAGAAATACAGAGCAAGCATCACTCCATGTCTCGAAAATCTGATCGAGATTGTTCAATTGGGAAGATTTCCCGATTCATTGTATCTCTTCTTCACTGATTTCTTGAAAGAATGGCAGGATCAGACTGAGAATGTTTAATATCGGGAACATACAGGTTGCAGGAGATGTCATCCTCTCTCCGATGGCAGGTTTTTCCGACAGCCCCTACAGAAGACTGACCAGAGAATTCGGTTCCGCATTTTCATTCACTGAGTTTGTAAGTGCTGATATGATCTCTCATTATTCCAAAAAATCCATAGATCTTTTCCGTTTTCATCCGTCTGAAAGACCCATTTGGTTCCAAATTTTCGGAAACAGCAAACATACACTCTCTGAAGCAGTAAAAATCATCACAGATCTTGAACCGGATGTGATTGATCTGAATATGGGATGTTCCACCTGCAAGGTATCCAACAGAGGAAGCGGTGCTGGACTTCTGAAGAATCTGAAGTATGCGGGAGAGATCATCGAAGAGATGAGACGCTCCACCCATCTTCCTGTGACAGCAAAAATCAGGATTGGATGGGATCATGATTCATTGAACTATAAGGAGACAGTTCATATTCTCCAGGAATCAGGAATACAGATGATTTCAGTGCATGGAAGAACAAAATCGATGGGTTATTCCGGAAAGGCCGACTGGAATATCATTGCAGAAGTAAAATCCATTGCCAAGGTTCCCATTTTAGGCAATGGCGACATTACAGATTCTGTTACAGCACAGGAGAAAATAAAATTCTCGAATGTAGACGGGGTGCTGATTGGAAGAGGTGCTCTTGGAAATCCTTGGATTTTTTCAGGCATAAGGAAAACTGATCTGAAATTTCAGGAGGTCAGGGATGTAATGAAAAAACATCTGCACCTTATGCTGGATTTTTACGGTGAAAATCAGGGACTGGTCCTGTTCAGAAAGCATACATCCAAGTATTTGGCAGAGTATTCAGACATATCGGAGCAGAAAAAGAAACTTCTCACCTCCAAAAGCATTTCGGAATACTTGAATATCCTCGATGAACTGAATCCAGATCCATCCAAAATCATCTCATCAGAATCAGAAGAGCCTATTGGATGTGATGAATAGGCTGGAATGGTTTCAACAGTCGCTGTTTTTCTAAATTGAGCATTGTTTCCTTGGACAGGTTAAAGGTATAACACTTTCTTCAACCCCTGCTATTGAACTGAAGCTCAAAGATATGATATTGCGAGCACCAACGATCCTTAAGAGCTGATCATTTAAATAAAGCATTGAAATAATTTCAAATAAAAGAGAGCTGTAACGTATGAAAGAAGAGATCGGAATGGCCTATATCACCTGCAGCAGTATGGAAGAAGCAATGAAAATAGGAGAAAGCCTTGTAAAAGAAAAGATCGTCACCTGTGTAAATATCATTCCTGAAATTTTTTCATTGTATACGTGGAAAGATGAGCTGGAAAAATCCAAAGAAACAGTTCTGATTGCAAAGATATTGAAAAAAAACTATACAAAGCTTGAGACAAAAGTAAAAGAACTGCACAGTCATACTGTTCCCTGCATATTATTCTATCCAGCAACAGAAGGATTTCCTCCTTATATTCAATGGATGATCGAAAATTCTGCATAAACCAATGAAGCATAAAGTTTTACAGTCAGCATAACTGTCTCTTTACGGTATTCATAATACTTTAATCATAGAAATGTTTTCCCTTTTTTTGAATCCCTCTATCTCATATCAGCAAATATTCTTTGATCGTATCATTTAAACCGTTAAGAAGAAAATGCAGACCGCATTCTTATAAGTGACAGTGCAGTCATTCTCTTCAAAACGGTTTACGAGTTACATATAAAGGTCTTAGATCAGGAATTATGTGCTGCTCTTTCTTTTATTTTCACATTTGTTCGTCGCATACAGCTAAGGACTTATGTTCAAACTTCATCTTCAGCTCATTTCATCATTCAGATTAAGTATTCTGTGTCCTGAATCCCTCCTTAAACCCCTGAAATAACGAAATAAAAGGCTCTGCAAGCAGTCTGAAAAGATACTGCCTATAAATTAGTGTCAGAAGGCTTAAAAGCCTGAATTCATTGATTTATATTCAACGAGAGGAGGTAAGATCAGTGAGGCATAGCATAGTTTGAACAAAGTTTATGAGAGAATCCATTGAACGGCAGAGACAAAGATATATTTTTTTTAATGAGAGGTTATAAAAACAAAAAACCCGCCTTGAGAGCGGGTTTTAAAATTTCTTTTACTTTGTCTTAAGATCGAAATTACTTCTTTTTAGAAGCAGATTTCTTCTTAGATGCAGATTTCTTTTTTGAAGCAGCTTTCTTTTTAGCAACCATTGAGAGCCTCCTATTTAGTTTTAAACTCATTTGTTTTTTTTTGTATCTCAAATGCGTTTGTTATTTGTGACATAACTTACATCCGTGTATTTTCCTGTAAAGCCTTTTATTATATTCGCATAATTTTTTTTACCTTTTCTGAAAAAAAATTCAGTTATACTATCATATGAGTAAAATCATCAGATGAGAATGAAAAATTCTTGCAATAAAGAATATAACATAGCTTGTTTTGAGAGTGAACAGAAAGATTTACTCTCAATCGTCCTTAATAATATTCTTTATCGCTCTTGCTTCATCTGCTTTTCTATTATTTCATCATCTGAATACAGTGTTAAATGAATATTTACTTCGATGTGTGAACAAAGATTTCCTTACATGGGATCCGGAACTGCGTTATGTTCTTACTTTAAAGATGATGAATCATCTTAGAAACGGTGAGCTTCATCTTTTTCTTCTTCAATTCTTTGATTCACCGCACTGGCCATCACTCAGAAATGTAATTCAATCACTGATTTTTCTTATAACATCTCATTCACCATACATAGATGTGCTTTTATCCTTTATTTTTCTTCCACTGTCATACCTGAGCCTTGCAGCTCTTCTCATTTTATACAAGGTTCCTCTTCTTGCTGCTTCCCTTTACTGCATTACATATACACTTCTTCTCCTTCAGGCTGATCCAATCATCCTTTATTCACTCACGGGTATGCTTGAAGTGCAGGGAATGTTTGTATTTATGTGGGTTTTATACTATCTTTCAAAGGTTTACACTGAAAAAGAGTTCATCGAGTTCAATAGAAACGGATGGAAACTCTTTGGAATCAGCTTTCTTCTGTATCAGACTAAGTATCCATATGGGTATATGCTGATTCTTTCAGTGATTCTCTTTCATGGA
>JBPOJG010000247.1:0-4692 GCA_052033835.1 Spirochaetota bacterium
TATTTTTTCAGTCTGATCCCGTTTTCATAAAAGTATTCTCCTGGAGCTTCGCTCGTTCCAGCAAACATGGAACCCATCATACAGGTGGATGCACCGATCGCAAGAGCAGTGGAAATATCACCAATGCTTGAGATTCCCCCGTCTGCCATGATCGGTATCCCGAACTTTTTAGAGTAATTGCCTGTTTTGTAGACTGCAGTTGCCTGTGCCCTTCCGACTGCCATCATATCCTGTGTGATGCAGATGGAACCTGGCCCCATTCCTACTCGAAGACCGTCTGCACCCGCCTCAATCAGATTTCTGCACTGTTCCATTGTGACCACATTTCCTCCGATCACTTCGAGACCGGGAAATTTTTCCTTAATGAACTGAATCATTTCAATCTGATACACAGAATTGCCCTGTGCTGAATCTATAATGATGACATCCACGCCGGCCGCAACAAGAGCTGCAACTCTGTCTCTTGACTCAGGCAGAGTCGAAACAGCAGCGCCTACTCTCAGTCTTTTGTTGCTGTCCTTGGAAGCATCCGGAAATTCCTTGTTCTTCTTCAGATCGGAACGGCTGACAAGAGCGACCAGTTTTCCGTCTTTGTTTACAATCGGAAGTTTTCCAATTTTTTTGGATCTGAGAATATTGTTTGCTTCCTTCAGACTGATCCCCACCTGACCTGTCACAAGATCCTTCGTCATTACCTTGCCGAGCTTCTGGGTTCTGTCAGTCTCAAAATCAATATCTCTGTTTGTAACGATTCCAATCAGTTTTGTTCTCATCGTTCCGTCTTCGGTAATCGGTATTCCTGAAAATCCGTGAGTATATTTAATATGATCCAGATCTCCTATCGAATGATCAGGACTTAAGACGATCGGGTCAGTGATGAATCCATTCTCAAATCTTTTCACCTTTCTGACATGGGCAACCTGATCATCCATTGAGTTGTTGTAGTGAATGATGCCTATGCCGCCCATCAATGCAAGTGCAATCGCCATTGATGCCTCAGTGACAGTGTCCATAGGGGAACTCACGAGTGGTCTCTTGATTTTTATATTTCGTGTAAGATTTGTCTCCAGCTCCACATCGCTCGGATTAAAATCAATAAAGCCTGGAAGAACCAGAAAATCTCTGTAAGTGAGTCCTATCTGACCTGCAAAAAGCTCTTCTCCCGAAAAACCGTCTAATATTATATCTGATTCTTTTTTCATAGATTATCCTGATTCACAAATAAAAGAGTTGTTTTTCTGCTTGCAACATTATTTCTTTGTAACCTGAATTATGGAAAAATATACGATAGAACGCAATGTTCGGGATATGGAAGATGTGGCAGACAGACAGAAGCGGTTTGCTCTGTTTTCCCGTTTTCTGATGAACAGTGATATTGTCCTCGACGATCCCAAGAAAGGGCATTTTCGCGGGAAAATCGTCGGTTTTTCGGATGACTGTACAAATTTTTCAGCCTCCGTTGCAGGCGGAATGTTTATTAAAGGAACAAAACTGACCCTGAATAAATTTGTAGGGCGATACATTCGGATCGAATGCACAGTCAATTCCGTACAGCCAAATTCCGTTTTTCTTCTGGAAATCAACACCCTGAGAATGGCAAAAAAAAACCGTGCGGGGACAAGAATCAACCCTCCCAAGGACATGGTGTATGCAAATAATTTCCGTCTGACAAGACCCAATGCGGATATGGACGAATTCTCAGTCCCTACATTTGTAAAAATCACTTTCTCTGATTATCAGAACAAACTGTCCGGGAAATTTGACCATATCGAAATTGATACATTCAGACCCGGACTTCCCGAAAAGTTTTATCTGGTAAAAAGTACAGGAAAAAGCATTTATATCAGAGACACTCAGGATCTGAAAAGTTACAAATCAGCAGACGAGGAAGAATTTCTGGACTGCACTGAAGAATTTCTGGATGATCTGACTGACGTAATGAAGGATTACAGAAACAAAAAAATCGCAGCTGAAATCATTATGCCTGTGATCTATCTGAACTCAACCAATCAGGCAATTCCAATCGGATATGTTCTCATTCAAAGTTATACAAAAAAAATTGAGTTTGATGATCTGATGGAGGCAAAGATCCTCTGTTTTGATATGATCGAAAGAATCCGCGAATCCAATACTCTGGTGTATTCCCTGAAAGCAGAGATCATCAATCTTTCTCAGGACGGACTCAGGATTAAAGTCACAGATCCTGAACTGAAGAATCAGATTCCGGTCATTCACGGTTTTACGATGGATATTGTATTCAAGATGCAGAGTCCGGTCAACGTCATCGTTCTAGTCAGAAACACGATTCGAGACGACAACGGAGACATTCAAGTCGGACTGGAAATTGAAGGATTCCGAAAGGGAGACAAGGAAAGATATCTGGACAATTACAGCAATCTTGCCCGCCCTGCAAGGTCCTGAATTACAGGGAACGGAATGTAATGAACAGAGGTTTTCCTGATTCAATTTTGATATTGATCGGATCAGGAGTTTTCCCCTGCCCCTCAAAACTCAAAGTATAATCACCCGGTTCCAGAAAAATTCTTTTTGCCTGAAAATTGGAAGGACTTGTCCTCCAGCATCTCAGATCCGGAGCCAAGGTCTGAGACATACCATACCCGCCGATTGCACTGACGATCATTCCTACAACCGTTCCCAGCAGTTCGTTTTTCTCTTTTCCGCTTCCCTCAGCCGCTTTTTTTGCAGCCTGAGCAGCAATTGCAACGGTGACTGCCTTTGTCGCGATGGACGCAATGTTTTTTGTGATGATGGAATTCAAATTATCATTAAAGTTGCTTTTCGCCATTCCGCTGTAATCTGCAAGTTTCCTTGTCTTTCCGGCTTCCTTTCCGTTGATCAGGATCTTTACTTCATTTCCAGTCTGAACATCTCTGTCCCTGTATTCCGGAATCGGATGCTCTGCAGAAGAAAGTGTGGCGAGAACTATTCCAAGATCAATTCCTTCACTCGAATTGGAACGAAGTGAACCTTCTATCGCTGCCGAGAGAGGTTCGCGGATGATCGGATCATCCATCAGTTTTCCTCTGGACTCCTTCACTGCAGCCTTGCCCGCCTGGTTGATAATGATGAGTTCGCCCATTTTCTGGTCATAAGGAATTTTCTTTATATCCTTATCATAAGAATCAATATAGTTCTTTCCTTCTCCAAATTTGGACTGGTCGGCACCGTCCTTTTCTTTGAGAGCAAGCACATACCTGTCTGCGAGAACCTCTTTCAGTCCCGGTTCGATTTCCAGAATATTCCTGTATTCCACCCTTGCATCATTGAACTGTCCTAGATGTTCCGAGGCAAGTGCATCTAAATATCTGGCGAGCAGATTCTGTCTGTATTTCGCTTCCGAAAACTTCATCTCCTTCTGCTCAAAGGAAACCTTCTTGAAATAACGTTTTGCATTTTCGAGTTCGTTCAGACAGAGATAATTCAATGCAATGTACATTTTGATCATCACATGCTCAAAACTTTCACCCTTGAAATTGGACTTGCTGTCCGAGATCAGAAATGCAAGAGTCTCCCCTGTCACACTCGTCTTCTCTGTATCCGCAATGGCTTCCGCATCCTGGAATGCTTTGTTGCTTGCCTTATAATCACCCTTTGTATGCAGAAGCACTCCCGCTTCCATCAGATACAGGAGCCTGTCCCTCGAACTCGCACCGGAGACAAGACTTCTCATTTTCGGTAAAGCAGTCTCATAGTCTCCTGAATACAGAGCTTCCTCAACTCCTTTCATTTTTTCAGCATGTGTACTCGCACAGTTGAGAACTGAAAAAAGGATCAGACTGTAAAAAATTCTTACCAACCGAGTCCCTGATTATCTTTGGCCTTTTTAGAAAAAGTCTCCTTTTCGGAAACCATCACAACTAGAGATTCCAGATGAATAAATTCCACATTCAGACTCTGTTCCACAACTTTCTTTCCGTCGCTTCTGAACATGTTTTCATCTATCTTGGATTTTACGAAATAGTTCGGACTTTTGAGATTTCCCAGATTGAACTGACCAATCCCCATCTGCTGATCCCATTTGATCTGCTTTAGCTGATCCTGTCTTGCATCCACCTTGATGGTGTAGATTTTGTTTTTCATCAGAGTCTTTACAAGAGCACTGTCGAAAATCTCGGTCGGAATCTGCTCCGAAGTGTCATTTCTAGTGGCGAGAAGTGCTACAAATACGCCGCCCTCAACAGGATTTTCCTTGAAATGCTTTGCAATCTTGTCTCCGATCTTAGTGCCGGCAGATTCCAGTTCGGAAGTGGTGAGTGCGCCTGAATCGGATTTCACAGGTCCGCAGTAGGAAAAAGAAAGGATGAGCAGAAACGGGAACAGTCCTGAAATTCTTTTGATCATATATGAGTTAGTCTACCTTCTTGTGTCAGTTTTCCAATTTTTTTTTATTCCTTCAAGGAAAAAATTTGGGAATCTCACACTGTTTCAGTCGAATTTCGACCTGTCTAGCGGCTTCAGTCCAAAGTATTTTCTCAATTCCAGCTCCGGCCATTTGTACTTTGAAGTTCCGAAACGGGCTTTATTCGGACGGTCAGGGCTTCCGCCCAATGTCATTAAGTTAAGGAGAAAAACGTACGACAGTAGTATTATGAAGACGAGCGGATCCATAATAAAAAGCCTGTCAGCGTTTCTGAACGACGGCTCAAAAAAAAACTTTTCAGTAAAACGGCA
>JBPOJG010000429.1:0-3147 GCA_052033835.1 Spirochaetota bacterium
ACAGTGCATTCGGTCAGACAGAGGAAAAGCCTGACGCTGAAAACTCGGAGTGGCGTGAGGCCAGACGTCTGAAGAAGGGCGACGTTCTTTTTGACAGCACCGGAAGACAGCTCCGCATCCGTGATGTTCAGATCGAAAAGAGACAGGAGACGGTATATAACTTTACGGTGGAAGGTGAACACGATTATTATGTGGGTGAGGATGGGGTCTTGGTGCATAATGAGGGGTGTATCATTATCTCAATGCCTAATATTGAACCTGTACATAGCCGTTTAAGTCGGTTCCCATATTTAAAAAAGATTCTTCCCCAAACTATAGATACTGGTCACAATGCAATTATAACTGTAGATAAGGAAGGGAATGTCAATTATGCGGAATATGGGGCCTATGAAGGGAATGGAGTTGTCCGCAATCCTTTAGGGAAGTTGCCCAAAGTAGTGTTAGATAAGGATGGAAATCCGACAGAGGCAAGTATGAAATCCCTTCTCAAGACAATAGCAGCAAGGAAAGAGGTTTCTTATGCTGATGGTGCGTTTCTTAATCTGAATGAAAAGGACTGGAAGAAAATGGATGATTATATTCGGAAATCAAGAGATGATTTAGATAGTAGCGAATATAAAAAATACAGAGGGAATTACAATACAATTACGAGAAACTGTTCAGGCTATGTATGCGATGTACTGAACAGTACGAGCATAATACCGTTGCCCTCTGTTCCAAGTATTCCTTGGACAATGAATCCTCCTGGCTTTGCAGTCAAGAATTACAGCTCCAAGCCTATTCCCAAAAAAGATGAAAAACCTGCACCTCCTGTGAAAAAGCCCGTACCTCCTGCAAAAAAGGAGACAGAGAATAAACCCCCTGACACGGTTGGAGCGTATAAAGAGAATATTTCCAATGTCAGATACTGAATAGAAGAAATTGTATGAGAATATGAAAATAATCATTATATATATTATCAGTCTCTACCTGCTTTTATCTTGCAGTAGAGAAATAAACAATTTTGAGTTGAGAAAAGAAATAAAAGGATTCAAAATCAACTGTAGTATGGCGGACTTTCCGAAGGCTAATTATGTTTATTACAGTTTGAAATCGACAGATGGAATTTGGTGGAAGGGAATCCAGAGTAAAAAAGGACGTGTGCAATGCGGGGAAGAATATTTCGATTTCAATGCCGTATATTCAGACGGCAGTAAACTGGCATATATCGATGTAACGTATAAGCAGAAAACAACCAGGCTTGCAGAATTTCAACTAAGTGAAAGCAAATCTGACTTGTTTGATGGTTTCGATGTTGATGATTTTGACTTGAAATGGCAAGAGAATCGAGGGCAATTTGTATTTGAATGTATTTTTGATAGCAAAACGGGCAGCGTCTACAGCCGCAAACTGTAATCAGAGATGGTGAAATTTTTATGGGAGAAGAGGATGAAAGTTGTAATTACAACTTTTTTGATAATCTGGTTCTTTATAATATGCATAAAAAAGAATGACCCAGAGCTGATAGCAGAGGTGTCAGATTTTAAATTTGACTGCGGTTCAAATCCGGTCGTTGTCGGATATGAGTTTTCTCAAATGAAATTCTCTGGTAACCGAACAGGTAATTTAAGCAAAAAAGGACGTGTGAGTTGCGGGGTGCAGTTTTTAGATTTTAATGCGGTTTATTCAGATGGCCATAGTTTAGCCTTTCTAGATATTACCTTTAAGCAGAAAAAGCACAGACTAATGGAAGCTTCTTTGACCCCTAACGCCAATAAATTATTTCAATTTGAGGCTTCAGATAAGACTCTTAGCTGGGTAGAGCATACACTCTTTGCTTGGTATAAATGCCTCTTTTATTATAATGATGGTAAGTTATACTGTGAAAAAATTTAAATGTATATTGAACTTCAATGCAAGACAATATAAGCCTGGGAAAAAATTTTGCAGGAAGTTATGTTAAAACATCACAAAGCATCTCCCACAGGGAGCCTGCGAAGACGTGCAGGCAGCCGAAGGCGTGGCCAACAGCGAAGCGTGCCTGCACGTCGAGCAGCGGGTTCTTCCCCCCGTTCGCTTGCAAAGCGAACCCCTGAATGATTCTGGTTTACAGAACCTTAACGGAAATTTCAGAGAAGGAAGAGAGCCTCTTGTCATTCGTAAGAAATATATCCGCATTACAGGATATTGCACAGGAAAGATGAAGTGCATCGGGAGTTTTAAAAGGATATTCTGCTCTGATTTCAGCCGCTTTGTCAAAGACTTCTGCATCTAAAGAAACCGTTTTCGTGCAGGCGGAGAAGAAAAAATCATACTCTTCAAGCAAAGCAGTGTTTTTATCCTGAAGCGGCTTGATTCTGCATTCCATTCTTGTCAGATCGGAGATGAGAAAAACAGCATCTTCCGGGATGAGACTCTGAAGTCTGGAAGTAAAATCCTCCACCTGCTCAACTAGGTAAATGACAATGCAGGAATCCAGATAAACTTTCAAGTTCAGTCCCAACTGTTTCTCAGATTTTCAATTTGCCTGTCCGTCTCCTTTCTGGAGGTCGGCTGAAAATTCCGCTGTTTCTGCAGATCCCTGATTTTCTCCAGTCCGAGAAAAAAAGAATTCTGCTGAATGATCTCACTGATCGGTTCCACAATGATTTTAATTCGGTTAAAGACTTCTGGAACGGATTCATCCAGTTCGATATGCCGTGGGCCTTTCATTACACCGGTTATTATGTAAGCAGTCTGCATAACTTCATATATAAACCAGCCAAGCTGGACTGCAAGAGAATTTCTTTTCAGTGCTATGAGTTGAAAATGGCAGGGTTTAGAGGGGTCTTCAGTCAGCTCACAGGCAGAGCCGACAGTTTCTCCCCCGTTCGCTTGAAGAGCGAACCCGGCGACCGAAGGGAGGCCTGCAGCAGCCTCCAAATTTGCGGGGGCGAAGCGGGTGGACGAGAAAAAAAGAAAGTAGGTAATAAAGAAGATATATTGATAAAGTAAAGTATTTTATGAAAAGAGAAGAGACAGAAAAAGTCAGTCTTTTGCAAAAAGCATAGAACAGATTCAAAGACAGCGTCTTTGAAAAATATAGGCGAGAGCAGACTTTCTATGCAGAAAATCCTCGCGATAGCGGGACTCTCAAATTCACCTTTCGAGAGCCTCAGGGTGCCGCTC
>JBPOJG010000154.1:0-3151 GCA_052033835.1 Spirochaetota bacterium
TGAGAAGTCGCCTGTTTTTTAGTAAAGACAAAAAATAGGTTCTGATGAAAATGGAAAGGTAGGATATGGAATACGAAGAAATCAAGTCTTTTCTGGACTCGCCTGCAGTCAGTGTTTTTCGAATGGGCAACCCCGCAGTGCTGATCAGTTTTCTGTTCAGAGAGTTCAAAGAGAGAAATGAAGTATCCAGAGCAGAAGAGATTCTGAAGGCAGATCTGGATTCTCATCTGCATTTTATCAGAGAGAAATATCAGGAAGATAAGGAGAATGTCAAAAGGCAGCCGGAACTGTATCTGACTGAATGGTCAAATCAGGGATATCTTCGAAAGTACTATCTTCCAAATACAGATCAGGCCTATTTTGAACTGACTCCTGTTTCTGAAAAAATTCTAAATTATATAGAAGACTTATCAAAAAAACATTTTGTCGGAACAGAATCCAGACTTCTGAAAATATTTGAAATACTGAATGAAATTGCATTTCGAAGTTCAGACAGTCCTGAACACAGAATCAGTGAACTCGAAAAAAAGAAACAGGAGATCGTCGCTGAAATAGAAGAGATTCAATCCGGAAAGATGAGAAAGTTTTCCGGAACACAGATTAGAGAAAGATATTTTGATCTGTTTGATACTTCGAGAAGACTTCTGTCGGACTTCAGAGAAGTGGAAAATAATTTCCGAGAAATTGATCTGATGATTCGGGAAGCTCAGATGAAAAATGACAGAAAACGTTCCGAACTTCTGTCTGTGTATTTTGAAAAAGAGGATATTCTTTTTGATACTGATCAGGGCCGAAGTTTCCTTTCCTTTTTTGAATTTCTGATGTCTCAGGAAAAACAGGAAGAACTGACTGAACTGATTCGAACAATGCTCTCTCTGCCTGAAATTAAGGAAATCGAATCTTCCGCAAATATAGACTCAGTGTCCAGAGAATTTTTCTTCCGAAGACTGAAATCATTTATGATGCAGGAATGCATGAAAGTCAATAAGACCGGACAGAAAATCACTGAGGGTCTCCGCAAGTTCATTGCAGTGAAGACTTTTCAGGAAAACAGAAGGATCTCGGAAATTATAAAAGATATAAAATCAACTGCATTATCATTAAATACTGTTCATATAAAAAAAGAAGATTTTATGGAACTTGAAGGCAAACCGGAGATCAGCCTGATTATGGAAAGACCTCTGTATTCTCCTTCTGAGTCCGTCGTGCTTCAGGATCTGAAGTATGCAGAAGGTGACGATTCCTCCTATACGGAAGCAGAGCTCAATCTGCTCTACAGAAGGATTTACGTGGACAAGGAGGATCTGAAAAGAAAAATCAATGAGGCACTGAAACTCTCCTCTCAGATTTCTGTGGCAGAATTGCTCGAAAAATTCCCTGCTGACAATGGACTGTTGGAAGTGGTTGGTTATTTTTCTCTTGCTGCTGAACTGAAGAACAGCTTTATTGATGAAGACAGACAGGAGACAGTTTCTGCATTCAACAGAGAGAGCGGTAAAAATTTCAAAATTAAAATTCCAAGTCTGGTGTTTACAAAATGACTGATGACGATATTTTCCCATATGCTTCCGCGGCAGTTGTTCTGCTTCAGAGAATTGTATATAACGAAGACAAGGAATGGGGTGAACTCATTTCCTACCGGCGCGACATTCAAAAATACTTTTCCGGAATAGGTCTTGACCTGTTCATTGATGAATCGGAGGGGTATGCATTTCTGAAGCAGAGAGAATTTTCTGAAGAGGAAAATGCCCCGCCAAGACTGGTGCGCAAAAATCCATTAAATTATCATGCAACCATACTCTGTGTACTGCTCAGAGAAAAAATTCTGGAATCGGAGTCTGCATCAAGCGAAGGGGAAAGACTTGTGATGAGCAGATCCGAAATCAAAGATCTGGCGCTCGTATTTTTTCCTCAGGAAACAAATGCAGTAAAACTTATGGATAAGCTGGATGCGGCCATAAATAAACTTACTTATGATTATCATTTCCTGAAGGAGATGAACGGAAACAAGGAAAGACTGGAGGTAAAAAGAATCATCAAGGCAGTCATTGATGCTGAAAAACTTTTGGAGATAAAGGAGAAACTTTTGCATTATGCAGAATCAGTCGATGTTTGAATTTTCAAAAGATGATTCTCTGACAGGTTTCAGACTTCAGAGACTGGAAGTTCTCAACTGGGGAACATTTCACGGGAAGATCTGGAAAATTGAACTTTCAGGATTCAATTCACTGCTGACCGGAGATATCGGTTCAGGAAAATCCACTCTTGTGGATGCACTGACTACACTGATTGTGCAGCATAATAAAATTACTTATAATAAAGCCGCGGGAGCTGAAGGAAAAGAGAGAAATCTTTACAGATACATTCGCGGTGCATATGCAAATACAAGGGGAGAGGAACTGTCAGCCAAACCTCAGTATCTTCGGGAAAAGGACAGCCATACTGTTCTGCTTGCCTCATTTTATAATGACGGATACGGTCAGAAATATACTCTGGCACAGGTCTTCTGGCTCAAGGATGATGATGTTCAGAAGATGTACATCATTTCTTCCGGTGATCTGAATATCAAAGATCATTTCAATGGGTTCGGAACAGAAATATCTGAACTCAAAAAAAGACTGAAAAAACTTCAGGGAACTGAAGTTCTGGATTCCTATAAGGAATATTCTGCAAGATTTTCTAATTATTTTGGCATTAAATCGGAAAAAGCACTGGATCTTTTTTATCAGACTGTATCTCTCAAGTCTGTGAATAATCTGGATGAGTTTGTCCGAGTCAATATGCTCGAAAAAAGAGAAGAGGAAACAAAATCTGAGATCGAAGGTCTGAAGAAAAATTTTGAAGATCTGAACATTGCCCACGAAGCCATTCAGAATGCCAAAAGACAGATTGAAAAACTTCTGCCGATCATAACAGAGGCTGACAGCTTTGAAAGAGTCCAGTCGGAAATGGAAGAGCTGGAAAAACAGCAGCAGAGTCTGCCGTCTTTCTTTGCTCATATAAAAATCTCTCTGCTTGATCCGGAAATCCGCACAAAGGAAGAAGAAAGAAAACGTCTGGAAAATCTGACTTTGGAAATCGAAGAAGAGCTGAAAAATCTCCGCGAAAATGAAATCAGTCTGAATGTGCAGATACAGAATCTTCAGGAGTC
>JBPOJG010000351.1:0-10453 GCA_052033835.1 Spirochaetota bacterium
TTGGAAGCCGCTGCCAGACAGGCTTTAAGGGGCGATTGCCCCTTAAAAATCCCCATTTTTTAATCCATAAGATTAATTATTTAAGAATTACATTAGTGCTCAAAATCTAGAACATGACAAAGTCGCAATAAAAAGAACAGGTTTTTCGAAGGCCCCAGAAATTTTTGTCTTTTCACTTACTCTCAGAAGTTCCCTGAATTCTCTGCTTACATGTTTTACTATATTACTTTTTGCAGTCCTTAAATTCAGGAGAAAAAAATGATGAAATTTCGTAATTAGATCAGTACGCTTACTTTCTTTGTGCTTGTATTTGGAGCGTCCGAAGTCTTTGCAGGAAGCAGAGCTCACAACTGTCATCGGAATGCACAGATTGGATCAGCAAAATCAGTGCTCCGCGTCTCCGCGTGAGCCTAATCTTTATGCTTTAACAAATCCTTGGCGCTTCAGTCTATTCCCAGTTTTTTCAGAATCATAAGGATGATTACGATCAGTATAAATCCCAGATTGGCAGCCCCTGCGGCAGTAAAGAAATCCTGAAGGACTGCATTTCTCTCGTCTTCCAGACTTCCTCTCATGAGGATATAAAATATTGCACTGTCTCTGTCGGCATCAGGATCTGCCTGTGGAAGAAAATATGCCAAATCTGAATCTGCTCTTTTTATGTAGGCGTTTTTACCGTTCATCAGAGTTCTTGCTTCTTCCAGAGAACATTTTTCACAGGCAACCCAGATATTTGTTTTTTCCTGTTTGACCGGATCAGCAAGCAGCTCTGTCATCTGATACCAGTTTGAGAAGACTGCACCGATGCCCTCCCCTGACTTGATGAGTTTCAGATCCCGCACAGGACGTACAGAGTAGTTTTCCAAATGCAGAAACTTCTTCTTTTGCTGCAATTTCAGATGATCAAACTTCACAGTCAATGCCCTCTCATCACATTCGAAATATCTGTAAAATTTATTGACTGTATAAACAGTTCCGACAAAGGACAGAACAGTCAGAAATATCGACAGTGTGACCGAATAATTGTCCGTCTGCCCATTCAGAATCTTGAAGGGTTTTTCATCATCCACCGTCATAGCCATATAACCGAAAAGAATTCCGAGTGCCGCTGCGGGAATCCTAGCAATACCTTCTCCTGTATCCATGGACACGCATACGGCTGCTGCAAATATGGACATAAGAAAAAAGAAATTCATCTGAAGCATCTGCAGAAAATACAGCATATTCAGTTCACATTCATAAGATGATTTATAATTTTTTCTTTTTCTTCTGCAGAAAATTCATGACCGTAAAACCTAAGAAAAAGCTGAACTCGTTTTTCCTTTTCCGTCAGATTCGGCGGCAGTGAAGACAGCACAATTTCCCGTGCAGTGTCGTACATAGATGCAGCAATCATAACTCTTTCTTCACCTGTCATTTTCATATAGCGTTCAAAGAGCATTTGTTCTATATCGGGATCTGTATCATTCATTCATAAATTCCTGAAACAGAGAATAGACTCCAAGTTTTTCAGAATTTTCCCGCACATATTTTTCATCATACCCGGATTTTGCCAGATTCTGAATATCCCTCTGCTGCATTTCAGACCGAGAGTCTTTCGCCCAGAGAAGTTTGGAAATCATTAAATCTTCCTTGCTGACAATGTACAGTTCAGACTTGCCGAATGTTACCTTTTTCCGCCTCTGAAATTCCTGAACACGATATTCATTATTTTTTCTGATAATAAAATCCACTTTGACGGAAGTATAATTATGAATGATATTGAACATTTTTCCGGATTCAACTGCAGCCTTTGCTCTGTCGATATCGGCATAATACTCATCCTTCAGTCTGCTGAAAAGCAGTTCAATGTCTGCAATTTTCAGTTCAATGATAATATCCAGATCCCTAGTCATCCTGGGCGTAGAATAATAGTTCATTGCCATTGAACCGGTAAGCATATACTGGATTTCTGACTCACCCAGCATCCTGCAGACATTGTGAAGAATCTCAAGTTCATTCATTCTCAGTTCAGATCTTTGACCAGCCGGAAACCTGCCCTTCTGTCTTCGCTGAGGTTTGGCATTCCGCCGTAATTTCTGAAATAGACTGTGCAGTTTTTTGCACTGTCGATAAAGGAACCGCCGCGAATTACTTTCACTGTGTTGCCCTTGACTGAGGATTTAAAATTATGTCCTTCGTAAGGTTCATACCAGCTGCTTGTCCATTCAGGAGCATTTCCGCAGAGACCGATCACTCCATAAGGGCTTGCTCCTTTTTCAGAAAGTTCGTAAACGGATACAGTATCTTTTTTTCCGGTCTCGAGAGAATTGCAGAAGGAAGAATTGAATTTATTTCCCCAGGGGTATTTGACTGTATGCACATCAAATGTAAACGACTCATCTCTGTTTTTGATCAGAGTCAGTCCTGTGCCTCGTGCTGCCTTTTCCCATTCAAATTCTGTAGGAAGTCTTTTGCCTGCCCATTTGGCATATCCTTCTGCTTCTCTGTATGTAAGAGATGTGACCGGATGATCTTCCTTGCCTGAAGGGATTTCACCGCCTGGCCAATGTTTAGGAGGAACAGTTCCAGTCTCTTCGAGATATCTGTCGTATTCCCTGTTTGTCACTTCATACTTGTCTATATAAAAGGAAGGAAGTTCCATTACATTTTGATGAGCCGGTGCCTGGAATGCCGGATTGTAATTGTCCCCATTTCCATCAGTTCCCTGTCCGTGCAGAAAAAGCCCTGCGGGAACAAGCACCATCTCTTTTTTGTCCTTAGGATGGACAATCGAAGAAGCAGGCGGTGTCGGTTCATCTTTATAAAAAACGGAAGGATCGAGGTAAGCATCTTCTGTCTTGTACATTGCAATATAGAAATCATTTGAAATCTTTTTGGAATAGGACTTCTGTCGAAGCTGGAGTTTGCCTAAAAGAACTATGTGAAATTCCTTTCGTTTTCCTTTTTCGAGAACCTTTTCCAGCTCAATATGCTTCAGAACAAACTCACCAATAATCTTGTCAGTAACTTTCTGACGGATTGTAAAGTGACTTTTCTCTTTCAGTTTTTTTTCCAAGGAAGGAAAATCCTCCCCCAGCCAGTCAGGATCTGACAGAATCGCTGTTCTGATTTTCCCTTTATCCTTGTACACGGCAGAAATTTCCCCCTGCCAAAGCAGAACTTTTTTAACATCTTTATTGTTCTTTTTCTTCCCTGTTTCCGACTGCAGAAGGAAAAATGGGAGAAGAAGAAAAAAACTGAACAGACGAATTCTCATAATTCTAATTTCGACCGAAACATTTTCCCTGTAAAGGTGAAAAAAACGGATTCTGCATTTTCTGAAAACTGTCAAAGTATTTTCTTGACCGTAAAACTCCCTTCTCGAACCTATTAACACAAGCAAATTTAGGCAGGATATATGAGCTTTTCGAACCGACAGGGCAGTTTCCAATCTTCAATAGACCACAAATACATTTTTTACCAATCTTGGACAAAACCGGACGCAAAACTGACAGTCATCATCCAGCATGGTTTTGGGGAACACAGCGACAGATACGGCAACTTACTGGATGTTTTGAAGGACGAGCCTGTAAATGTGTATGCACTTGATTCCAGAGGGCACGGAAGATCTGAGGGGAAAAGAGGTCACGTAGACCAGTTTCAGCGCTACGTTGATGATCTGGGAGACTTAGTTCGAATAGCAAAAGAAGAACAGAATGTCGCCAAAGTTCTTCTCTTAGGTCACAGTCTCGGCGGGGTCATCTCTCTTCAGTACGCAATGGAAGGATTCAATCAGGACAATCTGTGCGCAATTCTGATCAGCTCCCCTGCTCTGAAAGTCAAAATGGACCTGGAAAAACAGATCAAAAAGGGCGCTGCTGAAATACTGAGTGCATTTTTTCCTGCTGTCACTATGGATGCAAACCTGGACAAGAATTTTCTTTCACATGACCCTGCAGTCATTGAAGCATACGACAAAGATCCTCTGGTTCACGGCAAAATATCATTTCAGATGGGAAGAAACCTTTTTCATCTCACATCCGTAATGAACAACAAAGCTCACCTGATCCGCATTCCAATTATGATGATTCATGGAGAACAGGATGGAATAGCTGACGTGGAAGGATCAAAAGAATTCTTCACTCATCTTCAGACTCCCAAAAAGGAACTGAAAGTTTACCCGGGCCTGTTTCATGAACTGATGAATGAACTTCCACAGTATAGAAATGCGGTTCTGGCTGATATAAAAAAGTTTATCCTGAGTTATCTCTGAATTAAAGTGACGGTTGGTTCGACTTCGCTCACCAACCGTCGACTTCGCTCACCAAACCGAAACTTCGCTCCTTACATCAGCCAAGATTAGGGATATCCCTAAATAATTCTTCATTTTTTTACCGAAAATTTTTCGTCTCATAAAAATACAGAAAATCTTCTTTACTTTCCCGACAGAATGCTTACTGTCGAAAACAAGGATTTCACAAATGCTCCCGTTCCGGTTTGCATTTTCACAAGACAGTATTCTTATGTTTCCAAAATGGACAAAAGACAGAACAGGTATGCTTTTATTGAAAAATTCAGAAATTCTCAGTCCTTTTTATTATAATTTCTTATTATATATATCTTTATTTTTCCTGTCTGTAAAGAATAACTGCTTCCGTTCATCTGCTGATAAATATTTTACTGGGGCGGATAAAATCAGATTTCCTCTCAGTTTTCTTTCATTCCCTTTTCTGCTTACACTGTTTCTTTCCCTCATTTCCTGTTCAGGAGTCAGACAGAATTCTGCACATATCGAAAACGGTCAGCTTGAACTTTCTGCATACAGTCTGCCTCGAGGAGAAGTCGTTTCACTGGAAGGCAAATGGAATTTTTACTGGGGAAAATTTTACGGATCTGCAGAAGCGGCTCAGAAAAAAAAAGAATCAGACTTATTCGCAGTCCCATCCTCATGGAACGGCAAAAAACTTTCTGACGGTAAAGAACTCCCCGGGCAGGGAAAAGCAGCCTACCTGCTCAAAATTCATCTGAAAGACGGACTGGAAAAAGAAGAGCTTTCATTGAAATTTCTAAGCATATCCTCTGCTTATGATCTTTATATCAACGGAAAGAAAATTCATTCAGTCGGAAAGCCCGGGGACGACATAAATTCAGAAACTGCAGCATATCTTCCGGATACTGCAGATCTTCCTCATTTGACTGATCCTGATCTGGAGATACTGATTCATATTTCCAATTTTCATCACAATAAGGGAGGTCTTTGGAGAAAGGTTCTGTTCGGAAGAAAAAAGGACATTCAGCGCAAAAGAAACCTGGAACTATTTCAGGACGTGTTTCTTGCTGGAAGCCTTTTCATAATAGGAATTTATCATCTGGGAATTTACTATCAGACCAGAAAAGAATTTTTCTCCCTTTATTTTGCTGTATTCTGCCTGATGATTTTTATCCGGGTTTGCATCACGGGAGAAATGGTTTTCTCATACCTGTTTCCCGATTTTCCATGGGAATGGCAGATAACGATTGAATACATAAATTTTCAGCTGGCTGCAGTATTCGGGCTTCTGTATTTTACATCACTTTTCAAAGAGAAATCACTGCACTGGATAAATATTGGAGTTGTAGGACTTTTTTTGGTACTGTCTCTGTTTACCCTGTGTACTCCGCCTTTGGTCTTTACAAAATCTCTTTTCCTTTTTGAGATTCTGATTTTCTCAGCAATACTTTATGCAGTCGTGACCCTTATCCTGAGTCTGAAAAAGAAAAAAGAAGGATCGTATATTTTTATATACGGTGTATTGATACTCAGTGCAGCCGTGCTGAATGATCTCCTGTATGTTTCTGGGAAAATAGAAACTGGTCTGTATTCTCCCCTCGGTTTCTTCTTTTTTATTTTTACTCAGGCTTTTCTGATTTCTACATTCTTCAACAAATCTCTCGAAAAAGTTGCAAATCTTTCGGAGAAACTTAGAGCAACAAACAGATCTTACGGAAGATTCGTACCGATAGAATTCCTGTCCATCCTTGGAAAAAAAGACGTGATGAGCGTCGGTCTCGGCGATGTCATCGAACAGGAGGTGAATCTACTGTTCTGCGATATCCGTTCATTCACTGCACTGAGTGAGAAGTCTAAACCAAACGAAGTGTTCAATTTTCTGAATTCCTATTTTGAAAAAATGAATGAGCTGATCATTCAGTATGAAGGAATCATAGACAAGTACATCGGAGATGCAATTCTTGCTATTTTTCCAGGCAAGCCTGAAAATGCAGTCAACTGTGCAATTGAAATGCAGAAGCTGCTTAGGGATTCCGATTTTCTTCTCGGCAATGAAAATAAAAAAATTTCAGCAGGGATTGCAATTCACCATGGGCAGGTGCTTCTTGGAGTCATCGGCGGACAGAAACTCATTCAGACCACAGTCATTTCCGATGCAGTCAATACCTGTGCGAGACTTCAATCTCTGACTAAAACCTACGGTGTATCGATTATCATCAGTGAGACAATTCTCAATAATCTGGATGATCCTGGCGATTACCGTATCCGATTTCTGGATCATGCAGTTGTTCCAGGAAAAGAAGATTCCATATATGTATGTGAAATATATGATCATGAATCAGAAGACCAGATCAGACTGAAGGTCCAGTCAAAGAAAGCATTCGATCAGGGCATCATGATTTATCATACAGGAGATCATGAAAAAGCATGGAACAGCTTTATGGAAGTCCTGAAAATCAATCCTCAGGATTCTGCAGCAATCGTCTATATGAACAGAGCTGCTACCTATCTCGTTCAAGGAGAGACTCTGATATATGAATCGTATGATAAACTTGTAAAATGGGACTCGAGCTGGGAGACCGGCATTAAGATCATTGATGAACAGCATAAGATGCTTTTTGACATCATAAATGATCTTCACAAAGCAATGAAACTGGGAAGAGAAAGAGAAATCCTTTCTAGGATTTTCAAAAATCTGAGAATGTATATTTTTACTCATTTCAGAGTGGAAGAAGAACTGATGCTGAAATCAGATTATCCGGATTTCACTGGACACAAAAATCAGCATGATCTCTTTATTCAGAATATCGAGTCTATGTCTGCTGCCTTCAAGACAAATCATAAAGAAGTGACCGCTGAAATACTTGAGTTCCTGAAAAACTGGCTTACAATGCATATAATAAATGAAGACAAACATGGTTATGTGCCTTATATACGAATTGAAAAAGAAAGCAGCACTTTAAATATTATGGATGTCGGACTGTGAGAATGAACTCAGGTGAAGAAGATAAAAACTGGCTCGAAGAACTGACCGGAAATGATCTGCCGGATGAAATCGCAAAAATGTCTCCGGAAAATCTGCACGCTGTCAGGCTTTTCGTGGAAGATTTTTATGATGAAAAAATGAGGTCAATCAAAAAAGCCCTCTCTGCAAATGAGCTGACTCTGAAATTCATCCCAAATTTTATACTGTTTCAGATTATAAAGAAATTTTTAGATCCCTCAGTTGCGGCCCTGGTCGCAGAAAGCATCAGTGTTTCTCTTGTTGCTCCGATCGTGTCCGGACTGGAACCCGACTATATCGCAGAGACTGCAGTATTTCTGAACGCAGAAAGAGCCGCTGAGATTTTTGTGAAACTGGAAAAAAAGAAACTGAACAGAATGCTCGAATATCTGGAAATGAAGAAACCGATGAAGGTTCTGGATATACTGCATCATATTCCGAATGAAAAAATCCGACAGCTGCAGATCCGGCTCAACAGAGATATGTATGCAGATCATCATCTTTCCGAAACGAGACAAGCGGTATTCGACAGAATGTTTTTATGATGCCAGAAGAGAAGTAATCTCTTTTCCGACATCTCTCCATCCGTTTCTGAAAAAATGATTTTCTGCTGACGGAATGATTTTATGCTCTATGCCGAATCTCTTCGCGGTGCCGATACTGTCTTCAGCAGGATACCAGATATCATCCCTGGGAAGAAAAAGAACTGTCTTTTGAGAAAACTGTTCCATATATGGATGGAACTTTCTCGAAGGAATGAACACATTTTCGAGAAATGTGCCAAGTTCCGCATACATTTCTCCAGCCTTGGCGGCCCATCCATTGATGGTTTCTCGCAGACCTTCATTTGTCCAAACGTTTTCATCGAGCCACCTGTCTCTTGACAGTATATCGCTCACTCTGCTGTCCTGAATTCTAAGTGAATTTATAAATTCCTGTATATTTGAATTCTTATACAGGAACCGGAGGGAACCTGCAGTATCCAGAATGGGAGAAAGAAGAAATATCCTGCTTACTTCATACTCCGGACATTTGGAAAAGAAATTCAGAATACCCGACCCTCCCCCGCTGTGACCTATCCCGATGAAAGGAAGTCCTTCAGGCTCAATTTTCAGAAGACTGATTTCTTTTTTCAGAAGACTGAATGATTCTTCAAATGAAAAAACTCCTCCAGATTTCCCATGTCCCGGCGGATTAAAAAGAAATATACTGTATCCCATTTTCTGCCAGAGAGTCAGAGGATATCTGTATGCAAGGATATTGCCTCCCATACAGGGAAGCAGGATTATGAGTGCCTTTGTCTTCACTTGAGACGAAATAAATCTGATGTCGAGACTGTTCATTCACTTCACAGTCTGCCTCTTCACTGCAGACAGTCAAATGAATTTTGCTTTGTAATACCCAGATTTCTAATAGCGAAGCGTCGCAAGCTTGGGAGCCGCTGCTTTGCTCCGCCCTTCGGGCTATTAGAAATCTGGGATGAATGTGGAGTCCTGCCGGACAAGCCCAAAGGGGTTTCACGAACTCGGAAGCTGCTGCAAACCCCTTTGGAATCCCCGCTTTTTAAAAGCTTTTTCTTTAATATCTTTTTTCGCTGAGTAGTGACAAATTACTTACCTTACGCAAATAGGATATGATGTCTATAAACTGTAATTTTAAACATTATGAAAATATATTGGATCAGTAATGGATTTGGCAAGCTAACCAACCGAAGGGTTCGGGACAGCGGCTTCCATTCTTGCGGCAGCCCAGAAAAAAGCCGCCGGCACTTGCAGTGAGCCTGCCGAATCTAGGTTTTCCCTGTCAACGCCTCACCTAGGGCTGTGTAATGGCTCAGGTTTAATCCAGTTCTCAAAATAAACAAATGCATTGAATCAATAGCAAAGCGAAATCAGTGCTCCACGTGAACCCCATTTTCTTATGCTTTTACACAGCCCCGAAAAATATATCTTGCTCAGTTTATCACATAATTTTTCATTTGTTCTGTGAAAGACCTCAGTTTTTTTGAGAAACAGTTCCTTGCATACAAAGGAAAAATGCTTTCATTTTTCAGAGCAAGAACCGCATTTGAGGATGCAGAAGAACTGAGCCAGGAAACATATTTAAGAGCATTCAAGTCAATTGAAAGATTTGATGCATCCAAAGGAGAATTTGGAAGCTGGCTTTTTGCAATCGCAAGAAATGTATTCATAAAACATAAGTCCAAAGATTATCTGACTTCTGCTGAACTGGAGTCATCGCTGATTCCCGATAAATACAGCCTGGAAAATGAGTTCGAGAAAAAAAATCTCACTGAAACAGTCAAATTGTGCATTTCCTGTCTGCCTGAACCGGAAAAAGGGATATTAATCAGTAAGTACAGATACAATAAGTCACTGGAAGAAATTGGTGCAGAGTTTGGAATTTCCGCGAGAACGGTGAGCAGAAAATATCTGAATGCTTTGGAACTTCTAAAAGAAGAACTCAGAAAAAAAGGAGTGGATGGAAATGAATGAGATGCTGGAAGAATTTGAAGAACTGACTTCCGAATTTCTTTTCGGAACCATTACTCCTGAAAAGGAGAACAGGCTTAAATCTATTCTCAAGTCAAGTCCTGAACTGGAAATAAAATTCAAGGAATATCTGAAGCTTCATTCGAAGCTTGTAAATTCTGAAAATATCTGGGAAAACATAAATAACGATGCAGATAAAAAACTGATTCAGCTTTCTCGCAGAAAAAATCCCAGACATATTTTTTACGCAGTGTCTGCTGCGGCTTTGACTGCAGCAGCAGTGATTCTCTCAGTACTGTATCCTTTCTCAAAAGAGAAATCTTCGGGACAGAAAGAAGCAGTTTCTTATTTTTCAAGAGTACTCAGTTTTTATTCAGACTGCAGATTGAACGGAAAACAGGTCAGTGCAGGAATGGAGATTCAGGATAAAACATTTACTGTAAAAACAGGAAAACATTCTTACTGCAGGACAGAAAGTGCGGGAGGACACAGGATAGTGCTCGAACTGGAACCTGAATCTGAAATGAATGTTTCCCTTTCCAATGAATCAGCTGAAATCAGACTTCTGAAAGGAAAATTAAAAATTGATTCAGAAAAATTACAGAATAATTCTATTCTGACTGCAAGTGCCGAGAATCTTAAAATTGAATTTTTAGGAACAAAACTTTTCCTTGAGTCAGATTCAAAAATATCCACTTTGACAGT
>JBPOJG010000007.1:0-17232 GCA_052033835.1 Spirochaetota bacterium
TTATCTGTATCGTTGTTTTCCGTTTTACTGCAGTATAGTGTCATTATAAAAAAGAGTGACGCAATGTATATATTTCCTTTCATAAATCCCTCTGGCTTTAATTGATGCAGTATTTCAGTTTAAAAAATGATGCTTTTTTTCTTTATTTTAAAAGGTATATATTTTTTCAATTTCAAATTCCTCGGATATTTTCAATTTGAGATAATTTCCTTTCAGACAATATGACCTGACTGACGAAGCAATGGAATTTAATAAATAATTATTATATATTTTATAATGTCCTGTTGTCTTTAGGGTTTCCTGACCGCGAATCTTCGGCTTCGTCCTGCCCTTCCGGCTATCAGGAATTTGGGACGAATCTTAGCTCGCGAAGCAAAGGTCTGTCTTGTGCTCTATATTCTGCTGACGTATTATTTTAATAAAGGAAAATTTTTTCCTATCTGTAATGGGGATTCTTTTTTACACTGGCAGAATCATTGAAAAAGCAGTAACTGCTCATCCGTTCATCACAAGGAAACAGTAATATTCGAAGCTGTTTCTTAGAAGCCGCAAATCAACTCCATATTCTCAGCAGACTGAGACTAGTATTTTATAATAATTACATTTTAAGGATTCCAGTATGGATCATCTCCCAAAATCCTCCTTGAGCAGGATTGCTTTCATTGGCAATTATCTTCCCCGCAGATGCGGGATTGCCACGTTTACAACTGATCTCTGTGAAGCGATCGCTGACGTATATCCAAAGACGACCTGCATTGCAATTCCTGTAAATGATACAGAAACAGGTTATGCCTATCCTCCCAAAGTCAGATTTGAACTCGAGGAAAGAGATATCGAGTCTTATCATAGAAGCGCAGATTTTCTAAATGTAAATAATGTGGATCTAGTCAATATTCAGTTTGAGTACGGAATATTTGGAGGCAAGGCAGGAAGCCATATTCTTTCTTTGATGAGAGATCTGAGAATGCCTATAGTCACAACACTGCATACAATACTTCAGAATCCGGATCCGGATCAGCGTCGTGTACTGAAGCAGGTTGCATACCTTTCCGACAGACTTGTTGTGATGAGCGAAAAAGGTGCTGAATTCCTGAATAAGATATACGGATTGAATCTGGATAAAATAGACATCATTCCTCATGGAATTCCTGATGTGCCTTTTGTCGACCCGAGCTTTCACAAGGATCTCTTCGGCGTGGAAGGAAAGACTGTGCTTTTGAGTTTCGGTCTTCTCTCCCCGAACAAGGGAATAGAAAATGTAATTTCTGCCCTTCCTAAAATTCTGAAAAAACATCCTAATGTAGTGTACATTATTCTTGGAGTGACTCACCCTCATGTTGTCAGAAACGAAGGTGAAACATACCGGCTTTCACTGCAGTGGCTCGCTCATGAAAAACATGTGGAAAGTAATGTAATTTTCTATAATCGATTTGTCAGCACAGAAGAATTGATAGAATTTATCGGGGCTGCAGATATTTACATTACACCTTATCTGGACTCTGCACAGATTGTTTCAGGCACCTTGGCGTACACTCTGGGTGCAGGCAAGGCAGTGATTTCAACCCCTTACTGGTATGCACAGGAGATGCTTGCAGATGAACGTGGAAGCATTGTTCCTTTTCATGATCCGGCAGCACTGGCAGACAAGGTGATTGATCTTCTCGACAACGATGCTCAGAGACATGCGATGAGAAAACGTGCTTATCTTTATGGACGTTCTATGATCTGGCCTCAGGTCGCGGTCAATTATATGGAAAGTTTTGAGAAGGCGAGAGTGGAAAGAAGAAATTTTTCCCGTTCCGGCTTTGCCATAAAATCACTGGATAAGAATCCGGTCGATCTGCCGCCGATGAAGCTGGATCATCTCAGAAACATTACTGACGATACTGGGATATTTCAACATGCATTTTTTACAATTCCTAAATACGAAGAAGGATATACAACCGATGACAATGCCAGAGCTCTTTTGGTAAGCACACTTATGCAGGAACTGGACAACGGTGAGGTTTTTGAATCTGCTTTTCGGTATCTGGCTTTTGTATGGTACGCTTATAATCCAGAAAATGGACGATTTAGAAACTTTATGGACTATCAGAGAAACTGGCTTGATTCAATCGGATCTGATGACAGTCATGGAAGATCTCTCTGGGCACTCGGCACGGTTCTCGGAAGAGCAAGCACTCCTAAGCTTCCAAGTATTGCAGGCAGACTTTTCGAACAGGCACTTCCGGCAATCCTGAAAACATCCAGTCCGCGAGCATGGGCATTTGCATTGATAGGCATTCATGAATATCTGCAGAGATTTGCAGGGGACAGGATGGCAAGCCAGGTAAGAGAAGAACTTGCATTGAGACTTGTCGGTCTTTATGAAAGAAACAAATTAGAGGATTGGCATTGGTTTGAAGAAGGACTCACTTACTGCAATGCAGCCCTTCCTCATGCAATGCTTCTTTGCGGAAAGGCAATTCCAAATCAGAATATGACAGACATTGGACTGGAATCACTTGAGTGGCTTTCAGGACTGCAGCATTCAGCTAAAGAGGGCGGACATTTTGTCCCTATCGGTTCCAACGGATTTTACAGACAGGGCGGAGATCGTGCAAGGTTTGACCAGCAGCCTGTAGAAGTGCAGGCAATGGTTTCTGCGTCAATAGAGGCTTATAAAATTACAAAGCAGCACAAATGGTACAAGGAAGCACGATTGGCATTTGAATGGTTTCTCGGCAGGAATGATCTGAATATTTCTGTCTATGATCCGACAACCGGAGGATGCAGAGACGGACTGCATTCTGACCGAGTAAATGAAAATCAGGGTGCAGAGTCCACACTTGCTTTTCTTCACAGCCTTCTGGAACTTCGTCTTTCAGAAAATGCAGTCATACATGAGGAGATATTATAAATGAAAAAGAATTATAGAGAATTATTCAAGAGATTCGGGAAAAATCCTATTCTGACCGCTGAACACTGGCCTTACCCTGTTCACAGTGTATTCAATCCGGGAGCAGTAAGACTGACTGGCGGCACAACTCTGCTCCTATGCAGAGTAGAGGACAGAACAGGAATGTCGCATCTGTGTGCAGCTCGTTCTGAAAACGGAATCGACAGCTGGGTCATAGATACTGAACCGACTTTTGAGGCAGATCCGGACAATTATCCAGAAGAACTCTGGGGCGTGGAAGATCCGAGAGTCACATATATAGCGGAACTTTCAAAATATGCAATTGTATATACAGCGTATTCCAAGGAAGGCCCTGGGGTGGCTCTTGCATTTACTGAGGATTTCAAAAGTTTTGAACGATTCGGACTGATTATGCAGCCGGAGGACAAAGATGCTGCTCTGCTTCCTCATCGGATCGGAGGCAACTGGGCTCTCATTCACAGACCTGTAAGCACTCACGGTGCACATATCTGGATTTCCTATTCAGCTGATCTAAGGCATTGGGGAAGTCATAAAATGATTCTGGAAGCAAGAATCGGGGGATGGTGGGATGCAAACAAGATTGGACTTTCTCCTCCTCCTATCAGAACGGAACAGGGATGGCTTGTGATTTATCATGGTGTACGCCATAATGCATCAGGCGCGCTCTACAGACTCGGTCTCGCACTGTTCGATCTTCAGACACCAGAAAAATGCATCAAGAGAAGTCAGGAATGGTTTTTCGGACCCGAGGAATCCTATGAGAGAAGAGGGGATGTGGACAATGTTGTATTCCCTTGCGGGACAACTGTCTGTGATGACGGAGATACTATATTGATTTATTATGGAGCTGCAGATACAAGCATTGGTCTTGCAGTAGGCAGCATCCGTGAAATGCTGGACTGGTTATTTGATCAGTAATCTTTGCCGGAGTTCAGTCTATTGCACTCAGTCATTCCTACAGTCATAATCTAGCTTCGACTGTATCTTTTTTTGAGTGCAATAAATTTAGATTCAAAAATTGATTTGTCTTGAATTCGGATAGTTTCTTCTGTTCTTTGGATGTTTTTGTCTGTCATAATTTCTTTCAGAGTGTCAGGAGAATCATCTTCAAAAACAATATTTGCCATTCGTTTCAGCTCTTCAAATGAAATTTGAAAGGTAAAACTTTTTTGAGAACGTTTCTGTTCATCATTTGCAATCTCATCTGCAATTAGAATATTTAATTGTGCATATAGTTTTAAATTTAAATCGCTCAATTGTGTAATAAATACTCGCTGGCTTCCTTTCCATAACCTCCGAGCAATAATTTGCAGGATTTTGACTAAAATACCATCTTCGGTTTCGAGCAAAGTATCTGCAGAATATTTTCTCAGTACTGCTTCCTCATGAGCGACAGCTGTAGCAACTCTTGCCTGTTTATTTAAAATTGCCATCTCCCCGAATATTTCTCCTTTGTCTAATAAACCAAGAATCATTTCTTTATTATCAACGATTTTTGAAATTTTAACCCTGCCTCTGACAACGAGGTAGAAATAATCATTCGGCTCACCTTCTACAAATATAATGCTTCCTTTTGGGTAAATTATGCCAGAACCATCAATATATTCTTCGTATAAAGGGAACTCATAGTTTGGTCGGATTTTATTCAGTAATTCCTCTGCTTCCTTCAGTATTTCGGAATTTTTGGGAGTTGAAAACTCACAAGTAAGATATTTCTTTAGAGCGAATGCAGATAATTCGGGTTCGTTCATAATTTCAAAATCTCTGGACATCTTGAATAATTTCTCTGGGCTGGCGTTTAGCTCGATCGAATTCGGTTCCAGCTTTTCCAGAAAAGTTCTTAATTTGCTGGAAATGATAGTTATGAATTTTACGAATACGTCTTTATTGGAACGCAGATATTCTATGAAGCTTTCAATAGTCAGACGTATAACTGTACAATCGACGCTGGCAATCAATGTACTGTCATGAAGATTTCTAGTCAAAGCGGAAACAAATCCAAAGGTATCTCCTGCAACATATTTGTGGAGATTCATTGAAGAAAACTTGATGTAGGATTGAATCGTTATTTCTCCAGATATTAAAATAAAGATATATCCGGGATTGGGCGTGTTCTCCATATAAATAACAGACCCTTTTGGAAAATTTAAAATAGTTTTAGATGACATAGCAGGAAATACGTAAGGGCTATTCTTTTGCTTCTGGATTTTTTAAACAACCAATTTTTAGAAATTTAGGAACAGTCATCAAAAAAAACAGTGACGAGGAGGGAGAATCGAGTGGCAAGATCAAGATTTCACAGATACCAAAATGGTCAGTCTTTGTTTACATCAATAGCCTTAAACCTTTTCATTACTTACTCACTTTTCGCAAATAGGATGTGAGGTCTAGAATCTTTAATTTCATAAATGCATTAGGAAAATCTAGCAGCTTCCAAGCTTGCAGCGGTTTCCAAGCTTGCGGGACATTAGGGCCGCCGGCACCTGCGGCACGAAGTGCGTAAGATGAGTCAGTAATATACATTAGATATTCAGTATCCATTAGTTTCATATTTATATAATATAACGTTTTTTACTGTATTTAATGACCCAGGTTCAGGACAGGTTTTCGTTGTGGATGTGACTTGAGATGCTGAAACAAGATTTCCGTGACCCTGGTAGGCACCGATATTCGGAGTGTAAATGCAGGCCTCGTTATTTTCGCAGAAACCGTCATCGTCACCGATTCCGTCACCTATGATTTCCACTGCATTTCGGAGCATTGTGACGGTTCCGGTTGAAAAATTATGAGTGAGTGCGTTTGTGTCCGCATTGTTCAGCGCAGAAATATCGCTTGGACAAGGAGTGACATTTCTGAGAATAGAATCACTCGATTTTAACGTCCAGTCATAGATCCGCATTGCGGCCGCTCCCGTTCCTGCACCCCTCGATGACGTGGAAGGGAAAGTTCCGTCTACACCCCATCCTCTGTAAGGGTTGTCGAAATGAATCCAGTCTGTCAGGGTAAGAGCATTCGGATTTGCTCCGGCGGTATCTGCAGTATTTACAGCATCATCAGTCAAAACTTTGTCTGTGAACAAACCACCGGATGAGACAGTGAATGCTGCACCTGCTGTTCCCAGATTAAAATCTGAAGAACCGCTATTTGTGCACCCACCTCCTATTCCGGTGGATGCAGAAAGATAACAGTTCGCGCCTTTGAACACTCCAGTAACATAGGCAGAAGCACTTACCATTGCAAAATTATTGTTCTGATTTCCGCTAGAAGCAATATTCTGTATACTCAGTCCAGTTGATCCAAAATTCAAACCTCCATTCGTCGCTCCTGCAGGATTGTTGTTTATTGCAGCACCGTTCATCAGAAGAGAGTTGGTGGCTCCGTTCATCGTCAATCCTTCATTGTTTGCATTGGCCACAGTTAAATTCATAATGGAAGTGCTGAGAGAAGATGTGATAAGCATTCCATATCCTGTCGAATTCATTACTGTGATATTTTGGAATACATTGTTAGGAGAATTGGATACATTGATTCCGATATTGCTTACCCTGAACACAGTCACATTCTTGAAAAAATTATAAGATGATGATGTTGAAATATCTATCCCGTTTGTTCCGGCTACAGTCCCGTTTCCTACAGTGATATCCTCAAAATAACTGTTCTGGGCATTGGAAAGAAGGATTCCTGGACTGGCACAGGAGCCGGCTGCAAAGTTTTGAATTTTGAAATTTCTGACAACAATGAACTTCCCCGTGATTGAAAGACCGCTTGTATTTGCACCGCTTGGACTGATATAATTACCCTCTATCCAAAGAAAATTTTTCGTATTAGTTCCTATTGCAGGATTTGTGCCGCATCCTGAAGAACCCAGTACAACAGGACCTGAGGTTTTGAATACAATTGCTGTCCTGTCTGCATTCACCGGAAGTGTCGTGCCTGGATCGGCATTGAACAGATGAATCTGAGAAACGGTACTGATTCCGTTATTGTTCAGCACAACGGGATTTGTCCACCAGACAGAAGAAACGGTTGTGACATAGGAAACATTGTCCTTGAGAACAGTCACAGAATTTTTCAGAAATCCCGGAGTGGAAAAGTCCATCAGATCGGAAAGATATTTTCCTGAATTGAGTCCGGTGGAATAGACAGCTGCAGTCCCTGAAGAATCTGTTTTACAGATCCAGTTGAAAGCCTTCAGCGAATCCGATGCAGTGATTCCTGTGCAGGAACTGAGTCCGGTCAGAGTCACTTTTCTGATTTCTCCTCCGTGGATGCAGGCTCTGTAACCTCCTGTTTCAGAACCTGTGCAGGCAGTACCGGCTGCATTGAAGACTGAGCTCCCGTCGTTTTTCACATAGTCATTCCAGTTGGAATTCCCTGTGTAGACTGAGGATACTGAAACTGCAGAACAGGTGATGTCTGCATTGGAAATACTTGCAGAAAGAGTCCCGGACGAATTTGAGACAGTGCAGATGTATCCTGCTGGGATAGAAGATAATGATAATGTATAAGAACCTTTGGAGGCACTGATTTTGTATGTCTTTGCGGAAAGATCCACTGTGCTGGATGCGGAATTATAAGACAGATTCAATGTCCCTGAGCTGATTCCGGAAATGTTTCCGCCGATCGTGTAAGCGCCGTTTGATAACTGAGAAGTAAAATTGAAAAGTGCGAATCCGAAGATGAAACCTCCTGGAGTGGAAAAATCAAACCCTGATTTTTGGGTTTTCAAGCATCCCAAAAAAATGAACAGCAGTATTAAAACAAGTTTCTTCACTGGCGGTAATCTCCTATTTCTATTAACAGTCAGGATTCTGTTTTTTCCAAGCAGAATAATAAATTCTAATTCTTTTCTTAATGAATTTGATCCTTCAGAAAATTCTTGATTTATCCGGGCAAGTACAGACAATTGTGTGAATGAAATCACGACTGATAAAGATCCTCCTCATTATTCTGATCCCCGCTGCTATTCTTGTATCCAAAGGCAAACGTATTACAATGCCCGATTCCGACGGTGATACATACTTCGATAAACTCGAAAGAGCAGCAGGCACCGATCCTTCCAAAAATGAATGCAAACCTAAAAAATGCCCGGACGCTTCCATCAATACGATTGATGAGGCAGAACATTTTATTATGATTCTAGACCAAAGCGGAAGTATGTCTGCCGATTTCGGCGGAAATGAATCCAGGATGGAAGCGGCCAAAAGAGTAGTAAAGGACTTTATCCAAAATGCACCGAATGATCTGAAGATTGGTCTGTATACTTATGGTAAAAGTGCCTGTTCGGCATTCGATGAAATGCAGAATCCATTTGAGAAAATGGACAGAAAAAAACTCATTGAGGAAGTAGGCACGATTCAGCCTTCAGGAAGTACACCTATAGGTGATTCTATATCCAAACTCACGGAATTTCTTTCTGACAAAAAAGGAAGTTTCAACGTACTGCTTGTTACAGACGGAGGCGAGTCCTGCAATGGAAATCCGGCAGAAGAAGCAAAAAAACTCATTGAACTGAATAAGAATCCAAGTGTTGCAATTCGACTTTATATTGCCGGCATTGGAATGAGCGATGAGGATGGCAAAGAACTCAAGCAGGTTGCGACTGCATCACAGGGTCATTACATCGACATAAAAAACAGTAATGAAATGGATAAAATATTTCTGACACCGATTCAAGGAATTGTAAAGAGCTTAAAAGGAATGGTTTGTCTTCAAGCCGAGGCAGATGAACTGATCAGATGTGAAAGCGCCAGACTGAATAAGATTAAACTAGTGTATCCCAAAAAAATTGATTTGGACATCCCGAATGAATTCACTCCGGATGAAAAAGAATTTTTGAAAGAGCAGCTTCCTAAACTGGAAGAAAAAACTCAGGACAGAATCGAAAAGTTTATGAATGTGAAAGCCAAAAGACATGAAGACTACCAGGATAAAATTCACAAATACAGCGAACTGATCGGTCCTCATAAAAAGAAGAAATAGATTTCAAGAAAAGATGCCTGGCCTCTGTCGTTTTTAGCGGCCGTCTAGTGATATATGCTAAGGGGCGGCAAATTGCCTCCCCTCAGGCTGAACTCCTAGAAAGGCATCGCTTTTCCTCCAGCTGCTCCTGCTCCTAATACAGCCACAACAATCATACCGAGAATAATTACGAAAATTGTGATCGCGTACAGCCATAACTCAATAGTATACAGTTTAATCAACTGTGAGAAAGCATTCATAAGATTTGTCATATCATTGCCCTGAGTATCTACAATCAGCTGAAAGGACTTTGCTGCATTCATTGTAAAAAATCCTATAGCAGCATTCAGCAGTCCTACAAAAATATTCGACTTATCACCGAAAAATCCTGACAAAAAGGTAAGTGTACCCATCACAATCATAATAATACCTACTATCTTCATTTTTCCTGCAAGGCTTCCTACTACCGTATTCTGCTCTGCTGAAAATTCATATTCTCCATTTTCCATCTTGATTCTCCTTATTATTTAGGTTATTATTAAAAATATATACTTTCAGTCAAATATATAAATTATTTTTAAATGCTCAGCTGCAGATATTTTTCCCAGAATTTTTCATTACCTGCTGAAACAGGACTGTCGTCTGAAATACGAAGTTCCTTTTTCATATTCAGCACAAAATACATATCTACTTCACCCTTGCTCTTTGCATTGATCCTGCCGCGATATTCACAGTCAAAAAAGTCTTTTACGAGTTCATAAGTGGCACCGCTGATATTGATCCTGCCTGGATAACCGCTTGATTCCATCCTGCTTGCAGTGTTTACTGTATCTCCCCAGACATCATATGCGAACTTCTTTTCACCGATGACACCTGCAACAAGAGGTCCAGTATGAATTCCAAGACGCAGTTCCCAGTAAGGAAATCCCATCATTTCTTTTAATGATTTCATCTGATTCATAAATGACTGAATTTCCAGTGCTGCAAGAACTGCATCAATTGCATGAGTAGCACTTGGTTTTGGAATTCCCCCTGCACACATATAACTGTCGCCGATTGTTTTCAGTTTTTCTAAATTGAATCTTTCTGTAATCTTGTCGAACTGCACAAAACATCCATCCAGTTCCTTGATCAGTTCGTTCGGAGACATTTTCTCTGCAATTTTAGTAAATCCCTGAAAGTCTGTAAACAGTACAGAAACAGAATCAAATGAAACCGGCTCCGCACTTCCCTTGTCCTTGAGTTCATCGGCAACATCTTTTGGAAGAATATTCAGAAGAAGTTTTTCCGACTTCATCTTTTCGGATTCAGCCAGCTGTTTTGCCAAATCAGTTTCAGTCAAAAGACGCGCATTGTTGACTGCACCGACAACCTGATCTGCGAGAACAGACAGTCTGTTCAGGGCAGATTCATCTATCTTCATTTCTTTGTTCATACTGAAAAAATCAAGGATGCCGATTACTTCATTTTTCATTTTAAGAGGAACAGAAATAAATGAACGCATCTGATAAAGTTCTGCAATTTTATTTTCAGCTTCCACTTCCGATTTTGGTATTCTGTAAAAATATAGAACTGTTCCTGTCTTATATACTCGACTGTGAATGGCCCTTCTCGCATTCAGACTGATCGGAGTATCCAATACATATTTTCTGTCTTCTTCATTCATATGATCCGGAAAAGATGCTCTGAAGCATTTTACTGTTTCCGTACTTCGTTCAGTCAGATATAAACCATAATTATGAATTCCAAAATTCGGAGTTACATAATCCATGACAGTGTTCATGATTTCGCTGATATCCAGATTTTCATTGACCGCTCTGGAAAAATCATTCAGCATCTCTACTTCTTTTTTGGATGCGTCCAGTTCCTGAACCCTTTCAGCAACGATCAGTTCCAGGTTTTCCTTCAATTTCTGAAGTTCTCTGTTGCTCGATTCCAGCGATTCTCTCTGAAGTTCAAGCTCTGAAGCAAGTTTTTCTGTCAGCGAAAAAGCCTTTGAAAACCTTCTGGAAAGAACAATTGACTGAGAAAAAATAAAAATCAGAAGACCGTAACTTCCCATATAGAATGTATGTATCATCTGATTTGCATACATAATATCATTTATTATAGTAAATATGAAAGGAAGAGCTCCGAAGAGGAATATCAGAGCTCCTGTACTTTTTCTGCGGATTGCCTTTACGAGAATAAAGACAGTAAAAAAAGCAAGCAGCAAAGTGATAATCTGCACAAAAGTAAGTACTTTGGGATATATTGTAATTGGAGTTGTCAGAGGAAGCAAAGCCAAGGGAACACTGAGAATAAGAAAAGCTTTCAGTATGTTTGGATTAAACTCAGTACGGAAAAGATGGAACAGAAAAAGTGAGAATACAGGAACACCTGCATAAAATGTAAAAAAATCCATTCTATAAACTTCGTAAAAGGACAGAAAAGGAATCCAGTCCAGCAAGGATCTTGATTCCACTGCCGTAATTCTCAGTGCAACCAAAAGACAGAACAGGCCGAAAAACAAAGGTGACTTTTCTCTTTTCCTCAGCATAAAAAGCCCCAGATGGTAGAAGCCCATAATTAACAGACTGCCAAGTACAATAAAATCGACTGTAGAATCCGTCTTCTGAGATTTCAGCAGTTCATCATAATAACCCAGCTTAATTCTGCTCCAGATTCCTGATTCCATATATTCATAATTAGAAACAAGAATGACTATATCCAGTTCTGTTTCACTGAAAGGAATCTGAATGTCTCTGTATTTGAGAAGAGACTGCATTTCGTCTCGACTTTTTCCGACTTTTCCGTTTGAGGATATAAATACATTGTTTATATATAAACTGTATGCCATTCCTATGTCAGTAATCCGCAGTCCTAAAGGCCTGGGATATTTTGCAGTTTTAATTTTCAGACGGTAGACCGCGTGTCCAAAAACGGGAATCTTTTCACCGGTCGGCGAAGATGGGTCTTTCTTTGAATTCCATACAGAAGGGACGGTAATAAAATCAGGAGATTTGGCAATGTCTGAATTCAGAAAATTTTTCAGACCGTCTGAATTCTCAAAAAAAACATTTCGGAAAAACTCCCATTCACCGTCAAGAGATGCTGAACCTTTTGAAAAATCCCAGTTTTGAAGATTTAAATAACCTTTGACTGCGAGGGGACTTTTCGAAATGGAAACATTGGTGCAGCTCAGGATATGCACAAAAAGGAGCAGTATAAACACGATTTTCCGGAGGAAAGAATAATTCGCAGTTTCGGGTTTTCTGAAAAATAAACAGGTTCTTGATATATATCTCATTTGCGTGAATCGAATATTTATATTATCAGCTCAATTATACATCAAGTATATAATTTGTTTTTTAGAAAAGCAGTAAAAAGGAATCTGATGAAATTATGCAGCCTGCTCAGTTATTTGAATTCTTTCTCAAAAAATGCAGCAATTTGCGCTAATTCGGCATCTGTCCTGTCATATGCAAGCTTTGAGAGCAGGAGTTCCTGATACAGCGGCTCCTTCAGATCATAGGGCAGAGGACCTGCACAAAGAAGCAGTTCTTTCAGTGAAACTGCGTTCTTATGCTGAATCAGTCCTTTCCATATCCGTTCAGCTGTATCTGCATCCTCAAAAATGTCAGCCCATAGAACATAACTGACAGCCTCAGAATGGATGCAAAGGGCTCAGAGACTGACTCAAACAGATCAGACAGCTCTTCTTCTGATCTGTCTGATTTTTTCATAAAGATGAGTATAGCGCATTTCGCTTCCCTTCCATCCCCAGTCAATATGCATTATATTTCTCCTCACAATTGCAAGATCGTTCTTGTTCCAATAGAGAGTATTTGCCCTGTCCAAGGCATAGTTCAATGAATGAACTTCACCCTTTTCAAAAACGATTCCTGTCATATAATGCCTGTCTGCATCTTCTCGCACTGTATCCTTCAGTCCGCCCACCCTGCTTACGATCGGCACAGTTCCATACACCTGACTGTACATCTGATTCAGTCCGCACGGTTCAAACAGAGAAGGCATCAGAAAGAAATCGGCTGCAGCTTCCACTTTATGAGCAAGGCTGTCTTCAAATCCCTTAAAGAAGAAAAGTCTCTTATGATCATGATGAGAAAAATGGAAAAGAATATTTTCCAGTTTTTCATCACCTGATCCAAGTATGAAATAATAAAAAGGCAGATTCCATTTCTCCTGAAAACTCCGCAGGAAAGTCTCAATCCCTTTCTGATGCGTGAGTCTTGTCACCATACCGATCAGCGGTCTGTCCAGATCAATATCCAGTCCATATTCCTTATACAGACTGGCTTTATTTTCTCTTTTGCCCTCTTCTGCATTTGAGGAATTATAATTTAATGCAATTTTAGTGTCAAAAGAAGGATTCCAGACTCTGTCATCAATTCCATTGAGTATCCCAGTATAATTATAACGTCTTTCATTCAGAAGCCAGGAGAGAAAGTAACCTTCAGGTTCGTGAAGAGTCTCTTCCCTGTATCCCGGGCTGACTGTAGTGATCTCATTTGCAAACATAAGAGCACCTTTCATATAATTTACTTTTCCCAGATTGTCCAAAATTTCTGTGTTCAGATTGAATGGGTCAACTCTTAGAAAACTGGTCATCCAATAAGGATGATCGCCCTGATAAGCCAGATTGTGAATAGTGAATACGGAAGGTCTGCCCTCAGAAAGAAAATGATTGCAAACGGTTACGAGTCCAGTATGCCAGTCGTGAGAATGGACAATGTCGGCGTGAATCAGTCTTCCCAGATAATAACAGGCATAGGAAAACAGAGCGAAATTAAAAAGCTCTCCGTCATTAGAATATATTTTATCATAATTCTCAAAGACAGGTGATTCAAAAAAGTGAATATGCACATCCTTGTCCATTGTGTGGAGAAAACGGGATTTTTTGAGTATATTGGATGCATCGGAATGAAATGCCTGCATAGGATCAATCGCAGGAAGAGTGTGAACCACTTCAGGGATTTTGTCTCGAAAGGATTTCAGAAGAGGAACAGCAATATGCACTTCATGGCGGTTGGCCTGCTCTTTGGCTATGGATGCCAGCATATCGGAAAGACCGCCCACTTTGATGTAAGGATAAAGCTCAGCAGAGGTGTGAAGTATTTTCATTTTTTTTCCTTTACGAAATCTTTATAAAGTAATGATGGCTGAATACCCTGGTTTCCCTGGTACTTGCCTGATTTATATTCGGTGATTTCGCCTTCGACCGTGTGATAAAATATCTGACAGATCTGGACTCCTGCATAAACAATCAGAGGATGAATGACTGAAATTTCCAGTGTCCAGAAACCTCTGAATCCTACATCGCCGAAACCGGCTGTAATGTGTACATACATTCCCAGTCTGCCGATGGAAGATCTTCCTTCAAGCATTGGAACCAGATTGTAAGTTTCGGTATATTCGAGTGTCCGTCCCAGATAAAGAGTTCCGGGTTCCAGAAGAAATCCTGTTTCAGGAATGACAATCTTTTCTGTTTCAAGAGGACTTTTCATATCCAGAGGAAATTTTTTGTATACCAGAAGTTCATTATGAAGTCTCAGATTGTAAGAATTTGGGTTGAGAAGATTTTCTTCATACGGCTCAATCAGTATCTTCTTTTCAGAAATTTTATTCTTGATTTCTTTTCCGGTGAGTATCATTCATTTTCCTTTGAACACTGGTTTTCTTTTTTCCTTGAACGCCAGAAGTGCCTCATTTCTGTCTTCTGTGTCAAGAGTGAGAACATAACATTCTCTTTCAATATCCAGTCCTTTTTCAATATCTGCATAAAAGCCGTCCTCAACTGCTTTTTTTGCTGCACGGACTGCAATCGGTGCTGAACTGCAGATCTCTCTGCAATATTCGACGGATAAATCTATAAAAGAATCGATAATAATTTTTTGTACTATTCCGAGTCTCAATGCTTCAGCAGAATTTATTCTGGCTGATCTGAAGATCAGATCCTTTGCAGAAGATTTTCCGATGAGTCTTGCCAGTCGTTGAGTCCCGCCTGCACCGGGAATGATTCCCAATTTTGTTTCGGTCAAACCGATTATGGAGTCTTCTTTGAGGAGACGGATGTCGGTCGCAAGTGCAAGTTCGAGTCCTCCGCCAAATGCAGAGCCGTTCATTGCTGAAACAGTGGGAATTTCCAGATTTTCCAGAAGATGAAGAAGATCTCTGAAATCGTTCAGGAACCGGAAAACTTCTTCACGGGACATTCTGCTTCTTTCTTCGAGATCAGCACCCGCACAGAACGTTTTTCCACCGTCTGAAGTGATCATCAGACATCTGACATCGGGATCATTTTTGAATGAAATGACTGCACTGTTCAGGATTTGAAGCAGTTCTCGTGAGATAGAATTGCTTTTCTCGGGACGGTTTAAGCGGATGATCCCGATATTCTCTTTTTTTTCGGAAATAACTGCCGACATGAGACAATTTAAAAATATGAGGTGCTGCAGTCTATCAGTAATTAAAACAGGATGTACGGTTTATCAATGTTATTCATATTCGCACCAGTCGGAACCGGGACCCATCAGTGCAATTTCGGTGTTATGCCCGAACTGAAACGGAAGATTTTTTGCAGCACCTTTTGCTGTCAGAATGAAACTGTCCCCTTCCTGAAAACTTTCACCGGATACACTGACTTTCCCGCTGATGACTGTAATGATTCTGAACAAAGGTCTGTCTGAAACAGAAGGAAGAAATACATTATCATTAGATTTTAATATTTCAAAGAAGAACTTGTCGTTTCTGTTGAGAATTTTTCTGTCTCCGAATTTCCAATCTGTATGCTCTCCTTTCAGAAATTCTGAGAGATCGGATTTTTTAAAATTCAGAACGTCCAGCGATTTTTGAATGTGAAGCGGTCTGGGTTTTCCGTCATCTCCCAGACGGCCATAGTCATACACACGGTATGTGGAATCAGAGGACTGCTGCACTTCCAGGATAAGATTTCCTTTTCCGATGGCATGGATTGTGCCCGGAGTAATCATGAATGCGTTTCCCTTCTCTGCGTTGAATGTTTGAAGAGGTTTTTCCGCTTCATTTTTTTCGATCATTGAATGATAAGTCTCTCTGTTCAGAGACTCAGAAAATCCGCATACGATTTCCGATTTTGGATCCGACTGAAGAATATACCAGGCTTCTTTTTTTCCTGAACTTTCAGGATCTTTTTCGGCCGCATATCTGTCATCAGGATGAACCTGTACAGAAAGTCTGTCCTGTGCATCGATGATCTTTACAAGAAGAGGAAATTCGGTGAAAGGAATTTTAGATTTTCCTAATATATCTTCAGGATAATTGCGGTATACCTCGCGGAGAGTTTTTCCTTTCAGATCACCGTTCTGAACAACGGAAAGATCTTTTCCGTAGTCTGAAACTTCCCATGATTCTCCAATTTTCCCGTCCGGAATATTTCTTCTGAAGAAGGATTCCAGTTTTCTTCCACCCCAGATTTTTTCTTTGTAGATCGGCTGAATTCTGAGTATTTCCTGCATAAATCTATTGGAAAATGGGGTTTTATTCAGATCAAGTGAATTTTAAGTCACTCACGTTACGCACTTCCAGTGCAGGAGAGTTATATGTTTGGGGATTCCACTTTCAGGTCCTTCTTCAGTTCATTTCCGTATTTCCTGAGCGCCTCGATGACAGGCAGACATTTTTTTCCGCGAGCTGTGAGGCTGTATTCTGTTTTGGGCGGAACCACAGGATACACCTTTCTGTCCACAAAACCGTTTTCCTCGAGTTCGCGGAGCTGACTTGCAAGCATTTTATGAGTGATGCCGGGAAGTTCCTTTTTCAGTTCACTGTACCTGAGAGTATTTTCCCTAAGCCTCCAGAGAATCGGCATTTTCCATTTCCCTCCGATCATATCGAGTGCAAATTCCACTGGATTGATGTACGTCTTTCCTCTGTATGAAAATTCCGGCATATACTTTCCTTTATGATAGTATAACCCTTTTTGTATTATATAATTTGACAAGTATTATTTAGTAAAAAAGGTGGACGAAAATTAATTTACTGGAGATTTTTATGAGTTCCAATCTGAACATAATGCCCGGCAGAAAAAAGAAAATTGCACTTGTGGCTGCCAACGCATCGGTATCAAAGACAACAGGATGGCCGATAGGATTCTGGTGGTCGGAGCTGACTCATCCTTACTGGGAATTCACAGAGAAAGGATTTGAGGTGGAGATTTTTTCTCCTGAAGGCGGAAAACTTCAGGCAGACGGATACAGTGACCCTGAAGATCAGAGCGGATACTCTGCTCATGATATTATATCCCTCGGCTTCAAGAAATCAGCGAAACATTCTGCTCTGATTGAAAATACAAAAAAACTTTCTCTTCTGAA
>JBPOJG010000461.1:0-5808 GCA_052033835.1 Spirochaetota bacterium
CAGTACTGACTCGATACAAAGTTTCCAAGAGAAAACATGACAAACCTTTTCTTTTTTTGACCGAATCTGTCAGTCACAATCCAGGTTTCGTAAGGCTGAATCACATGAGGATGACCGCCGAGAACAATGTCCGCACCGGAAACAAACGTGGATGAGACCGTCTTTCTCTGCTCATTGGAAGGAAGTCTCTCATATTCAGAACCGAAATGAAAGTACACTATAATGATATCTGCACCAAGTGTTTTTGCATACGATATGTCTTCATCAATTTTCTTCTGATCTATGATATTGACAACTACATCCTTGGGAACGGGAATCCCGTTTGTTCCGTATGTATACGACAGGAAACCGAACCGAATTCCCTTTTTCTCCATCAGGAGGACTCTGTTTTTTGCATGATCATTCTGATCTCTGTAAGTTCCCATGTGAGCCATTCCGAAAGAATCCAGGACATCCAGAGTTCTGCGAAGCGCTTTTTTTCCCTTGTCGAGTGAATGATTGTTCGATGTTGTAAGAAGATTGAATCCAGTCTCCTTCAGAGCCTGGACAAGAGCATCAGGGGCGCCGAAGAGAGGATATCCAGTATAATCTTCTTTTTTTCCGGGCAGTGTTGTTTCCAGATTTCCGATCACAAAATCCTTTCCAGCAAAATACGGAGGAAGACTTCTGAAACCGGGGCGGAAATCATAACTTGTGCAGGAATTTCTGCAGGCAGCCGCAATTTGCGTATTGTGCACCATAACGTCGCCCGTTGTGCTGAAGTGTACAACGTCAAGTATTCTTTTCCCGAAGGGTTTCTGAATGGAGCAGGAAAAAATCGATACAGACAGAAGGAGATTAATAAGAGATTTCATTTTCCTCCAGAATCCTGATGAATTCATCCTCATCCACAAGTTTCACACCTAGCGATGTCGCCTTTTCCAGCTTTGAACCTGCTCCTTCTCCATGCAGAAGATGAGTTGTCTTGGACGATACACCGGATACGGTCTTTCCTCCGTACTCAGTCACGATCTTCATTGCATTTTCTCTCGGGGCAAAATTTGCAAAACTTCCGGTAACGCACCAGGACTGTCCTGCAAAAATATCTCCTTTGATGACCTTTTTGATCTGAGTCTTCATCACAAGGCCCTTCTTTTCGAGATCCTTGAAAAGTTTGATCACAGACTTGTCTCTGAAACTGTTCACAAATGACTCTGCTGTTTTTTCACCTATCCCGTGAATTGAACCCAGCTCTTCAAGAGCTTTTTTGGATTCAGCCAGTTTCTGAATGGACTCCAGTGAATCGTATCCGTTTTCAAACAGAATCTCAGTCATTTTGTGACCGATTTCACCGAGACCGACTGAAGGGAGAATCTGTGCAAAATCCTTTTTCTTGGATTTTTCAATTCCATCCAGAAGTATCTTCAGACTTTTTTCGCCAAAACCGGGAGTATTCATGATTTCTTTCGAATATTTGTGAAGATCGTATATATCGGGTATTGTCTTGATCCAGCCCTTTTCATAAAAAAGCTCTACCTGCTTTTCACCGAATCCTTCAATATCCATCTGTTTTTTTCCGACGAAAAAGAGAAGGAGCTGAACTTCTCTTCCGGGACAGACCTTGTTTGAACAGAAGAGATCCACCGAGTCTTCTTTTTTTGCCAGCGGTTTTCCGCAGGAAGGACATTTGGACGGAAGTCTGAAAACTTTTTCCGGTGCCTCCACAACTGCCTCCACTGCAGGAATGATCTCTCCTCTTTTCGCAACTCGGACAACTGCACCTAGTCCTGCACCTAGTTCATCTATATAGTCCTGATTGTGAAGAGTGGCAAAGCGGACAGTGGTGCCGGCGAGCTGTACCGGTTCGACTTCTGCTCTGGGTGTAATCTTTCCTGTTCTGCCGACAGAAATGTCAATGTTCAGAATTTTTGTTTCCTTCATTTCTGCGTCAAACTTCAGAGCACGGGCCCATCTCGGTGAATGAGAAGTAAATCCCGATTCCTCTCTGAACCTGAAACTGTCGTGTTTGATGACAAGCCCGTCAGTGGGATAACCGAGAGTCGATTTCTTCTTCTTGAATTTTTCCACAGTGGCAATGATTTTATCTGCTTTTATAATTACATTGTCATCAGAGATGGGAAAATGAAGAGATCTGAGATATTTCAGCATTTCGTGATGAGTTTCAATTTTTCTTTTTCCCGGAACATAGCCTTCATAGATGCAGATTCGAAGCGGTCTTTCTGCAACCTTGTAAGAGTTCTTGCTTTTGATTGTTCCTGATGCGAGATTTCTGGGATTTGCATGCTGGTGTACTGAATTTGCATTGATATTGTCAAAGTCCTTGAAAGTCATATAAACTTCACCTCGGACAGTCAGGTCTATTTTTTCAGGAAGCACCAGGGGGATGTTTCTTACAGTCCGTATGTTTTCAGTGATGTCATCACCCACTCCGCCTGTTCCTCTGGTGACTGCTCTGTAAAGTTCACCCTTTTCATAATACAGAACAATGCTTGCACCGTCCACTTTCCATTCCACGGAATAGTCCCCTTTCGGATCAGTCTTCTCGAGCCATTCAGAAAGTTCTTCTGTGCTGTAAGTATTTTCGAGAGAAAGCACTGGAACAGTATGTTTGAATTTTTCAAAATCATTGTCAAGATCAGAACCGACCATTTTTGTAGGAGAATTCGGAGAAGCAAACTTGGGATTCTCCTCTTCGAGTTTCTGAAGTTTTTTAAAAAGAAAATCAAAGTCCCTGTCTGAAATGACTGGCTCATTCTTTACATAATAAAGATACTGATGATGTCTGATCTCATCTTCAAGTTTTCTGATTTCGGATTCTGCATTTTCTTTCTTCATGTTCCTTTTCCTTCAGGCAAATGATTTCAGGAATCTCAAATTTCCTGAATTAAAATATCTTATATCATTAATTCCATATCTCATCATTACAAGTCTGTCAAGACCGAGACCGAATGCAAAACCTGTCCAGACAGATGGGTCAAGTCCTGCAGACTTCAGAACATTCGGATGAATCAGTCCGCAGGGAAGCAGTTCCACCCAGCCTGAATGTTTGCATACCGAACAGCCCTTTCCTCCGCAGACCATACACTGAAAGTCCAGTTCAAACCCAGGTTCCACAAACGGAAAATATCCCGGACGAAGTCTGACTACAGTCTCTCTTCTGAATATGCTCGAAAGAAGAGTATTCATTGTGTACGTCAGGTTGGCTGCAGAAATATCCTTTCCGACCACCATTCCCTCCACCTGATTGAATGTATTCTCATGAGATGCATCCACTTCCTCATACCGGAAGACTCTTCCCGGTGCGATGATTCTGAAAGGAGGCTTGAGAATTCTGAGAGCTCTCACCTGAATGGCCGAAGTGTGCGTTCTGAGAAGATTTCCGTCATCGGTATAAAATGTATCCTGCATGTCTCTGGCAGGATGATCGTCAGTAAAATTCAAGGCTTCAAAATTATTGTAGTCAGTTTCAATCTCAGGTCCGTCCATAATCTGAAATCCCATAGATACAAAAATATCCTCCACCTCATACTGAATCCTTGTAATCGGGTGAAGAGTCCCGTAATCTGCCTGACGAAGAGGACGAAGAGAATCAAACTTTTCCTTTTCAATCAGAGCGAGCTGTTCTTTCTTTTTGACCTCTTCTTTTTTTGTGCCTAAAATCTTTTCGAGTTCTTTCGAGAATTCATTTGCTTTCTGCCCTGCAGTCTTCTTCATCTCTGCACTCAATGAACCGAGCTGCTTCAGTATGGAAGTCAGTGTGCCTTTTTTTCCAAGCACTTCATTTCTGATTTTTTCAAGTTCCGCATCAACGTCAGTCGCTTCGATCTGAGATTTTGTGTCCTGATATATTTTTTCAAGTTCTTCAATCAGATTCATTTTCTATTCTCCAGAATTTCTTTCAGTTTCGGATAGATTCCTCCGAAGGAACCGTTTGACATTGCAAGAACCGCAATCTTTTCAGAAGGGTCTTTCAGTATTTTCTTAAGCAGTATATCCGGAATATCCTTCGATTCCCTTGCATATAGAGAAAGAGGGACACGGGAAAGTTTTTCAGTATCCCCCACAAGTTTTTTCACATTCAGTCTCATCTTTGCCGGGACTTTTTTCAGATTAAACACCTCAGTGATCACAGCTGCTGCACTTCCCTTGAAACTTTCTGCAAATTCCTTCTGGAATATATTTCTGTGAGATGTAGCACTTCTCGGTTCAAAAAGAGAGATAATGGAAAAACCGGGATATGCATTCTTTACTGCTTTTACAGTTTCCTGAATGGCGGCAGGATGATGCGCAAAGTCCTCGATCAGAACAGACCGTTCATCGGAATACAGAACATCCTGTCTTCTTTTCACTCCTGCAAAAGTTTTGAGTGCAGAAAGAAATTCATTTTTTTTGGAAGGTGCAATTTCTAAAGCAATGCGCAAGGCGAGCTCAGAATTCATTGCATTGTGCTCACCGATGAGGGCCGACTGAATTTCCCTGTTTTCTCTGTTTAGAAAAAGTTTTCCTTTCTTGTAGGAAAATACAGAACTCTTTTTTCCAAGAGAATAACCTTCCGTTCCGGAATGAGGAAATTTCGCAGTGATCTCGGCAAGCTTTAATGCTTTTTCATTATAAAATATTTTACCCTTGGAAGGAGTGATCATGAGCAGTCTTCTGAACATTGTCTGAATTGCACCGATGTCGCTGAATATGTCCGCATGATCAAAGTCTAGGGCAGTCAGTCCGAGGATAAAAGGTCTGTAATGAAGAAATTTGGAAGACTTGTCAAAAAAAGCAGAATCGTATTCATCGCCTTCTATCACAAAGTATTCACCCTGTCCCAGTTCAAAACCTGCATGACCGTCCTTTCTGATCCCGCCTGCAAAAAGTCCCGGAGAAAGTCCTGCTTCCTTCAGAAGATGGTGTACAAGAAATGAGGTGGTGGTCTTCCCGTGAGTACCTGCAATCACAATCACCTTTCTGCCCTTGAGTATGAACTTGGAAATCGCTTCAGGCATGCTCATATAATCCATTCCTGAATTCAGAACCTCTTCCACCTCAGGATTTCCTCTGGATATTGCGTTTCCTACAATGACAAGATCGGATCCTTTCAGGTTTCCTGCTTTGAAACCTGAATGCACTTTCATTCCCCAGTCGAGCAGCTGATCGGACATAGGAGGATAAAGATCATGGTCTGAGCCGGAAATTTCATGACCGAGCTCCTGAAGCATTCTGGCAAGATTGCCCATAGCAATCCCGCCGATTCCGATTAAAAATATTTTCATGACTACCTTACTGTTTTTAAAATTGAAGCTGCACCGAGACTGACAATGGAAAACAGAATGAGTATATACATAAGATATATTCTGTATTCCTGATCAGTGTAACCAGAAAGATTCTTCAGTGTCTTGGAAAGAACCCGGAATGAATAGTACATTGCAAAAGCGAGGAAAAAGAAAGGAAAGGGTTTCGGAAGAATCCAGAAAACTCCTGTGGCACTGAAAGGGAGAAAGGAAAGATACAGCAGATTCTTTTCTCTCGCAACAGTCTTCTGCCTAGTTTCATTGTATGCATTTCTGAAACCTTCCATAACGGATGCAAGAAGCATCACTGCCGGATAGATCAGAATGACAGAATAGTCCTTCCATGCCCAGGAATCAATAATCTCCTCTCTGATTCTGAAATTCAGCAGAAGAATGAAAAGTTTCTGAATCAGTATGGATAAAGGACAGAGTGTCCAAAGAAGAATATGAACTGTAATGAGATGAAACAGGCTGAATTTTCCGCTGTTCAGATAAAAGTCAAATGAGTCCATCGGGCTCAAGAAAA
>JBPOJG010000101.1:0-4084 GCA_052033835.1 Spirochaetota bacterium
GATCATATTGAAGCAGTCGAACCGGATACAAAATTCGGCTATAATCGACAATGGTGGTATCCGGAAACAGGCCCGAATATGATCTGCGGGATTGGAATTCACGGACAGTATCTCTGCATAAACCGCTCCAAAAAGCTGATATTTGTAAAATTCAGCGAACACGAGGCAGAGGCAGACGAAAAACTGACGCTGCAGGCCTTTGAAAAAATTTCTGAAACCTTGCCTGAAAATTAGGAATCAATTGACAATTCTGGCCTGTTTTGTACTAGTTCTTTAAGTCGTATGAAACAGGATTCTGCAGCTCTACAAACCAAGAAAGCATCTTTCCGGGCGAAAGAAAATACAGTCTGCCCGATTTGCAATCATACTTTTCAAAGGGAACAAATGTTCCAGGGAGGAGGAAGGCTCATCGCCGGAAACCTCACTAAAGAACTGAGAAGGCTTTACCAGAAAAATAAGAAGTTCGGACGAATCAATCCGAACGATTATCTGATGGTCACCTGCTCAAGATGCCTGTATACAGCTTATCCTAGAGACTGGCCTACTTTGAATCTCACGGAAATCGAAAGACTCAAGCAGTATGCAAATGACAGGAAACTGAATCTGGAGAAAATCCTTGGACCAATTGATTTCAACCAGGAACGGAATCTGATCTCGGGTGCCGGGTCTTTCCTTCTCGCCATTGACTGCTATCAGCACAGAGCTCCTGGAGTAGCTCCTACACCCAAAAAGGCGGTATGTGCCCTCAAGGCTGCCTGGTATTTCGACGATTTGGCATTGGAGTTCCCACATCTGCCCTACGACAAGGTGAGGGACTTTCTCTACAGAAAGGCATGTATGTGGTATTCTTCCACACTGGAGATTATGCAGACAGGACAGGAACCAGCGGATGTCGCTGCAAGCATCCTGGGACCAGACACTGACAACAACTGGGGATTTGACGGAGTCATTTATCTGAATGCCTACCTCTCTCTCAAGTTCAAGGATCAGATCACAGATGATCCCGAAAAAAGACTGCATATCCTAGTCAGAGCAAAGAGAATGCTCGCAAAACTCTACGGATCTGGAAAATCTTCCAAGTCAAAACCTTCGGTTCTTCTGGACATTGCAAGAGAGTTGTATGATGAACTTGGCGGAATCATTGAAGTAATGGGCGGCGAAAAGTAATTTTTCGCTGAATCCAGCAGCGTAGCGAGTGCGAAATTTGAGAGTATCCGCTTTTCTCATCCAATACGACGGTTCAGGCTTTTACGGATTCCAAAGGCAGACCAATTTTCACTCCGTTCAGGCGAAGCTTGAAAAAGCATTTCACACAGTCTGCAGAGAAAATTCCAGATTCACCCCCGCAGGAAGGACAGACACGGGCGTTCATGCCAGAGGCATGATTGTCAGTGTCCCCCATCAAAATAAAATTACTGATTATAGAAGAGTTGTACATTCACTGAACGCACTCAGTTCCGATTCCCTCAGTGTTTTGGGCGGAAAAGAAATGCCGGAAAAATTCAATGCTCGTTTTTCCTGTACGGAAAGAGAGTACGAATACTGGATTTATTATGCGAAAGCTCCCTCGCCTCTATTGAACAGCAGAGCTTACTGGATGAAGTTTCCGCTTGATCTGGAAAGAGTTCAGAAAGAAATTCCGTCAATTGTCGGAAAACACAATTTCAAGAGTTTTGCAAAACTCGAATCAGTCAGGACAAAGTCTGCAGAAAGACAGATCACTTCTCTTTCGCTCATACCTTCCGCTGAGATTCCCGGACTGATCCGATTTCAGATCAGAGGAACAGGCTTTCTGCATAATATGGTACGCATCCTTGTCGGTACAATCCTTTCTGTAGGAAGCGGCAAAATCACAGATTCACTAGAGGAAATCCTGCAGAAAGAAGACAGAACCACTGCAGGCAAAACTCTTCCTCCATACGGACTTTATTTTCAGAGAGCCTATTATCAAGATTACTTGGAAATAGACAGTCTGTATACTGATTATTTATTTTAAAATAGCCCGTTTTCATTGACGATATTTTCCGGCAGAGGCATTCCCAGAGTTCAGCAATCTGACCGTCAATAAAACGGAAAATATTGTATTGAAAAGTTCAGCCTGCAAATACGACCTTTCTCTGCCGCCTTTTTTAGATCAACAGCAGATCTTTTATTATAATTTCCCTTCAGCGGCAGCAGCCGTTTTCCGTAAAAGATTATATAATTTGTCACTTTCTGCTGCAATTTTCTGCAAATTCCTTTAAAACGCCGCTGACCGATTTTTAAGCAAAAATCATAGACATATTTTATTTTTCTTTCAGCAAAAACCTATCAGTTTTGATAGGTTTAATATTATCAGCAATTTTATAAGTTGACCGTATAAATGGTCTGAATTCTTCGTTCAATATAAGGTAATTCTGCAACAGAGTGTTCAGTAAACAGTCACTGCACAAACGGTGAACGCTGCACAAATGACGGCAGATGCGTACAGTGTCTGAACAATTCTCACTGCAAAAATGGAAATGTGTGCAGTCAGGACGGTCAGTGTATGCAAAGACAGAAGAGACTTGTCTGGAGATGGTCAAATTCGGAAGTCACCTTTCAGGAAGCAACAGGTGCACGTTCTTCTATCAATGGAAGACTGTCTACAAATGAAGAACTGGAATCCGGCATAAAAAATGGAGATTTGGAATTGAGAAAAAAATACTGGATTGCTCAGACTGGAAACTATACCGCACAGTATTACGGATATAAAAAAGAAACGCAAAGCGGAACCTCTTTTATCAATGTAGACACACTGAACACGGGTTCTGCTAAAATCGGCAAGGATGACAGGTATAAAAAAGCCTACACAGCTTGCCTGGTACTGGAATAAGAGTATGAACTACTTATTTCTTCTGATCACATTGACAACATTCGCGTTAGGCATCATTGTCGCCGGCCTGAATCATCTATCCATCATTGACATACCCAGTATACTTCTCGTATTCGGACCCTCTTTTGCTGCCGGATGTATGGTAGGAAATGCAGGCACCTGCACAGATGCTTTCAAGGCATTTTTATGCATTCCAGCTGAGGAAAAATTCAGAGAGTAAATCCTATAAACATCAGAAAAGCGAAATGCGGAAGGATTCATCTATATTTCAGAAAATTCTGAAGGAGATTAGAATAATGAAACATATGATCTTTTTCTTTATGTTACTGTCATTTCCTGTTTTTTCAGATGAGACTGCCGGAACAGAACTTGGAAAGATGAGCTGGCCGCAGGCTGTGGAAAGCTGCAGTCGGCTGAAAATGAGACTGCCTACCTCTGATGAGCTGCAGAAACTTTTCACGGGAGAGTCGGCAGGAAAACTGAATGAAAAAAACTCCTACTGGACTTCAGAAGATGTCAGTCCAAAACACGCAAATGTCTGGAATGGAGTTTCCGGAACTTATACATTCATCAAAGGGAATCCTGCTTCAGTCAGATGCATAAAATAAAGGAGTTTATAATGCATAAAATTGCATTTACAATGATAATATATATTACTGTCAGTTTCAGCATTTCAGCAGATGACATGATCAAGAAGACAGGAGAACTTGTCTCAAACATAAAAGCGACTGTTCTTCGAGGCGGAGTGAGTGTGGAATATGAAGACGGCAAGATTCTTCAGTTCACTAAAAAGGTGATCAAGAGCATCAAGTTCAAGCCGGTTCTCTGGAAACCGAAAGTTGTAGAGAAAGGAAAAAGTCCTGAGGAACTGGCCGCCGAAAAGCTGAAGGAAGAAGAGGCGGAAAAATCCCGTCTCGCAGAAGCCACTAAAAACGGGGATGAGTGGAAGGCCAGACCGGAAGAAGAACAGATCAATCCCTGGGGAAATTTTGCTCTTGGACTGATTCCCGGATACTCCGGTCTTTACAGGACTGGAGTATATTTCTGGACAGAAATAATTCCAATAGTGAGAGTTAAAATTCCAAAACCAATAGGAAAATAAAAATAGAGTTGTTGAAAAAATCAAGAAATTATCTTTAATCAGAAGCGAAATAGGGATTTTCAAGGGACGATAGTCCCTTGAAACCTCCGGTAGGATTAACTCAGCTCGCTTTAGCGAGCTGCAAGTTT
>JBPOJG010000017.1:0-2124 GCA_052033835.1 Spirochaetota bacterium
GTAACTAATATTTTTTTCATTGTTTTTTATTTTTTGTCAGAAGAAAAAAAAACTGCGAAAGAAAACTTCCGCAGTTCTCAGATAAACAGGATTAAGCTTTTGCAGAAGTCCCGCCGGAAGCATTTCCGCCGGAAGTAGCAGTCTTGATGCTTGCAGCGATTTCATCGATCTTAGTTTTGATCTCTTCAATCTTTCCTTCAGGCATTTTAGTCTTCACTTCTTCAACTATTTTGTTGTAGTTGTCGATAATCTTGTTTCTGGTTTCTTCATAGTTTTTGCCGGCAACACTGCTGAATTCTTTGATTTCAGCCAGAATTTTGTCCAGAGACTCTCTGAGTTTTACAGCGTTTTCTGAATTGTCAAGAGCGCCTTTTGAAGAAATTTCGGAATAAATTTTTTCCAGATCTACTTTAGTCTTGTCCAATCCATCTTTTCCAGCTTGAAGAAGCCCGATTCCTGTATTCAGGATATCCTTGATTGTTTTTTCCATCGTTACTCTCCGTATAGATGTGTATCTTAATTGCCATTTTTCTGGATTTTACTCTTTTGTCATTTTTTTTATTTTACAGTAGTTGATATAACTCGTCAAAAAATCCCTGAAGTTGAGCAGACAAAAGCATTTAAAACTCCTTCTGTCATTCAAAAAATGCCGTAATAACTGTCTCTTCCCCCCAGTCTTCGGTATGATGCTCAGTTTTACTTACTGCCAAACAACCCTTATCGATAAACTTGTCTTAAAATATCAGATGAATCATTTCAATTCAGCAGACCAGTTTTATAAACTTCCCTTTTTTTCCCTGCCGAACAGTGTATGTCTCGCCTTTTTTCAATACAAGTTTTGCATCTGTCACTTTTTCCTCGTTCAGGTAAAGTCCTCCGTTCTGAACAACTCTCATTCCCTCTGAGTTGGATGCAAAAAATCCGAGTTTTGTCAGCGTTCCTATGAGCATCGGTGCTTTTTCCCCAAATTCTGATTCCGAAATCGTATGAGTCTCTATTGTATCAGGAACTGATCTTTTTTCAGAATTATGAACCCTCTTCCACTCTTCCACCGCTTCAGTGCAGACATCTTCAGGATAAAACATTTTCATAATGCCGACTGCAAGACTCGACTTGGCTTCCTTTGGATGAAGTTCCGACTTTGCCACTGCCGTTTTTCTTTCTTCGATTTCCTTCACTGTAAAGTCAGTCAAAAGTTCATAATAGTTCCACATCAGATCGTCGGATATGCTCATTACTTTTCCGTACATGTCGCCTGGTGCGTCATTGAATCCGATATAATTGCCGAGAGACTTGGACATTTTTTTCACACCGTCGAGACCGACCAAAAGAGGCATTGTAATGACTGCCTGAGGTTTTTTTCCGTAGTCCCTCTGAAGTTCCCTTCCTACCAGAAGATTGAATTTCTGGTCAGTTCCTCCCAGTTCCACATCCGATTCCATTGCGACAGAATCGTATCCCTGCACAAGAGGGTAAAGGAACTCAATCAGAGAGATCGGATTTCCTGCCTTGAATCTTTTGCTGAAATCATCTCTTTCCAAAAGTCTCGCTACATTGTACTTTGAACTTAAAACAAGCACATCCTCGAACCGCATCTGAGAACACCAGGCCGAATTGAACACTATCTTGGTTTTGGATCTGTCCAGAATCTTGAATACCTGCGATTCATAGGTTTCTGCATTTTTCAGAACCTCTTCTCTAGTGAGTCTTTTTCTAGTCTCAGACTTGCCGGTAGGATCTCCTATCATCGCAGTAAAATCGCCCAGAAGAAAATTGATCTCATGACCCAGATCCTGAAAATGCTTCATTTTTCGAAGAAGAACTGCATGTCCCAGATGAAGATCCGGAGCTGTGGGATCAAAGCCTGCCTTTATTTTCAGTTTCTTTCCTGTCTTGAGCTTTTCTATGAGTTCTGCTTCCGGGATGATTTCCACGGTTCCTTTGCGAATGAGTTCGAGTGATTGTTCGAGCATATTTCTATTCACAAAGTCCTCTCTCTTTTTGTCAAGCAGTGAACAGGAAAATGACTTGACTGGATTGGGATATTCCGAATAATACAAAAAAGAGGTGCAGATATGGAAAATGTTCTGACTGAAGACTTAAAACTGAAAATCATTAAACTTC
>JBPOJG010000133.1:0-23165 GCA_052033835.1 Spirochaetota bacterium
TCCTTCTTGCAGGAAGCTGCGGGCTTCATCTTTTCAACTGCCTGAATCTTCCTGAAGATATGATGAATAAAATAAGCATATTTGCCTACGGGCCGACAGCACACAGGATACCGGACTGCAGCATAACTTTTATTGTGCAGGGCAGGGATGACTGGATTTCCAGACTCTGGAAACTTCCAGTTGATGAATACACCGATTGCGGGCATATGGATTATCTGAATCAGAAATCAGTATATGATTCTTTTATTCAGTTTCTGCAGAGATTAGGGATATTAATTTAATGAAAAAGAAAGTACTTTTATTCTCGCCTCCTTTCAGCGGGCATCTGCATCCAGTTTTAGGACTTGGACAGCATCTTCAGAAAAATTTCGAACTCTCTATTGTGAGCACATCCTCCGCAATGAAGTCCATTGAAACTTCCGGTCTCAAAGGGATCTGTCTTCTTCAAGGAAAGGATTCATTCATTGACGAAATTGCGAATCCTGAAGTGCAGGTCAAAAATAATCCGTTTCTTCTTTATTCTCAACTGAAAAGAAACATATCACTTCTGCATACGATGAAAAAAGAAACCGAAAATCTGTATAAAAAGGAAAGACCGGATATTGTAATCACTGACGGTGTGCTCCCCGTTCCCGGGATTCTGGCGGAATCACTGAATATTCCCTGGTTCAGCATACTGGCCTCACCCTGTGTATTTGAATCCTTTTCGGGAGTAAATGCCTATATGGGAGGAGTCAAACCGGACAATACTCTGAAAGGGAAGCTGAGAGATTATATTCACAGGATCATGATAAAATCATTTAAAAAATCCATGTTCTTTCTTTTCAGGAATGAGATACGGAAGCTGGGCTTGAAAAATGTATACAGAGAAGACGGATCGGAAGCAGTGTATTCTCACAGAAAAGTTTTTGCGATGGCGATTCCTGAACTGGAATTTGAAAGAAAGACTGCCCCTGCACTGACTCTGACTGGTCCGATTCTATATACGCCTCCGTTCAATTCAGAACCTCCTTTATTTGAAACTGGAAAAAAACATATACTGATCACAATCGGAACGCATCTCTGGTTTGAAAAGGACATACTGAAGGAAGAAATAAGAAAGACTGCATTGCAGTTAAATGATTTTGTATTTCATTTTTCCTATGGAGACAAAAATGGAAAAATAAGAGAGATTCAGAAAAATTTTCATGCGTATTCTTTTGTATCCTACGAAGACCATCTTTCGAAATATGATTTGGTTCTTCACCACTGCGGAGCAGGGATCATGTATGAATGTCTGCGAAATGCGATTCCCTCGATTGCTTATCCTCTGGACTACGATCAGTTCGACAATGCGGCAAGACTCGAATCTGCAGGAGCCTGCACTGTAATCAAAAATACAAAGAAACTTAGAGAAGTCATCCTGAATTCTTTCGAAAATGAAAACATTAAAAAATCATGCTTATATCTGCAGGGAGTTTTAAAAAAATACAGTGCGGTTCAGACAATTGAGAAAATTCTTTCGGAAATCTGAGAACTGACCCGTGCCCAAATGCTGCTGCTCAGCAGAATAAAAATTGAGGAAAAAGCAGGGCTTTTTAGCAGCTTCCCAACTGGCTAGCGACTTCCAAGCTAGCGAAGCCGTCAGGAAGAGCAGTCATTTTGCGGCAAATATTGTCAGCATCAGCTCAGAATTATCAAGACATTTATAAATAGGTTTAGTATTTGACAGCTTCAGACTTTCATTGAAAATAATAGGAACCCCTTCTCCTCTTTTTTCCATATAGTGTTTTCTGGAAATACGACTGTCTTCCTGGACAGGGCAGTCAGAAAGAAGACTGCTGATCAATTCATTTCGAGTAGACTGTCTCATTTCTATAGTATCCAATGTCAATGTATTCGGAAGATCACCAGGAGAATAGATTTCTATTCGATCTTCAAACATAAAAAAGCGGATCTTAGATCCGTGAATCGAATAGTCTCTGTGAGCCACTGCATTTACAATCGCTTCAAAAACAGCTCTTTCACTGAATGAAAGAATGTCCTGTCTGTCCGGATTTTTTCTTGCACCAATCATTCTGTTTTTTCTGAAGAAATGCATAGTATCTTCAATCTGTGTATCCAAAGATCCCGTAATCTTCCTTGCATCAATTTGATAATTTGAATCCATACCAAACCCTGCATACGAAACAGCTTCAATAAACGATCCAGAGAGATACTTTTCCGGATGATTTGAACACATCAGAAGACCCGCTACGGTGCATCGAACCGAATGATTTTCATCCTGAACGAGCAGGCCTCTTTTGAGAAGCCATATCACATAATCTTCCTTTATATCCGGAATAAATCTTTTCCAAAGCCGTTCTTCCAGGTCTTCAACAGATGTCTGAGGCACTGCCTGCTCTTCAAAACGAATCAGTCTTGACTGACTTCTCTGCTGAAACAGCCTCCCTAAATATTCAGGAGGCATTTCTCTTTTAGAACTTCCTATTCTGTAGAAATAACCGTTCATCGATTTATGAACAAAAAGACTTTTGGAAATATCTATTTTAATGATAAATTTTTTATTTCCGGATAAATCAGGCAGTTCTCTTTTTTCAATCAGCGGAATTATCGGAGGTTTAATACTGTCATAACAGATCTCCTTTACAAAATTTTCCACCAGATCAATATATTCCAAAGGAATACCGGAAACATCTTTTGTCTTATCATCCACTCCCAGCAGTATCACTCCCCCGTTTGTATTTCCAAACGCACCGATTTCATCTGATAAATCTTTTCTGTCCGGTCCTGTTATTTTTTTTCCTGAAATATGAATTGATTTTAATTCCAGAAACGAATCTTCTCCAAGACGAATTTTATCAATAAGTGCTTCCGTAGTATCAAACATCAGTCTTTATCCTGTTATATCGCATTGGTAAAGTATTGTTATCGATTTATTACAGCAGTTCACAGACTGACTTTTCTGGATTTTCTAAAAAGAAAATCATCTGAAATTTCCGTCAGGAGTGTCCTGCACCAGCAATATTGGTAAAAGTCCAGCTCAATGTCAACATCTAAACGGGAAACTGAGTCGTTTTTTACATTACAAAAAAAAACAGCAAAAGAGAATTGTCCTATGGTTGACATTAACATAAAACTCGGAAAAATCAAAGACAGCCTGAAAAAGGATTCAAAGAAAAAACTGAAGAAACTGAGCAAGCATAAGCTCCGTCTCAGAAATACCCAGCTGAGCGACTATGAAGATATCCGTGAAATTATGGATCAGGTCTATTCGAATGCAGGCGGAACATGGAGCAAGGAAGAATTTGCATCCCAGCTTTCCAGATTTCCGGATGGACAGTTCTGCATAGAAAACAATGGGAAACTGGTTGCAGCCGTAGTCAGTATGATCATCAAATATTCAGACTTTGGTGATAAGCACACTTATGATCAGATCACCTCAAAGGGTTATCTGAAAAATCACAATCCTGAAGGTGACACCCTTTACGGTGTGGATATTTTTGTTCACCCGAAATATCAGGGACTTCGTCTGGGCCGACGTCTGTACGACGCAAGGAAGGAACTTTGTCAGAAGAAAAATCTGAAAAGGATCATTATCGGAGGAAGAATTCCGGGCTACAAAAATTTTGCGATGGAAATGAGTCCTCAGCAGTACGTTGAACTTGTCAAAAGAAAGGAACTTCATGACTCCGTCTTAAGTTTTCAGCTTGCAAATGATTTCCATGTGAGAAAAATAATGACAGAATATTTTCCGCAGGACAAGGATTCAAAAAATTATGCAATCCTTCTGGAATGGCTGAACATTTATTATGAAGAAAAGGAAAAACTTATCGGAGGCCGAAAAACAACAGTCAGGATCGGTGTTGTACAATGGCAGATGAGAACAGTGGAATCCCCTGAAGAATTTCTGAAGCAGATAGAATTTTTCGTGGATGCAGTCGCAGGCTACAAAGCAGACTTTGTGCTTTTTCCTGAATTTTTCAATGTGCCCCTGATGGCAAAATACAATCAGCAGAGTCCTGCCGATGCAATAAGGGCACTTGCAGAACACACCGAAAATCTCAGAGAAGAAATGCTGAATATGGCAGTGTCATACAATATCAATATAATATCAGGAAGTATGCCCATTTATTCAGATACTAGACTTTATAATGTATCTTATCTTCTCAGACGGGACGGAACCTGGGATGAACAGTTCAAAATACATATCACGCCGGATGAACAGAGCTACTGGGGAATGACAGGCGGGAACAGTCTCAAAATATTTGATACTGACGTCGGAAAAATTGGAATCCTTGTATGTTTTGACGTAGAGTTTCCTGAACTTCCCAGAGTTCTTGCCGAACGAGGCATGGAAATTCTGTTCGTGCCCTTCTCCACTGATACTAAAAATGCCTATCAAAGAGTGCGCCACTGTGCCCAGGCAAGGGCAATTGAAAATGAATGTTATGTTGCTATCTCAGGCAGCGTAGGCAACCTTCCGAATGTGGACAATATGGATATACAGTATGCGCAGTCAGCAGTTTTTACTCCGTCAGATTTTGCATTTGCCCATGACGCAATTGCTGCAGAAGCTACACCAAATACAGAAATGACTCTTGTTGTGGATGTGGATCTGGATCTTCTCAAGGAACTGAAAAGTCATGGAAGTGTTCGGAATATGAATTCCAGGCGTCATGATCTGTACAGAGTTCAGTGGTTTGAAAATTCCGCAGATTGAGAAATAATAATTGACATTATATATGTTTGAATATTATAATTTATCTCAATGATGCTGTTCGTATTACTTCCGGCTGTCGATATAATCTAAAAAATTCTGACAGGCGGGGATAATGAAAAATAATGAGAGAATAGGATGTCAAAATTGGATTTGGAAAAACTTGCGGAAGAGAACTCTGCATTAAAAGAAAAAATAGCAATATATGAAACCCTTCTCAAATCCGATATGGAAAAAACCGGACTTTCCTCAGACAAAATAGCATCAAAAAGCAGTCTCTATGACAGAATTTTTCAGATGACAAAAGATGCTGTCAGAACAAAACAAATAGAAAAAGAACTCCGCACATCACAGGAACATTTTTATGAGCTGATTATGAGACTTCCTATCGGTGTCCTGGTTCAGGGACCAAATGCGGAGATGCTGATGAGCAACAACGCAGCACTTGAAATGCTGGGCATTTCCGAAGATCAGCTTCTCGGAAAAACATCTTTCGATCCTGACTGGAATGTCATTCATGAGGACGGAACCGAATTTCCCGGACCGACTCATCCTGTTCCCGTTTCCATAAAAACACGCAAGCCAGTGAGAAACATTGTTATGGGAGTCTACAGACCGGTCTCCAGAGACAGAGTATGGCTTTTAGTCAATGCTGAGCCGTTTCTGAACGAGGATGGAACAGTCAGAGACGTGATCTGCACATTCAGCAATATTACAGACAGAAAAAAAGATGAGGAGCATATCCGAAAACTTTCCAAGGCAGTGGAACAAAGCCCTGCTTCTATCTTAATTACAGATAATAATGGTATTATAGAATATATCAACTCTACTTTTTCCAGAACCACAGGATATTCATCCGAGGAAGCGATCGGAAAAAAATCGAGTTTTATCAAGTCCGACATTACTCCTCCCGAAACATATGTTTCTTTATGGAGTACAATTCTTTCAGGAAAGAATTGGCGCGGAGAACTTCAGAACAAAAGAAAAAACGGAGAAATTTACTGGGATTCGGTATCCATTTCTCCTATTTTTTCTGAATCAGGCGAGATTGCCAATTTCGTCTCAGTCCAGGAAGACATCACACGGAGAAAAAAACTGGAAGAGGCACTGATGCTCGAAACAGTCAAGGCAGTAGAATCAGAAAATCTCAAATCGGCATTTGTTGCCAATATTTCGCATGAACTGAGAACTCCTCTGAATTCCATACTCGGCTACACAGAAATGATAATCTCAGAAAATAATAATGAAAACTTATACTATATGCTGAATACAGTCAAAAAAAGCGGAGAACTCCTGCTTAAGATAATCAATGATATTATGGATTTTTCCAGAATAGAATCAGGTCAGATGCAGATTCTTCCAAATCCGTATTCTCTCAAAAAACTGATGGAAGAAATTCATGATAATGTAAAAATAATTATAGCAGAAAAGAAAACGGAAATCGAATTCATGACATTTATAGATGAGAAAATCTCCGATACAGTTCTTATTGATGAGTACAGAGTTCTTCAGATTATGAACAACCTTCTGTCCAATTCGGTTAAATTCACGGAAAGGGGTTCAATAGAAGTAAAAATTGAACTGAAGGAAAACCTCATTCAATTTTCCGTAAAAGATACAGGAAAGGGAATCAGTCCTGACTATTTCGAACATATATTTGAACCGTTCAGACAGGAAGATATAAGTGATACAAGAAAATACGGCGGAACGGGACTTGGACTTGCCATCTGCAGAAAACTGGCAGAACTTATGGATGGAACTTTGAGTTTTACTTCAGAAACAGGCCAAAATTCAGGAACAGTTTTTTTCCTTCATCTGCCATACCAGCCTGTCAGTTCCGAACTGACCCACAGCAGCTCCAATGCATCGGATATCACTTACAGCAAAGAACTCGAAAAAAACAGCATACTGCTCGTGGAAGATGATCTGATCAGTCAGAGAATGATAAAGAGACTTCTTGAAAAGGCCGGGTGCACTGTTATGACTGCCAATAACGGGCAGGAAGCAGTAAAGGTGTTTACAGAGAATGAACGTATAGATCTTATCATTATGGACAATCAGATGCCCGTAAAAACAGGACTCGAAGCAATTCAGGAAATCAGAAACTGGGAAAACATCAGAAATATGCATTCACAGATTCCAATCATTATGCTTTCTGCAGCAGTTTTCCCTGAAGACATTAAAAAAGGTTCAATTGCGGGAGCAGATATTTATATGACAAAACCTGTAAATTTGAATGATCTGAAACGGAAAATGGTCAGCCTTCTGCAGGCAAAATAAATCTTAGAGCAGCCGTCGCGATTCTGCTCACTGCAGACCGCATAATTTTCAGCAGTGCTTGACAAAGCAGCATTGTTTATAAACAATACCCTTCAATGAACCTATTCCCGTCAATGCAGTTTACTGTAGACTCATCCCTGAAACCGGACGAAGTACGTAAAAAACTTTCTGAATCAGTCATGCCTCATAAATTCAGTTTCTCACTTTTTTTTCCGAAATATGAAAAACCTTTAAGCGGAACTTTTTCCGAAAAGGAATTTGAACTGATCAAAAACATCAGATACAGAAACTCCTTTAATCCTGTCATTTACGGTTCCATCTCGCCTTACGGAAGCGGAAGCAGAATTGATGTCAGACTTGAACTGCACAGAATTGTCAAACTGATTATACTGCCTCATACCTTTCTGATTTTCGGATATTTCCTGGCAAGATACGGGTTCAACAGGGAAGCAGGAAGTATTCGGGAAACACTGGAAAAAATTCTAAGGTGATTTATGAAAAAAACGATTATCTCATTTATGATATATATTTTTACATTACAGGGTTCGGCAGTCTTTGCGAAGGAAGAAAAAGATGTGATCCATTATTTCCGAATCCTGCACAAAGATACAATCAGAACACTGAAGGAACAGCTGAAAAATAATAATGACCCTGTATCCTTTGAAATAAAGGACATTCAGAACGGGTATCTGAAATACAGTTTTGCGACTGCAGAAGGATTCAGCGAATTTGCCATCTGGAAAAAGAAAGACGGGAATGTAATTGCAGGGGAAGTCTCTTACGGCTGCGGCCCGGGATGTTCCTTGATGAAGTTTCGTCTAGTAGAATTTTCCGGAGACATTCCCAAAGATGTAACAGAAAAACATTATCCGGAAAATGATATTAAGAAACTTTATGAAGAAAGACGCCGGATCCTCCGAAAAAGGGTGACTGACGAAACTGAAGGGTTCTGGATAAAACTGCCTAGAAAAGGAAAGACAATAAACATAGGAATAATGCTCGACACTTTGGAACTCACCGGATTTGTCGGAATCGCTGAACTGAGATTCAAGAATGATAAATTTGAGTATAATGTGAGAAAATAGATCATTCCAGTCCGGGAGAAACCCGTTCAGTGTAAAGAAATTTCCGTTCTGTCATTTCTTCTCCTGTCCATTTTTCCCGAAATACAGTGACTGAGAGTCCCTTGCTGACTGATTCAGTACCGAAGGCTGAACTTTCCTCCTGTATGTCGGCAGTCATTTCATATCTGGCATCGAGTGTTTTCACAGAATAGAGTTTCGCCAGAATATGCTTTGAACTCACTTCCATTTTCAGGACAAAGTCCTGACCTGCAGTATTCTTCATTTTCAGATCTTTTTTTCCGTAAAGGATGGTTGCATCGAGTCCCGGAGAAACATAATGAACTCTTCTCGAATGTTTATGCCTTTCCTCAATTTCAAAACCTGCAGAAAGAAATACATTGTATACCGTACTTGCAACAATGCAGATTCCGCCTCCAGGCTCAAGCACAGTTTCTCCGATTCCGAATGATCTTGCCGGCATATATCCGTTCTGAAGAGATGCCTCCCCGACTGTCTTATTGAATGAGAAAGTTTCTCCCGCCCTGATTTTCAGATAATTGAGTTTTCCGGAGGCAGTCCTGAGATTTGTTCTGACATCCTCACCGTATTTCTGGATAGAAATCGGAAAAGAGGATACGAGGACAGCTTCCTTCCTGCCTTCAGAATTCAGCATAAAAGGACTGAAACAGACAGCCAAAATAAATATTTTATTAAAATTCATCATTATATCCTATTTAATTGCAAATTTACATCGAATTCACTGTCCGGTTTAAAAAAGCAGGAAAAAGCTTTCACTGTCAGGAGGATCAGTCGCTTCCAAGCCATCATATTGTTAGCCATTTCCTATTTGTTAAGTAAAATTTCAGGACGCCCAAAAAGTCAAACTGAATCGCATAATAGAAGTATTTTTAACTAGGGGATAAAACAGCTTGACTGGATAGGGAAGTTTTCAGTATCTGATGTTTTATGAAAGTTATTCATTACCTGTTCACATTTGTTCTTGTCCTTTTTATTGTAAACTGCACCACCCCCGAGACACGGGTGGATGCAAATGAACCGGAAAAAGATCTGTTTGAGGATATAATAAAAAACAGTATAAAGAAAATGAGAAAAAAACTGGATTCCGGCAGAAATGCAGATGCAAGACTGCTGAAAAACGGGAATACTCTTCTCATGGAAGCTGTACGGAGAGAAAAACCGGAGATGGTCAGACTTCTGATTGAAAAAAAAGCGGATATCGGTCTGGAAGCAGCAGAAACTGCCCTGATGCTTTCCATTCACCATCCCAAATCAAAAGCGTATCATCTGCTCCTGGAAAAAGGAGCAGATCTCAGTCAAAAAAATTACGGTGCTCTCTGTGTCGCGATCGGACAGTTTCAGGATGAATATGCTTGGGATCTGACCCGGCGCATCCCAAGTGTCGGGACTGTTCTCGACAGACACTGCGGAGGTCTTCTGGGAGTAAGAACAAAAAGCAGACTGGAAATGATAAAGACACTTACTTCAAAAGGTGCTGATGTAAATTTCAAATATGCGGGCAATTATCAGCTGATCCATTCTGCCGCAGCAAAAGGCGATTCAGAACTTCTGAAATTTCTGATTTCGAAAGGAGCGGATCCGAATGCAAAGGAAAAGACAGAGGATACAGAAAAAACTCCTCTTTACTATGCATTAAACTTTAAACATAAGGCAGCTGCAGATTTTCTGAGGCAGAACAGGGCAAATGAATATATTGATTCGGAAGGCAGAACGTTTCTGCATATGGAAGCATACAAAACATCACTTAAAACAAAGGATGTCCTTGAAAATATAAAATTCTATATGAATGCCGGAATCGACAGGACACTCAAAGACAAAAATAATAAAACTGCATACGATATCCTGTCTGATTATCTGAATGCGGAAAAAACAGCAGAGAAAAAAGACAGCTCAAAAGAACATAAAAAATATATAACGGGACTGACTGAGATTCTTCCTAAGCTGAAACCTTAAAGTTTCAGCTTCAATATATCTGAAGTTCTTTTTCTGCTTTCTGCACACAGATCAGGATTATGCAGAAAAGATTGTCCGAAGCTGGGAATCATTTTTTTCAGCTTCTCGTTCCACTCAATGCTTTCCGTTTTCTTTCTGAAACAGTCCACAAGAACCTCAAGCATAATCGCAACAGAGGTCGATGCTCCGGGAGATGCACCAAGCATTGCAGCAAGAGATCCGTCTTTTGCTGAGACTACCTCAGTCCCAAACTCAAGAACGCCTCCTTCCTTTTCATCAGACTTTATGATCTGCACACGTTTTCCTGCCTGCACAAGCTCCCAGTCTTTTGCCTTTGCTCCTGGAAAATATTCCTTCAGAGCTTTTACTCTGTCACGATGAGACTGCAGTGCCTGGCTGATCAGATACTTTGTCAGAGGGAAATTATGCATCCCTGCAGAAATCATTGGAAATATATTTCCAAGCTCAAGAGATTTTGCAAGATCAAAGTAAGACCCTCTTTTCAGAAACTTGGTAGTAAACCCGGCATAAGGACCGAACAGAAGTTCTTTTTTTCCGTTGATGATTCTTGTATCGAGATGAGGAACCGACATAGGAGGAGTTCCTTCCAAAGCCTTTCCGTAAACCTTTGCAAAATGGGCTTCTATCACTTCCTCATTTCTGCATCTGAGCCACTGACCGCTGACAGGAAATCCGCCGTATCCTTTGGCTTCAGGAATCTCAGATTTTTCGAGCAGAGGAAGAGAACCGCCGCCGGCACCGATAAATACAAAATTTGCCTCGTGATGTTCCTCTTCATTGGTTTCCTGATTGACAGAACTCAGGTTCCATAGTCCGCCAGGCTCTCTTTCCAAATCCCTTACATCTTCATTATATTTTACTGATACGCCTTCGAGAGAACTGAGATGTCTGAACATAGCTCTTGTCAGTGCACCGAAGTCTACATCAGTTCCAAGTTTCATCCTGGTTCCCGCAGAAGGAATTTTTGCAGATCGTCCTTTCATTACAATTGGAAGCCATTCTTTGAGAACTTTTCTGTCTTCGGTATATTCCAAGTCACTGAACAGAGACTCCGCTTTCATAACTTCAAAACGTTTTTTCAGAAAGGAAATATTTTCTTCCCCCCAAACAAAACTGTAATGAGGAACTGAATGAATAAAATCATGAGGTTTGATAATATCCTTTTCTACAAGGAATGCCCAGAATTCCTTGGACACTTCAAAAGAGGCAGCAATATTCAAAGCCTTTTTGATATCAACCGAACCGTCTTCGCGAAGAGGAGTGTAATTCAGTTCACAGAATGCAGAATGTCCTGTGCCGGCATTGTTCCAGGCATTGGAACTTTCCCGTGCGGCATTGTCCAGTCTTTCGAGTACAGTGATTGTAAGATCAGGTTCAAGTTCTTTCAGAAATATGCCGAGGGTAGCACTCATAACCCCTGCACCGATCAGAATGACATCTGACCTTGTCCTGATTTTATTTTTTCTTTCTTCTTCAGTTATATTGGAACTGTCCAGTTCATGCTGTATAATCACGGAAAACCTCAGAGAATGATTCTCAGAAAAGGCGAATTTCGTCAATCCTATTGATAAATTTTTTCCCCTATTTCACTCCGCCGCTCTGAAAATAAAAGATGACCTGAAATATTCCGGTCAGAATGTCCAGAGGAACAGTGATCAGATATCCTGCATAAAAAAGAGTGCCGGAAGCAAAATAAATGACTCTGCTCCTCTGCACCCAGGAAATCCTGTCTCCATGAAATCTCATTTTTTTGGGATAAAATTTCTTAATAAATATATTAGGGTCTTCTTCGCTTCTTTTCAGTTCAACATAGTAAATGTCAAAGATTGTGCTGAATCCGGAAAATACCGCAAAATAATGAACAGTGTCCTTCAGTTCTTCATTTTTCACGCCCAGATCACTTACGTTTACAATCTTGCTGTCATTTCCAATAACCAGTCTGAAGTCTCTGTCCTTTGCAAAAACGGCTGACTCATATCCCTCTTTGATGATATAGGAATCAGAGGCTTCCGTTTTTTTCTGCTCTGTCTTTATCTGAATATTCAGCATCCTGCCCTTCCCCGCAAGCACGGAAGGAAACTGAGCATCCATTTCTTTTTCAGTTTCACCGAGGAAAATACTTCCCTTTGCTGAAACTCTGTCCTTTACAAACTCGTGAATTACATCCTTCTGTCCTGAAGGATCGAATCTCTTTTCATAACTGACAGTAAAGCAGTTAATTACGTTTACGCATAATATAATTATAATATACTTTATCATTTCGTTTTTCCTTTTCTGACAATATAAATCATCGTCTCTCTTTCAGAAGGAACCATCTTTTTAGAATATCCCATTCTGCTGATCTGAAAAAGCTCCGGAGTAAAAGAATAACTGAGCATCATCCTCCCATAGTCAAATCTTGCAGAAGGTTTCGGTCTTGGGTCGGAATAGGAAGGATTATCCGATCCTGAAAGCATTTCCTGCAGATAACTGTCAGATGCATAGTCCTCAGTCCAGAAATAAGAATTTGACAGTTCAGACCCGACAGGAAATCCGAATCTGTTCCGGTAAGATTTTTCTGTTTTGAACTGCAGCTGCATACCCGCGCTTCTCATCTCCCCGCATTTTTCAGCACAGGAACTCAGAAGATAAATCATCTCAGATTCAGTAGGCAGTCTGTAGGAATCCTCTTTCCCTGTCTCTTTTTTGGAAAACTCTTTCAGGAAATCAACCGTCTCATCATGACTGAATCCGGAGGCAGCACATTCAGGACAGGAAGGCAGATCCTTTTTTTCCCAGGGAGAAAACCTGATGTTCCCAAATACTGATTCCCACTGTTTTCTCGTTACCGGATTTCTGCTAATGGAAAATCCTGTAATTTTAATTTTTATTCTGCATTTTTCATCCTTCACAGGACATTTCAGTCCATTCTGAAATTTATAATAATAGGAATTATCAAATGTGAATTCACCGGAAGGAATGCTCAAAAATTCAATGCCTGAAGTCTTTTCTGACTTTTCAGCAGACAAAGGAAGGATAAAAAAAGAAAATATAAATACGATCATAAAAAATACTGTTCCTTGATGTATTCTCTGCAGCAGCTCTGATTCAAGTTTTTTCCCCATTGTTCCCCTCTTTTGTTCACTTTCAGATTGACGGAAAGCGCAGAAACAATACTGAATACTTAAGACTGAATGTCCAATGAATTTTTATGTCTGAAAGCAGTTATCTGTCAGATATAGTCGACCTCAGAAAAGGAAGTTTTTTCAGCCTTCCCTAACCCGTGTCGCACTAAAAAGAATTGCAATGTCTTTGAGACTGCAGAATCATCGTCTCTGAAAGAAATTATGCACAGATATTCCTCATTTATCAAAATGAAACTGATTTTGCTCAAATGCAGACAGATAAAGAGAATTTCAGTAAAACTGTTATTTCTTCTGAGTGTTTCGTTTCCGGTGCAAAACAGCCTCTCCGCAGGAGATAATGTGCTCGACATCAGTGCAATCGGAAACACAGCAATCCAGTTGACTGAGCATATTTCCGTTCTGGAAGATTCCAGCCGTTTACTGACTTTAGAAGATATTTCCGAAGATAAAAACTCAGATTCTTTCCGGTCAGTCAAGTCCTCAGGCGGTGCATTGAATTTTTCATTTTCTTCTTCTGCGTTCTGGCTCAGATTCAGAATCAAAAATGCAGATTCATCTCCCAAAGAACTCAAGGCAGTCATTTCATATCCGCGACTTGAACATATCGACTTCTGCCGTCCATCCGGAAACGGATACCGGATCATTCGTTCCGGTTATTCAGTACCTCACCATCAGCGTCCGGAAAAGAGCAGATTTTTTGTATTTCCTTTCACAGTTCCTGCGGGTACAGAGCAAGTGTTCTACTTCAGAATACGTTCAGAGAATTCAATCAATATTCCTATATCTCTCCATGAAAAAACCGCATATTATCAGTATGAGCTGAACGATCATGTAATCCAGGCCGTATATTTTGGAATAGTCATTTCCATGGTTCTTTTCAATCTTCTGATCTACACCATACTCAAGGATATAAATTATATATTATATGTTGCATTCATAATGCTCACCGGTCTTGCAATAGCATGTTACAACGGAATTGCATCTGAAATCTTATGGAATCATTCTCCGTTTCTGGACAAATTCAGCGTAAATGCACTGACTTCTGCAGTCCTTGCCCTCTTCATCCTTTTTATGCGCAGAATGCTTTTAACAAAGACAGTCATACCCCGTCTGGATTTGATCAATAAGCTTCTCATAGCAGGACAGATAATCATCTGTATTCTGTATCTTTTCTCATTCAGCACATTTGTAAAGCCGATCGTCATCAGTCATGCTCTGACAGGACTGTGGATCATCTCTACAGGCATAATCTGCGCAGTAAAGAGACAGAGAAGTGCATATTTTTTCGTAATGGCATTTGGTGTACTTTTTATTGCAATCATTTCAGGCACTCTCAGAGCTCTAGGTCTGCTTCCTGTAAATGCATTTACAGTGGAAGGCCCTCAGTTCGGATCTGCACTGGAAATGATTCTGCTTGCGTTTGCGCTTGCAGACAGATACAATCTGCTCAGAATCGAAAAGGAAAAAGCACAGAAAGAAGCTTTCGAATCTCAGGCAAAAGCACTTCAGGCGGAACATCAGCTGGTGGAAAACCTGAAAGCCTCCGAACGGATTCTGGAACAGAAGGTGCAGGAAAGAACCTCGGAACTGAACAGCACTCTGAAAATCATCAGACAGGATCTGAACATTGCAAAAAAAATTCAGGAGAATACTCTTATAATCAGCCCGTCTTTTCAGAAAGAACTCAATATTGTCCATGCTTATCTGCCGATGACAGAAGTAGGAGGAGATTTTTACGATATCTGCAGGGTAAATAGTTCCACTTACAGAATATTTCAGGCAGATGCTACCGGACACGGGGTGCAGGCAGCAATGATTACAATGGCAATCAAGGGGATTTATGACAATCTGAAAAACTTCGACATGGATCCGTCTCAGATCATGGAAATATTTAATAATGAATATATAATGAAATATGAATCACTGAACAGTCTGATGACGGCGTTCATTGCAGACTTGGACGTAAAGAAAGGAACACTGAAATATGTATCAGCAGGCCATCCTGCGGCACTGATTCTGAAGGAAAAGGGTGATATTTTTCTGAACAGTACAGGCAAGATTATCGGGATTCTGAAAAATATTCAGTACCATTCCAATACAGTGACATTTTCAGGGAATGACCGTCTTTTTATCTTTACAGACGGAATATTTGAGGAGTTCAATGAAAAGAGGGAAATGTTCGGAGAAGAAAGACTTTATTCAGTTTTTTCTTCCTGCAGACTGCAGTCCGTCGAAGAGATTCTCGAAAATCTGCTCAATGAACTCAGAGGGTTTATGAACGGTGCAAAACTTCAGGATGATATCACTGTTCTGGGAATCGAATACAGATGAGAATGATCGGAGCAGTTATACTTTGTATTCTTTTATATACCGCAAACCTGCGGGCTGAGGAAAATATGCCTGATCTCAAGTCGTTCGAAGGTCCGTCCATTTATCTGACAGAACACATTACAGTATTGGAAGACAAAGACCGTTCACTCTCATTCAGCGAAATACTGAAGCCGGAAAATTCATCCAGATTCAGAAAAACTGAATCCTCCAAAGAGGCATTTAATTTTTCCTATACCTCTTCTGCATATTGGCTCCGTCTGCCTCTAAAGAATTCCGGCAGTATGGCAAAAGACTGCACAATTGTGATCAGTTATCCCAGACTGGAAAATATTCAGTTCTTTTTTCCTGATCAGAAGAGCGGCAGATACGATGTAATTTATTCAGGATACTCAGTGCCGTCTTACAAACGTCCATATCAGAGCCGTTTTTTTTCTTTTCCGATTTCCATCCCGGAACATTTCTCGGGTGTTCTTTATTTCAGAATTGAATCCGCAAATTCATTGAGCATTCCGATCAGACTCTGGGAAAAAAATTCCTATTTCAGATATGAACTGAATGATCATGTCATTCAGGCTCTGTATTTTGGAATTACTGCAGCAATGGTACTGTTCAATCTTCTGGTCTTTTTCATACTCAGAGATATAAATTATATAATTTATGTATTTTTCGTATTGTTCTCAGGACTGACCGTCGCTGCCTACAACGGAATAGCTTCCGAAATTCTCTGGAAAGAATCACCCTTCCTTGATCAGTACGGTGTAAACATCCTTTTTTCGGCTTCACTCGCCATTTTTCTCACTTTTATGCGTCGAATGCTTTCAATGAAAACATTGGCTCCCAGAATGAATCTTTTCAATACAGTTCTGATTTCTTTATTAATTATAATTTCAATACTTCTCATTTTTTCTTTCAGAATATTTGTGCAGACCGCAGTAATCTCTCATTTGACTGCTGCATTATGGGTTCTGGCAGTAAGCATCGTCTTTGCTGTCAAAAAACACAGAAATGCATATTTTTTTCTGGCAGCATTTGCAGTATTGTTCCTGACAGTCATTATTGCATCATTACGGGTACTGGGCATACTTCCGGTAAACACATTCACAATGACCGGCCCTCAGATCGGCTCTGTAATGGAAATGATTCTGCTTGCATTCATACTTGCGGACAGTTACAGTACACTCAGAATACAGAAGGAAAATGCGGAAAGGCTGATTCAGAAAAATCTGGAAAAGTCAAATCAGGAACTGGAAAGAAAAGTAAGGGAACGCACACTTGCTCTCGAAAAAGCAAATGAGGAACTTTCCAGACTGGCAATTCTCGACGGACTTACAAAAATTGCAAACAGACGCAGATTCGATGAACATCTGAATATAGAATGGAAAAACCATCTCAGAGAAAAAGCACCGATCACAGTCCTGCTGATTGATATAGATTTTTTTAAACTTTATAATGACAGTTACGGACATCAGGGCGGAGATGATTGCCTGAAGAAAACGGCAGAAACAATTGCAGGAATTCCAAAACGACCAGGAGATCTGACAGCCAGATACGGCGGAGAAGAATTTGCAGTCATCCTTCCGAACACAGACCAAAACGGAGGATGGAAAGTTGCAGAATTAATCAGAACCGCTGTGATTTCCTTGGGAATTCCTCATACAAAATCGGAGACAGGCAGAATCGTCACTCTCAGCATCGGAGTTGCTTCGCTGATCCCGAACAAAGATCATTCTCTGAAGGATCTGATTTCTATGGCAGACAAGGCATTGTACCAGGCAAAACATGAGGGACGAAACAGAACAGTCATTTTCAAAGAAAATTGATAATTGCAAAGAGCTGAAAAAGATTATGCAGGGCACTCTCACACTGAAATTATCCAGGGATCGGAAAATACCGAGAGGTCAGTGAGGATAGAAAATAATTACAGTCATTATACATAAGTGTGCTTCCGAATGGCAATTATTTGACAACGCTTCCGCTGTCGCTATGCCTTTCGCGGGGTTGGATTTAAAGGAGGACTCACGCGGAGACGCGGAGAAGTGAGGTTAATGTGCATCGGAAAATTATCCTAAGAGAACGCAGTGAAGACCGGATCTGAGATCAGAGCTGGAATTATGGAAATTCAACTCTCGCAAATCTGCACGGTTTAGCAGAACGGGGTTATGGATATTTAGAATAAGTATATCTTTCTATATTCTATTCAAATTTATTAAATAGAAACAGTCCATCGGACGAATTCTGGAACTATAGCCCTTACTATACGAAATGGTATATTTGATTTTCTTATAAATCAAGTAGCTGAAAATGGAAGCTGTTTTATTGCGTTTCGAAGGAACTGCCTATACTCCACCCCGTAATCTTGACCCTTTTCAGCACTGTCCGATTTTCTGTTTGACCTTCGCAAGTGTCATTTTATCCTGAACGGTTATGAGCGATTTGGATATCATCCGGGAAATAGAAGAAATCACAGGCCTAAAGTCAGAGGAAGTAGATTACGAAAAATGGGATGAGAGATTGGATTTTGTGAATCCCACAATTGTTTATGCTCGAGAAGAAGCTGATATCGTTGCATTTAAAATATGGCAATCAATTTTCGAAAGCAATATAAGCATTTCTAATATTCAGGAATCTTTTTTTAAGGCAGTAACTTCTATGAAAAATTTAAAAAGACTAAATTTAGAAAGGCTTTCAATTTCAGAATTTCCAGAAGCAATCTGCAGTCTAACAACTTTGACAGAATTAAAACTTTGCTTCAATATGCTTTCTGCCCTACCGGATTCCATCGCTAAGCTGACCTCTCTGAATACCTTTGATCTCGATACGAATCAATTCACTAATTTTCCGGAGTCAATATGCAACATCCTTTCATTGACTCAACTCAGCCTCAACAGTAATCAGCTTTCTTCTTTACCAATTTCTATCTCTAAGCTGACTGTTCTTACAAATCTTGCAATCCATCACAATCAGTTCATTCAATTTCCGGAAGCTATCTGCAATCTCAATTCGTTGGTTCAACTCAGCCTCAGCGGAAATCAGCTTTCTTCTCTACCCCAGTCCTTTTCAAAGCTGACCAATCTTGCATATCTTGATCTTGATAGAAATCAGTTCGCTCATTTTCCGGGAGCAATTGAAAAAATTAGTTCCTTGGTTCAACTCAGTCTCAGCGGTAATCAGCTTTCTTCTTTACCAAATTCTATCTCTACGCTGACTGCTCTTGCATATCTTTATCTTAATGATAATCAGTTCACTCATTTTCCAGAAGCAATTGAAAAGATTAATTCATTGGTTGAACTCAATCTCGGCAGTAATCGGTTTTCTTCTATACCTACCTCCATCTCTAATCTGTCTTCTCTTAGATATCTTCATCTTAATGGCAATCAATTTACTCATTTTCCGGAAGCAATCAGCAATCTCAATTCTTTGGTTCAACTCAGTCTCTTCAATAATCAGCTTTCCTCTTTGCCGGATTCATTCTCCAAGTTAACTGCTCTCACAAAGCTTGATCTCAATAACAATCAGCTTTCCTCTCTTCCGGATTCATTCTCCACGTTAGCTGCTCTCGTACACCTTGGTCTCGATAACAATCAGCTTTCTTCTTTGCCGGATTCGTTCTCTAAGCTGACTTCTCTTACACATCTTTATCTCAATAACAACCAGCTTTCTTCTTTGCCGGATTCATTCTCTAAGCTGACTTCTCTTACACATCTTTATCTCAATAACAACCAGCTTTCTTTTTTGCCGGATTCGTTTTCCAAGTTAACTGCTCTGACAAAGCTTGAACTCAATAACAATCAGCTTTCCTCTCTTCCGGATTCATTCTTTAAGCTGACTACTCTTACCGATCTTGCTCTTGATAGCAATCAGTTCACTCATTTTCCGGAAGCTATCTGCAATCTCAATTCTTTGATTCAACTCAATCTCAGTTACAATCAGCTTTCTTCTCTTCCGGATTCATTCTTTAAGCTGACTACTCTTACCGATCTTGCTCTTGATAGCAATCAGTTCATTCATTTTCCGGAAGCTATCTGCAATCTCAATTCTTTGATTCAACTCAATCTCAGTTACAATCAGCTTTCTTCAGTCCCAGATTCCATTTCAAAGTTGACTTCTCTTACAATGCTGAATCTCAGTAGAAATATTTTTACACAATTTCCGGAGAATATTTGTTGTCTCACTACACTAACATACCTTGGCCTAGGAGAGAATAAGATATATTCCATCCCTAATTCCATTTCAAGGTGGACTTCTCTCAAACGTCTTTATCTTGAAGACAATAAGCTTTCTAGCATCCCGGATTCCATTTCAAAACTGGCAAATTTGAAATCTTTGACTCTTTACAATAATCAGATCGTAAGTCTTCCCAAATGCATATTTGAATCAATGGAAGATCTTATTATCGATGATAACCCCTTAGAATCCCCTCCAATGGAAATCGTTAAAAATGGAAGAGAGGCAATTCTGGAGTATTTCAGGGAAATTGAAGCTGGTGAAAGGATTCCCTTAAATGAGGTCAAGGTGGTTCTAATTGGAAACGGGGAGGCAGGAAAGACGAATCTAGTCCGAAGATTTTTCGGTGAGCAGTTTGTACTGGCACATGACAAGACAGACGGAGTCAGCATCCGTCACGATGAGTATGAGGTGCATGATAAAAAAATAAAAGTGCATTATTGGGATTTTGGAGGGCAGGAGATTATGCACTCCACTCATCAGTTCTTTCTGACAAAGAAAACGGTGTACATTCTGGTTCTGGATGCCAGAAAGGATGAAAGACCGGAAAATTGGCTAGGAATGGTCAAGACATTTGCAGACGATTCTCCTGTTTTTGTGGTGATGAATAAGATTGACCAGAATGAACATGCAGAAATGGACAGAAAAAATCTGAATGACAAATATCCTTCCATCAAAAATCATTTTTTTCGAATTTCCTGCAATACAGGTGAGGGAATTGAGGATCTGAAAAATCGACTGAAAGAAGTGCTGTATGATATGCCATCCATGAAAAGTTACTGGTCGCAGGCCTGGACGAATATCAAGATAAAAATGGAAACCAGTCCGGATAACTATATCAACTATGAGGACTATGTCCGATTCTGTGAAGAGGAAAAACTCAGTGAAACCTCCAGCAAAGTTCTACTCGGTTATCTGCATAATCTCGGTCTGATTCTGCATTTTGAAGACATCCCTGACAAAAAGGTTCTGAAGGCCTCCTGGGTGACTGAGGGTATTTATAAAATCATTAATTATTCAGGAAACCTTTCTGATTCCGACAAGGCAGTAGTAAATACACTTACGGATCTGCCGAATATTCTGGATCCGAAGAAGTACCTGCCTTCAAGCTACGACTATTTAGTGAAACTGATGAAAAAATTTGAACTCTGTTACTCTGTCTCTGAACATAAAATACTGATTCCGGACAGACTGAGCATTGAAGAACCGGATCATCTGTTTGATAAAAGCAAATCTCTGCAGTTTGTATTTGAGTATAAGGACTATCTTCCTCCAAACGTAATTGTTCGCTTCATTGTGGAAAAAAATCATGAGATATATAAAAATCAGCAATGGAAATCAGGTGTCATACTGTATCATGAAAATTTTAAATGTTATTCCTATATCCGTTCTGACTCATCCGAAAAAAGACTCTATGTATATGTCAGCGGAGACAGACAGAGGGATTGTTTTACTCCGATTTGGAACAGTATTAAAAATATCAACAAAGACTATAAGACTGAAATTCAGGAAAAAATACCTATTCCAAAAACAAAGCATCTTATTCAATATCAGGCTTTATTGAACTATGAAAAAAAAGGAGAATTGCGTCCGTACATTGGTGAAATTGATCAAAATATCAATGTAACTGAACTATTGAACGGTTACGAATCACCGGCTGTCAGGAAAGAAAGACTGGAAAAAGAAACATCACCGACCATTATAGTTAATGAAGGAGGCAAGGTTATTCTGACAGAGGGAGGAGATAATTTTGAAGGAGATATGCAGAATCCGATAATAAAATCATCTATCAAAACTAAAACGTTCATTCAACAGAAAAATGAAGGAATCAATGCAGAACAACTGAAAGAGATCATTCAGACACTGTCTTCTGAATTTCAAAAGCAAAAAACGTCTCCTCATTCGGTTGAAGAAAAGATAAACGAATTGTATAAACTCATTGAACAGTCAGTTCAATCCAGTTTTAAAAATAGTGAACACTTTGAAAAAAATGTACTGAAAAAATGGCTTCCTGACTATAAAAACTTGGATCCGCTCAGTATGGAGTACCTTCTTTCTGCCGAGTTCCTGTTTGATTCCATTTACAGAAGCAATGGGAAAGATTATTCTCCTTTTATTCTTCAGTACTGCAGGGCAGTGGAAAATGAACTGAAGAAAAGAATCTTTGAATCATTCAGAAATGAACTTCACCGAACAAAGACTGACCTGAATACCTTCCTGGAATGGGACTTGAACAAGCAGAACAAAAATAGTAAATTTGCCGAAGCAGTCAAAAAAACAGATTCTGTTTTTATGCTGGGTGATATGCTTTTCTATCTGGGACGCGCAAAGGATACAACTCTCATGGGCAGCAGCCCCTTGATCCAAGAATTCAGAAATTTTTTAAACACAAACTTTGATATAAATGAAATCCTTTCAGATGTATTCAGTCAGAATATTTTAAAGATGAAGGAGTTTAGAAATCAGGCGGCTCATCCTGAAGACAGCATATTGGAAATGGATCAGAATAAAGCATCGAATTTGAGAACACTGGTTCAGGGCATCCTGAAGAATTGGCTTGATATTAAACTTACCTGAAGGAGAATATGTGATGAATGAGAAGTTCAACTTTTACGGAAAAATTGAAAATGCAATCATAGGTGCAAATATAAATACTGATACTTTTATAATGAGCAGTCATTCAAATCAGCAGAAGTCAGGTATTGGAAAGAATCTTCTTTCGGACATCGTTGAAAAAGCGAAAAGGCTGACTGAACGGAAGAAAATTAACAGACTGGAAGATCTTCACAATGATGATTTTAAGCATTTTCTGATGGATCGCGGATATCAGGTGGCTGATCAGACAAGATCCGGCTTCTCTGGATCAAATGCAGGTGAAATTGATATTATGATCCGGAATGAAAAAGGATCTCCTGTTTCCATTCTGGAAGCTTTTCGTCTGAGTTCCTGCGGCCCGGAAAACACTGTTGTTTTAGATCATATCGACAAGCTTTTGAACAAATATGACATGGCAGGTCTCCCTGAAAATTTCATTATCGTATATTCCGAAGCGGTAAAATTTTCTGAGCTTTGGGAAAAATACAAACTGTATGTTTTAAATCTGAAAGAGAATTCTGAGTTTCAAAACAAATGTCCTATTCTCTCCTTTACAGACACGGATTTATCTATCTCCAATGTGACGGATATAAAAGTCGGAAAGGCTGTCCATAAACGGCAGGGAGTGGAGATCGTTGTTTACCATATCTTCATCAATATGGCTGGTTGAGACGGGATTCGCATTTTTTCCTCCAAAACCGCAACTGGTGCTGAATCAATATGGATATCTGAAACGGATTCGCATTTTTCAGGAAATCGGTCATCCCCCAATTGATCTGTCCCTAATCATCTTTGATGCCAAGCGATGTTGGAGTTGATAGTTATTATCCGAAA
>JBPOJG010000168.1:0-14946 GCA_052033835.1 Spirochaetota bacterium
ATTTTGAAGGACTTTTTTTCGGAGCAGCGGGCGCTTTTCTATTTTTTTCAGCCCTGCAGGGGTTCGCTTTTAAAATTCAGCGTATGCATACGGTTCTGCTTTTATCCGGAGCCGTTCTGATTATAAATATCGCATATTATTTCAGCAGCATACGGACTCTGCCTCCTTCCGGAAACAATGAGTACAGTCTGATTCTGATTTCCGCAGACAGTCTGAGAAAGGACAGAATAGGGCAGAAAAGAAACAAAGAGAGCATTACACCGAATATTGACAGATTCGCAAAAGAGGCTTTTCAGTTTACGGATCATCATACTACTGTGCCTAGAACATTTGCGAGCTGGGCAGATCTTCTGACAGGCCAGTATTCTATGCGTCACAAGGTGCGGGATATGTTTCCTTCTCCTTCAGAGGCAGCAAATATCGGAAGTGCTGATTTTCCTGTAATCGGTCAGAAGCTCTCTGAAAAGGGATTTGCGACCGCAGTTTTTTCCTCATTTGCGGGAGATATTTTCCCTAGAGCAGATTTTGGGTTTCAGACTGTGCATACAGCCGATTTCAATGCAAAGATTCTGGTTGTTCAGAAAACACTTGAGGCTCAGATTTTTCTGCTTCCGATTATCTCCGGAACAGTGCCGGGAGGAGAATACTTTGAAGAGATCCGTGCATTTGCATCGCGGGGTGACGGTGCTCAGTATGAAAGAGCAGTAGACAGGTTTATTCACAGAAACAGTAAAAAGCCTTTTTTTCTTACAGTGTTTTCTTCAGTCACTCATTTTCCATACTCACCGCCGTACCCATATTATAAAAAATATGCTGATCCTGAGTATTACGGCAAATACAAGTATTTTAAATTTGTGGATCCGACTGCATCGGAAAAGCCGAACGAAAAAGAGATTCAGCAGATTCATGATATTTTTGATTCATCAGTGAATGCATTTGATTCTGAATTCGGCAGGATCATCGATACTCTCAAGTCAGAGGGAGTTTATGAAAAATCAGTGATTGTGCTGACTGCAGATCACGGGGAGTCTCTTTATGAGGATGTACACGGTCATGGTCACGGTGAACATCTGAGAGGCGAGTCTGTCACTTCCATTCCGCTCTTCATCAGATTTCCTGAAAAAACTGTTCAGGAGAGACTGAAGACAGAATGCAGCGGGGAATGCAGAAAATTTCAGGATGTGACAAGTTCGGTAGATCTGTATCCCACTGTAATGAATTTGTATGGCATTGAAATGACAGGAAGTTATCCCGGAAAATCTCTTCTGAATGTGCTCGGCAAAAGGGACTGGCCAGAAAAAAGAGAAGTTTACTCAGAGACTGGAGTCTGGTTTTCCGATGTAGGAGATCATTTCTTTCAGAAGCAGAGAATCATGTATCCGAACATTCTTGCACTTCATCGAATTGTTCCTGAAGAAAATTACAGAATTATGATTATGGAAAAAGAGCACAGGAATACGATCGCATTTTCCAAACACAGGGCACTGATCGGAAAAGATCATAAACTGATCTATATTCCTTCACATGATGGAGTTGTTTTTGAACTTTATGACAGACACAAGGATCCATTGAATACAAAAAATATTTATCCGTCGGTCCCTTCTGAGGAACTGAAACGGAAATTATACAAGATTTCGGAAGAATTTGAAAATGCTAAAATAGTGGAAGGTTACATTTTTCCGGAAAGGCTCTGATTCTGATTGAGTGCAGACCTCTTATCATAAGACTTCGTCCAGACTATTTGTATGCACGAAAACGTATTTGATGTTTTTCACATCATTTATTCACTATTGGGTACCAATCGGAATTCTTCAGATCTGAGATCATTGAAGATTTAATTTCATTTTTTCTGTCTTCAGAATTATCAAGATTTTCAAATGACCGAATACCTTCACTTCTCCTTCTGTAATCTCAAAAATTAAACCTTTTACTGATTGTTCATCAAGCACTGTATAGGGCTTAAACATCCCGTTCCCGCCCCTTGCTGTATAATTTACAGCAATGACAGTATATTTCCCAGGTTCCAGATTAAAGAAATAATTTCTTGTTTCTGAAAATCCAGCCGAATAGTCCGATTCTATAACTTTTTGCTGTAAATACTGATTGTCTGCAAGTTTCACTGGATAAGTTTTTCTTGAGTATACGTTAAAATCAAGAGGCTTGTTAATTTCAGCTACAAGAACTAAAACTGAATTGTTGCCTTGAGTTTTGGGTTTTACAACGGGACCTGATTTACAATAAAATTGAAAGGTCAAAAGGATAAAAAACATTATCTTCAAAGCACTCATTCTTAATTCCAAGGATATGAATAGTGCTGTATGTGAACTGATTCGGAATGGACTAGCGACACAGGGATTCGAACCCCGGACCTGCGGATTATGATTCCGACGCTCTAACCAGCTGAGCTATGTCGCCGTCATTTCCAGAAAAAAAAACTGCCCGGATTAGTCAAAGTCTTTTAGGTAGTATTCTTTTAATTTTTTGTTCTGCAGAAAAAGTTTTGTGAAATAGGTTCCGTACGTAAGATAAATCTCATCTCCGGCTTCAATGTCCCTGACTGCAACTACCTGAATGAAAGGGTGATGGTCAATCTCTCTGAATTCTACATTGTAAGATTTTTTCCCTCTGACCCTTTTTCCATCCACAGTGACCGGGCTGTGATTGATGTAACGCAGGAGCATTTTTTCAGGAGGGTGGAGTGCCACATACTGTTTAGGCACAGTGTCAAGCATTGTGATGTCGAGCATGTGGGCATAAGTATCGTAGGATTCACAGTCTTCTTCTGTCAGAAGAACTCCGTCATAGTTTCCGAGCACTTCCTCTTTCTTGAAATCTTTTTTTGCAAAAAGTCCAAGCCCGGCACCTGGAAGAAGGCTTTTCTTAACGATAAATTTCTTATCTTCCAGTTTAGGTTTTTTTGTTTCTTTCTTCATAGTACTGTCTCGTAAGCATTTTTATAATGCAGGATATTCAAGAACTACAGTACTTTTAATAAGATAAAGCAGACAAGAATTATTTAACTCACCTTACGCAGGTGGGGCGTTTTTGGAGTTTTGCCTGCCGGCGGCTTTTTTCGGGGCTGCCACCCGGAACCCCGCTTTTACTGATCCAAGATATTTCCATAATGTTTTTTGAAATTACAGGTTCTAGACAGCAGATCCTATTTGCGTAAGGTGAATTATTTAAATACAAAGATTCTGTTATTTCTTTTTTCAATATTCAGAGGAATTCCGAATACTTGGGAAATATTTTCCTCTGTGATGACTGAACTTATAGGTCCTGCTGCAGATGTTTTTCCTTCTGACAGAATCAGAGCGTGAGTGATGAATTCAGGCATTTCTTCGAGACGGTGAGTGATATATACAGATGAGAATCTGTATTCAGATTTTTTTTCTGACAGAAACTCAAGGAAACTTTCTCTTGCACCGTAGTCCAAATGAGACATCGGTTCATCTAGGATCAGAAGTTCCGGTCCGGAAATAAGAGAACGAAGGAGCAGTATTTTCTGTTTTTCTCCGTCAGAGTGCAGGAAGAATTTTTTGTCCGGATTTTTCAGCCATCTGTTTTGGGAGAGCACTTCAGAGAGTGTTTCCCTTTCTTCATCAGTGAAATCTCTGAACAGTCCTACAGTTCCAATCAGTCCTGTTCCGATGATTTCTACTCCCGTGAGATTTCTCTGAAGAATATTGTACTGAAGACCGGATTGAAGGATGCCAATTCGTTTCTGAATGCTTTTCAGAAGGCATTCCCCATATCTTTCACCGAATACAGTGACAGTGCCCTCTGTAGGCCAGAGAATGCCGAAAAGAATGCTGATTAGAGTGGACTTACCGGACCCGTTCGGACCGAAAAGAAGCCAGTCCTCATTCGAGTGCATATCCCAGTTTACATTTTCCAAAATCCTGTCACTGCCTCTTTCAAAGCAGATTCCTGAGAGGGAAAATATTTTCTTATCTGACGAGCTCAAACTGTTTTGATATTTTTTCCAGAAGTTTTTTGAAAGCTTCCTCGTTCTCCAGTTTGAAATTTTTGAGAACAGGTGTGTAGATTACAAAATAACTGGCTTTATTATCAATGACATCAATCATCATATTTGCCAGATAGATAATCTCTACAAGTTCTCTTTCATGATCGGGAGCAAGGAAAGGTTTGTGATGAAACTCTACAACAGAGATCAGTTCTTCGGGAAAACCCCATTTTCGGAGAAGAAGTGCTCCAATTTCAGGATGAGTCACTCCCATAGACACTTCCTCGAGAAGAACTGAGTTATTCTTTTCCTTTCCTTTCAGGAAATCTACTTTCTGGGCAAGTTTTCTGTCTACGGAAAGAAGAACCAGTTTTCCCAAATCATGGAGAAGACCTGCAGTAGCTACTACATCTGCATATTTGTTCTTTCCATATTCCTGGGCGAGTGCCTTTGCAAAAAAACTGCACTTTGCAGAATGATCCCAGACTTCCTGTGCCTTCGTCTGGTATCTGGAATTGAGAATCTTAGTGACTCCCGTTATATAAAGCATATTTCTCAGATTTTTCAGTCCTACAATCTTGATTGCACCGAGAACATTATTCACTTTATTTCTTGTGATGAATGAAGATGAATTGGAGAGTTTCAGCAGATCTGCACTCAGGGCCAGATCCTTTTCGATCTCCGCACTCAGAGTGTTTATGCTTGAATCAGGATTATTGCAGAGCTGGATGATTCTAGAGAGACTTTGAGGAAGATGGGGCAGATTATTGATTTCATCCAGAATTTTTGTGCCAAGTCTGCTTTCAATAGAGACAGGAGCTGCATTTTTCGGGATGATCAGATCTACAACGGTTCTATCTGAATGAAAATTCAGTTTCAGATTTTCCTGACCGATTCCTGAATTTCTAAGAAGGATCTGAGTGAGTACGAGTCCAAGCCCTGCACTCTCTGAAGTATCCAGCATATCCGCAAATGCATCCGAAAGATCAGTATATTTTTTAGCGACTGACAGCCTTTTATTGATTCTTTCCTGTTCTACTGGAAGAACATTTGCATTGTTTTCGATTTCAATTCTCAGGGTATCGGGAGTCATTTCAATTCTAGTTTCAATAAAGAATTCTGAATTTTTAAGATATGCCTCCTGTTCACCCCATTTCATCGAAACTTCTTCAGAAAAAAGAGCCATCCCTTTTTTATACTGATTCAGATCATTGATATCCAGTCCCAGTCTCTGAAACAGAAGCCTTTTTGCATTCGCCTTCTGTGCATTGATCAGCATTTCTTTTATGATTGTAAAAGTGATTTCTACAAGATATATCTGATCCAGGTAGGTGAGTATCAGTATAAAGAAATTATAGTACTCCAGAAGGGATTCTTCAGAAAAAAACTTCGTTTTTACTACCGATGGTTTTCCGTGAACTATCTTTTCATACTCAGTAAGACCTACGAACATAGTGTTTTTACCATCGCCTTGCGGTTTTTGAATGAGACCAAGTTAGAAATTTCATATCTAAATATATTGTGGTAAAGGATAAAAAACTATGCTTTCCTGTCAAGGTTTATCTTCTTTTTCGAGAATATCAGAGAATTTATAATGTTTCAATTGTTTTACAGAAAACCGAGTAATCAAATTGACCTTTTCCGATCTTTTCAGTATTTCTAGATGAATGAAATATTTCTGGAAATCGTTTATTTTTTTCGCTGCAGTTCAGGCAGTTTTCGGATGGGAATTGAAAAAGGATACTGACGGGATAAGAGTGTATGTACAGGAAAAGAAAGGTTCTGTTTTTCATGAATGCAGGGCTGAGACGGTTTACAACGGTTCCCTAGAAGCTGTTCTCAGACTGATGAGAGATGCCAAATCTCTCTGTGACTGGTTTCCTGACTGCGTCAGATACACCGTAATCGAAAAAAAGAATGATTCTGATATGACTGGACTCATTGCCATAAGCGCAGGTTTTCCAATGAAAAAAAGAGATGCCGCTGTCAGAATGATTATTTCCGAAAACAGGAAAGCAGGGACTGCGGAAATCGATTTTATTTCTGTCCCGGATGCTGCTCCGGTTTCAGGCGATTTTCTGCGTGTGAGAGAACTGAGCGGTGCGTGGAAGTTCAGGACTTTGAAGAAGGGGGGTGTCCTTGTGGAGTATCGGGCACATATGGAGCCGGGAGGGGCAGTTCCGGCTGTCCTAGTGAATGTTTTTCTGGCAGAATTCCCGTTCAAGTCATTTCAGAATTTTCTGAAGAAGGTGAAAGAGTATGAAAAAAAGAATCCACAGAGAAAAGAAGGGTATTCGGAATAAATCTTATTATAAATTTACTTACATTCGGAGAGGCATTCTGCAGATCAGTAAGCAGAGGAAGGAAGGGGTTGTGTAAAAGCTAAATTTTACCACGAAGGGCACGAAAAACACGAAAGCCTATTGAAATAATTTCCATTAAACTGGAGTTAATTCAATATATTGGAAAACTACATTAGAATTTTCTAATATATTATCTGCGCGGTGTGCTGAGCGCCGAAGCGGGTCGACGCATTCATAGCCCGATAGGGCGTGCTTTTACACAGTCTCATAAAAATCCTGTTCAACTGCTGAAGTTACTTTTTTCCGGATTTTTTCAGAAAGTCTTTTTTTGCATCTTCGAGTTCAGAGGGGGTCAGGCATTTATATTCGATCTTGCTTCCGCCCTGTATTTTGAAGACTTTGGACGCGTATCTGTCCTTGTCTTTCATTTCCAGAAACTCCTGACAGGAGACTCCGGATTGGAGTTTTGCTTCCATTGCAAACGTATCAAAGTCTTTATCTTTGATCGTCATTTTTCCGGATGCAGATATAAGAATTACCAAATAATATAGTATCGCCATAGTTACTTTATGAGATTTATATTGTAGAAATGCAATCTTTTTTCTGCAGTTAATAGTCGGAAAAAAGGCCTGCTTTCTTGGCGACTTCGAATATATGTCCTGTGCGTTTCTGCTCTTTCAAAAGTTTCGGATGAGACAGAATTTCATACACAACATCTGCCGGAAGATCTTTCCACTCTTCGAATTCCTGTTTATACTGAACAACCGGAACCTTTGCAAACAGAATGAAGGCCTGAAACTGCCAGATCTGATGCTCAAGCAGAAACTTCAGAGTTTCAATATCCTCCACTGCTTCTGCAGTGATGACAGCATCTCTGTTGTCAGCAAGCTTCTTGCAGTAATCTATGAATGCAAGGTTGTCAAGAAACTTCACCTTATCTTCCTTGACCTTGAATTTGAAGCTGATCGGATCGAGTTTGAATTCCTGAATCATGACTCCCAGATCCAGGACAACCTGATGACTCGAGCTCTTGACACCGAAATCGTCCGCAGCAAAACTGAATCCGTAATCCCAGAAACACTGGCATACATCTTTCAGGAAGAACTCTGTCTCCTCATAGTGTTTCTCTATCAGTTCAAATCTTACATTCTGAGGGAGAAGACTTTTTGAACGGATGAGCATATTGAATCTGTTGACTTTTTCATGATTTGAGAATGTGTCGATCAGCGACTGAGGAGAGATATTGAATTTCAGAAGCCCGGGAGCCTTCTCACATGCAATGATTAGTTTTTCGAGAATCAGAAGTTCAATTCTTTTGATGTCCTGATCGTTCGGGATATCGCTGATCAGGTCCTTGTAGCCTTTGTATGCACCGCCTCCGACAAAGACTTCTCCGCCCTTTACTGAAAATGTCTTCTTTTTCGCATCGTAGAAGACTGTCGGCTGAATCATTGCTTCATGTATGCTTCCTGAGATATAATTGTTTGCCCGGTTGAAAAATGTCCAGCTCCACCGGACAAGATTGTCGTTCAGATTTTTTTCTGATGTAATATAAAGGTCTGTATAAATTTCATTTACAGTGGATATATAATTGCTCTGTGTCCTTGCAATTCCGTAATCAAAGGAACAGCTTTTTTTTCTGAGACATTCCTGATGAAATCTTCCGAAGCAGTTGTCTATGTTCGGCTGAAGTCCGTCCGGCTGATCTCCCAGATACGCAAGGCCCATCAGGAGACTCTGTCTTCCTTCAATGAAGTAGAAGCCTACTTTGATATGCTCAAATTCCAGAATTGTGCGTATTTCCTTTTTCAGCATGGAAATAAAATCGACCAAGGTCTTGTGCTGCAGATTTTCAAACCGGATCAGAAATATCGGTCTGCCCCTGTTTTCTTCAATGAATCCCTTCTTGAAGGATTCCAGATCCTGAAGATCACTGTGTTCATCTTCTGCAAGAGCCAGATGCTCCGCCGAAATATCCGGTCTTTTATCACTGTGACGGTTCATAGTTTAAATGAGGCAGTGCCTCACACTGCAGTCTTTTCTGACAGCTGTCAATTTGGGACAGAAATACATTTTACGTTTCCTCATTTTCATTTTTCCATACTGTTCTGCAAGTGCTGAAAACAAAAAGAATCTGACAGATCCTCAAATGGAGTCAAGAATTCTTTTTTCGAAAAAAGAGAAAATTTCGGTGAATAATTTTGTATTTACACTCATTCAATTGGAAAAAATCTAAACATAGAATAAATCCTGCACTGCGAGGAACTCATGGAACTGGATTCCAGAAAACAGAAGCTGATTCTGGCTGTACTATTTATACTGGCTGTCGGGCTGAGGCTGTGGAATGTTACAAATGATCTGAATGACTTTCATCATTTCAGACAGACATATACGGCCGCATTTGCAAAACATTTTTATGAATATTCCATGAACATATTCAAGCCCAATCTGGATATTCTGAACTACAGGAATATTTCAGAATTTCAGATCTACGCTTATTTGGTTGCCGTCTTTTACAAGATATTCGGGTTCCATGACATTATCGGCCGATTCGTCTCCATTTTCTTTTCCGCGATGAGTTTTTTTGTATTCTACAGGCTTGTGGAAAAGGTCTACGACAGCATCACTGCTCTGTTTGCGGCATTTCTCTTCACATTTCTGCCCCTCATGATTTTTTATTCCAGAGTGTTTATGCTCGAATCTATGATGCTTTTCCTCTCCATTTCACTCATTTATACTTCGCTTCTCTGGATTGAAACTGAAGAGAAAAAATATATGGCCGCAGCGTCTGTCTTCACTGCACTGACTCTGCTCATCAAAATTCCTACACTGTATATGCTGATTCCGGTGGCATTTATGATACTGAACAAATACGGATTCAGATTTCTGCTTATGCCCAGATTTTACATATTCGGGGTCGTAAGCATTGCTCCTGCACTGTACTGGTATTTTCTTCATGCCCGGTTTTTTCCGGAAGATTCCATTGTGGATAAGGAGGCTGTAGGGCTATACTACAGCAAAGACGCATGGGAATACTATTTTTATCTGATGAAAAACCCTGCAACCTGGGCAAAGATTTTTCTGGAACATATTGCAGAATACCATCTGGCTGTTTCTGTCTTTCTTTTCTCACTTGCAGGCATTTTCTTTAATTTTCGATCCGCCTATTCTTCAAAAAAGTCCTTTGTTTACAGTCCGAACTCGTGGATATTTCCATTCTGGGTTCTGGGATTCATCATATTCATTCTGGCATTCATTGCTCCGAATGCTGCACATGAATACTATCAGCTTCCGATTGTTCCTCCGATGATTGCAATTGCCGCTTTTTATCTCAGAAACATTCTGGAGTTTTATCTTCAGAACAGACAGAGTGTCGTCATGAAGATTTCATTAATAATTCATATAATTCTGCTTCTCTCCATTCTTCCTTTTTCCTACGGAAAACTCAAGGCAAGACTTACTCCTGATCTTTTTTACAATCGATTCGGTGATGAGGCAAAGAAGCTGACTGACAGAAAGGATCTGGTGGTGATTCTAGACAATACACCCAGAACGGAAGTGTTCTATTTCAGCGACAGAAGAGGATTTCAGCTGATTATGCCGGGTGTATTTCAGTTTGCTCTGAGCAGTGTTCCGCCGGAGATCAAGACAAAGTATATTTCTGAACTTGAGGATTACAGAACAAAAGGAGCGAAGTATTTTTTCACTCCTTATGGAGAGTTTGCAGTGTACATTCCCTGGTTCAAGCAGTACCTGGATGAAAAATATGAATGTCTGCTTGGCTGCAATGTAACACCGGAAATGGTGCTTCGAAAGGATCCTTCTGTGAAAGGATTCATTTACCGTCTGTCTGAAAAATGAGTTCTCTTTTCGGTTCAGCCGTGCCTCCTTTGGCGGAAAGGATGAAGCCGGAAAGTCTCGACAGGGTGACAGGTCAGGACAAGACAACAGATGTTCTGAAAAGGTTGAAAAAACCGGTGTCTCTGATTTTTTACGGACCGCCGGGAACCGGAAAGACAAGTATTTCGATGATTCTTTCCCGGAACTGGGGACTGCCATTCCGATATCTGAACGCAGCGTCTGCAGGCGTGAAGGAAATCAAGGAAATTGCAGCTGAGACCGAAAAAGCGGGAAGTGTCTGTGTATTTCTGGATGAGATCCACAGATTCAGTTCCTCGCAGCAGGACAGTCTTCTCGACAGTGTGGAGAAAGGAAGAATCATACTGATGGGAGCCACAGCAGAAAATCCTGCATTCAGAGTGAACAGAGCCCTTCTTTCAAGATGTCAGATATTTCGGCTTTATCCTCTGGAGAGAAATTCGTTCTTTATACTGTATGAAAGGGCCGTCCGTGATTTTTCTCTCGGAACCGTCCTGAATGAAAATTGTATAGACAATATCATTAATTTTTCAGGAGGAGATGCGAGAAAGTTTCTGAATTTTCTCGAGCTTCTGGATTCTCTCGAATCCCCCGAAGGCGGCTGGACAGTCGAATCAGTGTCTGAAGTTTTTTCCTCTCAGATTCTTTCTTATGACAGGAATAAGGAAAATCATTATGATTATATTTCTGCATTCATCAAGTCAGTGAGAGGAAGTGATCCGGATGCAGCTCTTTTGTATCTGGCTGCAATGCTTGAAGGAGGCGAAGATCCTCTGTTTATTATGAGGCGGCTTCTGATTCTTGCAAGCGAGGATGTAGGCAATGCTTCCATTCAGGGACTGATGCTCGCAGAAGCAGGTCTGTCAGCACTTGAAAGGATCGGGATGCCGGAAGGAAGAATTATTCTTTCACAGGTGACCTGTTTTCTTGCAGCATCACCGAAATCGAATGCTTCTTACAGGGCAATAGGTCTTGCTCAGGAATTTGTGAAAAAAAATTACAGTAAAATTACAGTTCCTCTTCATCTGAGAAACGCACCTACATTTCTTCACAGAAAGGAAGGAAATTCCAAAGGTTATCAGTATCCTCATGATTTTTCTCTTGGCTTTATCCTTGAAAATTATTTTCCTGACGAATTGAAGGAAAACCCTCCTCAGTTTTATTTTCCCACGGAAAGGGGTACAGACAAAACTCTTAAGGACCGATTAGAATCCATTTGGTCTAAAGATATAAGGAAAAAATACTCTCAGTAGAAAATTATGACTGATAAAAAAAAATCTGAATTTATAAATGAAGAAGAAAAACTTTTTACTGCTGTAGAATCCATACAGGAAGAGATTGAAAATAAAAATCTCACCTTTATTGAAAACTATCTTCTGTATGCCCATCCGGCAGATATTGCAGAAGCAGTCGAAGTTCTGAAGGAGGAGGATTTTCTTTTTCTATTCCGGCACTGTGAGGAAGAGAAGCAGAGAAAAATCTTCGTAGAGCTTTCCGATGAAAAGCAGTCAGTGCTTGTGGAAAATCTCAGCCTGAATGAGCTGAGCATCATTATCGGTCAGCTGGAATCTGACGAAAGAACTCATTTTTTTTCCGATCTGGACAAGGACAAGGCTGAAGAAATTTTAGGCACGATCAGCAGGGAAGAATCCAGAAAAATCAGACTTCAGCTGGAATATGAAGAAGGTACAGCAGGAAGAATGCTGAACCTCGACTTTGCTGTCATCAGAACCTCCGACAGTATGAGAAAGGCAATTCATTCTCTCAGACAGACAGCGAAGGGGATGGATATATATATAATATATGTCGTAGATGAATTGGGAATGCTGAAAGGCTGTGTCCGCCTGAAGGATATTCTTCTTGCATCACCAAAAATGAAAGTTTACAAACTGATGAAACCTGTGAGGCCGATTCATGTAAATACTCATCAGGAAGAAGTTGCAAAACACTTTAGAAAGTATGATCTGGTGACCGCACCCATCGTAGATGATGACGGAAGAATGATCGGAAGGATTACTGTGGATGATGTTCTCGACATTGTGCAGGAAGAAGCTACAAAAGATATTTACGGTCTTGCTGGAGTAGGGGAAGAAGAGACAATCAAGACATCAGTCTGGGGTTCAGTCAAGCACCGACTGCTTTGGCTTTCCACTAATCTTGTGATTGCAATGTTTACCGCATCGATTGTATCTCTCTTTGAAGATACGATACAGAAAATAGTGATCCTTGCTTCCCTTATGCCTATTGTTGCCGGTATGGGAGGAAATGCAGGCACTCAGGCGATCACAATTGTTGTGAGAAGTCTCGCTACAGGCGAACTTACAAACTACAACTGGTTTTCTGCAGTCAGAAAAGAATTTACCATCGGAATTATAAACGGACTTACTATCGGACTTATTACATTCATTGCAACATATTTTATCCGTTTTGATATTCGGATTTCTGTGGTGATCGGTCTTGCGATGCTCATTAATCTGAGTATTGCCGGACTGATCGGATCACTGGTGCCTCTGGTTCTGAAGTTTTTCAAGGTTGACCCTGCGGTGGCATCCTCAATTTTTGTAACTGCATGCACCGATATGTTCGGGTTTTTCTGCTTTCTGGGACTTGCGACAAAGATTCTCACCTGATTTTTCAGAGGAATGTCTAATTTTCGTAAGAAAACTGCTTCAGATAACTGTCATATAGGAATAGAGGTCAATTAAAATGAGCAGAAGAGTTTTTACAATCGGTCTGATTTTAGCAGGACTGCTCATATCCTCCTGTTCATCGAGAAAGAAAAAAATTCTCTTCTTGATGCCTCTGTCTTCTGTAGTCAGCAGCAGTTATTCTGTCGGAGGATCACTTTCAGGTCTTCCTTCCGGTTCAAATGTTGTGCTTTCCAATAACGGAACTGACACAAAAACTCTCAGTGCTGACGGTGTTTTCAGTTTTGATGTGAAACAGAATGATCAGACTTCCTACTCTGCTGCAGTGAAGACTCAGCCTGCAAACGCAGTATGTTCTGTGCAGAACGGGACCGGAACGGTTGCCGGATCAGACGTCAGTTCGATCAAAGTCATATGCACAAATTCCTCATCTTATAAAATCGGAGGAACAGTTGTCAGTCTTTCCGGTACTCTGACGGTTTCCAATAACGGAACAGATTCCCTTACAATTACATCCAATGGAAGTTATGTATTTTCTTCTTCAATTCTCTCTGGAAATACTTACTCAGTTGCAGTTCAGTCCCAGCCGATCAATCAGAACTGTGTGATTCAGAATGCACAGGGTACAGTAGGTGCTTCAGACATATCCAATATTGACATCACCTGTACAGGAAATGCAAATGGCGCACTTTCGAGCGGAACGATTATCAATCCTCTGACCTTGACAGGCGGAGTGACTACTTTTACAGGTTCATTCTGCAGTCCGAATACAACCTGCGGAACAGGGACTTCCGGTTATGCAGATTCGGCGACTCCTTCTTCGGTCGCATTTGACAGTCCTTCAGGGCTTGTGACTGACGGAACGTATCTGTATTCTGCAGATAAAAACAATCATGTAATCCGTAAAATTTCTTTGAGTGACGGATCGGTATCCACGCTTGCCGGAAGCGGAGTGCAGGGACTTGCTGACGGAATCGGAACAAGCGCTCAGTTTGACAGTCCTGAATTTATCACTACTGACGGAGTTTTTCTTTATGTGGCAGATGCTCCGAACAATTCTATCAGAAGAATTGTTCTGTCCAACGGTCAGGTGACCACTCTGATTACGGATAATACGAATCTCAAGACGCCGAGAGGAATGGTTGTGTATGGAAATAATCTGTATATTTCAGAAAAGTTTACCGGTCAGGTCTTTGAATTGAATCTTTCTACAAACATTCTTCAGCCTGTTGCATCCGGCCTGAATGACCCCAGAGATATGACGCTAGTCGGTTCTACACTTTATATTTCCGATAAAAGTGCTGACGCAATCTACTCTGTCGGAATCGGCGTCTGGACGCTGAATACACTGGCAGGCGGTGCACAGGGTCATTTGAACGGAATCGGAGCTTCTGCAAAATTTAAAAATCCGGAAGGAATTGTGTCCGACGGCACAAATCTTTATGTATGCGATACAGGAAACAATGCTGTTCGAAAAATTGATCTCTCCACAGGAACAGTGAGCACCGTTGCAGGAAATGCTCCTTCGGGAACTTCTTCAGGTTATATTAATTCATCCACTTCTGCCAGCGCAAGATTCAATTTACCGAGAGGAATTACAAGTGATGGTGTAAATCTTTACGTTTCTGACAGAAACAATCATACGATTAGAAAAATAAATTGAATTCATTCAGGTCGGCGGGAAAATTCTCCTGTTTCCGAAAAAAAAATCTTGACATTCTGCTGAACACCGTTCTCAAAGTGGATTAGGGGGATTTTGATTTATGGAAAGGAAAATATATATAAAAACCGTCTCCTTATTCTTCATACTGCTGATTTTATCCGGCTGTATGGCCAGAAAATTCAAACTGAAATACGGCAATGCGGCAGCGCTTGTGGGGTCATATTCTCTCGGCGGAACTGTCAGCAATTTATTCGGAACTCTTGTTCTAAAGAACAGCAACGGTGAAAATCTTACACTCAAATCCAACGGTGAATTTAAATTCAGTACCAAACTGCCTGATTCATCTTCCTATCTTGTCAGTGTTGTAACTCAGCCTTCACTTCAAAACTGCATCCTGGAAAATCCGGAAGGAGTCATCAGTACTGTCGATGTAAAGAATGTCAAAGTGACTTGTACAGGAAATTCTTACGGACCTCTCGTCAGCGG
>JBPOJG010000085.1:0-4471 GCA_052033835.1 Spirochaetota bacterium
GATCTATGTTCCTATAGAATCCATTCTCAGCAAATACTACGGAGAAAGTTCCCAAAATCTGGCATTGGTATTTGATGCTGCTGAACTTTTTCCCGCCAGTCTTCTTTTTCTAGACGAAATTGACTCACTGGCAGGAAAGAGAGAAGACGGAATGTTTGAGGCAACAAGAAAACTTCTATCCGTTCTTCTCAGAAAACTAGACGGATTTGAAGGAAAACCGAACACAGTCACAATCGGTGCCACAAACAGAAAACAGGATCTCGATTCAGCCCTTGTTTCGAGATTCGACAAAAGTATTCTGTTTCCCCTTCCCGACACAAAAGAAAGAACAGCAATCCTTGGCAATTATGCAGTACATCTGAGCGAAGAGGAGCGGAGCAGAATTTCATCCAAGATGGAAGGTCTTTCAGGAAGAAAAATCAGAGACTTCTGCGATTTTACAGAAAGAAGATGGGTTTCGCAGCTTCTGGAAAATGGAAAGAAAATAGAACCCCCTTCTGCAGAAATCTATCTGGAAGCAATGGAAATCTACAGAAGATAAGAGATCAGAAACGGAAGTCCCCGATACCGAACACGAAAGTAAAGTTCGGATCGCTGGGATACGGATGCAGACCTCCGTCCTCATAATACAGTTTCTGAGCAAAATACAGTCGAAGCGGGAGCACAGGTATCTGAATTCTGAGTCCAAGCCCCCAGGAAAATTTCATTCTTCGGATATTTATATTATCCATTTTTAATACCAGATTTTCTGGATTGTCCTTTTCAAATGGATTCTGATCGGGTGCGAGACGCCGAATCGAAAAAGGTTCATAATTCGCCCTAAGATATGCCTCTCCCGGTGTCATTGTACCCAAAGTCTGCCAGAGTGCGGTCTGATAATTTCTCGCATTGTCTTTTCTCGTGCCAGTCCATCTTCCGACCTCTTCATAGAGTGCACCTGCATCCAGAAATGCCACAAGCCAGAGAAGACTCGGTTCAATAGGAAAACGCAGTTCAGAACTGAAAAGCATCCTGTGATTGGCGCCGTTTCTCCACTCTCTAGGATACAGCACATCCTGAAAATTCCATCCTCGGAGAGATTCGTATCCTCCCAAAAACTGCAGATCCTGCTGCTGAATGAATGGATTTCTCTGTTTCTCTATCTCATCAAACTGGAGATTTCCAATCCCTCCGCCTGCCCTTCCAAATTTGGGAGGTCTTTCATAAGTGAATACGCTTGAAGACCTGAATTCCTGTACTACTTTCCATCTTCTGAGTGCATTCGAACGAATCATCCCGCCAAATGTATAATCAAACCAGGAATGATAAAATTCAAATACAGGATTGAATCTGTCAAAATGACTCTGCCCTCCCAGATACTGTCCAACGTTTGAAACTGCAATGTAAGCGTTCAGTCCGGACGTAGGAGTGAATATATTATCCCTTGAATCATAACCGATACCGTTTGTAATTTCTGATCTGAACTGCCAGCCTCTGTTCACTTCTGCACGAATGGAATCATCTGCAAGCGAGGTCGCATTCGTAGACTGAAAGAAACTCGGCGAATACCTATGGAAGTGAGTCCAGTTGATAAAGACTCTGTGAGCGACTCCTATGGAAAAACCTATCCCCTCTCTGTCATAGGATGCTCTTTCCTTGATTGCCCCAGTTCCGCTGTCTGTAATGGAAGCAGCTCCTACGTTGATAGTTCTTGAGGAGTAAAACATACTCAATGTAAGTGCCCAGGGTCTGTTGTAAATCCAAGGCTCCGTCCAGGAAAGCTGAAAAAATCTCCTGAGAGGACCGAACTCCACTCTTCCTGAAATTTTCTGCCCAGTTCCATTCAGGTTGTTTTCTCCGAGTTCAGTGAAAATACTGAACCCTGAAATCGTTCCGTAACCTCCCCCCATGGAAATCGTTCCGGTAGGCTGCTCAATCAGATCAATGATCAGGTTCATTTTGGTTTCGTCTGAACCTGGTCTCGAATTGAAGTTGACTTCCTTAAAATACCCCAAGTTGAAAATTCTTTCTCTCGATCTGTTTACGAGTGCTGAATTGAAAAGATCACCCGGCTTGAACAGAAGTTCTCTTCGAATAACCTTATCCTGAGTTTTCTTATTTCCTTTGATAATGATATTTTCTATATAGGCCAGATAGTTTTCACGGATCATGAAATCCACATGCTCAAATTTCTGTCCTTTCATTTCCGGTTTTTTAGTGAGCATTTCTCTCAGTTTTTTAATATTCAGTTTTTTGTTCTGTTCTTCACATTCAGTCTGATTGCCCTTATAGACTGAACAGCTTTCATAAGAGGAGAGAGTGTCGGAATCCAGAGTGATTGTTCTGTTCCTAGTCACAACCTGTGCAAAGATATATCCTTTTGCACTGTACAGTTCGTTAATTACTCCCTTGTCTCTCTGGAATTTTCCTTCATCAAAAATGACACCGGTATCACTGTCCGTAAATTCGAAAAGATTTTCCAAAAATTTTGCTTCGTAAATCGGCTTCCATTTTGACTTGTCGGACTGCAGATTTTCCGGTTTTTCCTTGTTTAAAAAAACAGGATTCCCCTTTCCGTCATCAGTCATATCGTGCGAAAGACTGTATCCGTTGAAAAAATACTGATCACCTTCATAGACTTTAAAATTTACTATGATGACACGTTTATCTTTGATCTTAGGATTTTCCCAGTGGATTTCCCATCCCGTACCTTCCGGTACAAGATCCGCATCCCTGTACCCTTTTGTCTTCATATAGGCTACAATTTTCTGCTTGTCAGTCTCATAAGCCGCTTCTTTAAAATGCCCGCTTTCGATGAGACCTGCTTCCTTCAGATCCAGGATCTGCATCAGTTCTGAAGGATCAATATTCTGAGTCCCAAGAATATTGATTTTTGCAACAGGGATTTCGTCCCCCTCATCAATGATGAATTTTACTTTTACCAGATTCGTCTTAGGATTGATGTCACCGAGCTCGGCTTTGATATAAGCGTGAAAGTAACCTTCATCCTTGTATTTTTTCATGATGACTTCTTTTGTAGCATTCACTTTTTCAGGAGTAATGACCTCACCTTCCTTGAGAGGCATTTTATCCTTCATATCACTTGGAAAGACTTCATCGGCACCGATAAATTCGATTTCTTCCACTCTCGGTCTCTCTTTGACCTCCACAATGATAATGACATTGCCCTCAGAATCAAGTTCTGCCTGTACATCAATATTGTAAAAGGCTCCCATTCCGAAAAGTGCCTTCAGATCATCGTTCAGCATTTTTTCAGTCACCGTTTTTCCTTTTCTCATTTCGAGAACGGAAAGTATGTCATCTGAAGGAGTATTTTTATTTCCTGAAAATTTAATGTCCGATATTTTTTTGCCTAAATACTGAGATCTGTCGGAAATCAGTTTTGAGGGAGTAATAAAAAGCTGGAACAGAATTACAAAGAACAGCCCAAGCAGCCCCAGTCCTAAAAAATTTTTGTTTCTCAATTCCGATTCTTACTACTGTTCTTCTGGAGTTTCCGGTTCTTCTGCCGGAGGTGCATTTGATGTTCCGCCATTTTTCACCATTGCAAGATTGAATCTGGTGACACCTGCTGCATTTACTTCATCAATGACTTTCACTACAGTCTGGTAGCTGGCTGTTCCATCACCCTTTATAATGACACGGTTTTTCTTTGGATCTCTTTTTTCCTTTGGGCCGAGGAAACTGATAATCTTGTCTTTCAGTTTGTCGACAGGAATGGCAGTCGGGTCCTTATCCAAAAATATTTTTCCCTGCTTGCTCACAGTAATGATAAGTTCATCAGGATTTTTCTCCTTGGTCGCAGAAGTGGAAGACCTGGGAAGCTCAATTTTGATCGATGTCCCTTTTTCCAAAGTGGCATTGATCAGAAAATAGATAACAATAAAAGATATCACATCAATCAGGGATGTGATATCTATTCTGTCGAAAGGTTTAGTTGTTCTTCTGAGCTTATACATTATCTGTCAGTTAGACTATTTCTTTTCGAGAATCGGCAGAAGCTGAGAAGAAAGATTTTCCATCTCATTGATTTTTATCTCTTTGAGTCTGACCAGATAATTGTAGAAAATATATGCAGGAATTGCCACTGCGAGTCCCATTGCAGTTGTAATCAGAGCCTCACTGATCCCGACCTCAGCTCCCTTCGTTCCGGTTCCCTCTGCGAATGAACGGATCATTCCGAGGACTGTTCCGAGAACCCCCAAAAGAGGAGAAATCGTAGCAATTGTTCCAAGTCCGGTCAGAAACCTTTCCATATTATGAATCTGTCTGTAACTCTCAGAACGAATCTCATCTTCGATGAATGCACTGTCTCTTCTTCTCTGCTCTACAGAATGATAAAGAACCTGAGTAATCGCCCCTCTGCTCATAGTCTTCAGAATATCTTTTGCGCCATCCCAGTCTTTCTGTACACAAAGTTCCTTGACCCGTCTGAAGTCCTCAGGTGAAATCAGCTTAAATCTGGTAAAAT